>NZ_JAGEKI010000008.1:0-291988 GCF_049887815.1 Pseudomonas sp. NFXW11 | reverse complement strand
TATTAATATCACGCATAAGAACGCCGGTTTTTTAGATCTGTTTGCTCGCACGAACATCATCTATCAAATCGGCGTTTTTGTTTCTGAGTTTCCCGGGATTCCGTGAAGAACCATAAAAAAGCCCCGCCCTCATATAGAGAGGCGGGGCTTTTTCATTTGTGCGGCGAGTTAAGTTACTCGTCACCCATTTGCGATTGCAGGTAGTTCTCGATACCCACTTTATCGATCAGGCCCAATTGGGTTTCCAGCCAGTCGATATGTTCTTCTTCGGATTCAAGGATATCTTCCAGCAGTTCACGGCTGCCGAAGTCGCTCACCGATTCGCAATGGGCGATGGCGGCCTTGAGGTCGGCGTGGCCGGTGCGCTCGATGCGCAGGTCGCATTCGAGCATTTCCTTGGTGTGTTCGCCAATGTGCAGCTTGCCCAGGTCTTGAACGTTCGGCAGGCCTTCGAGGAAGAGGATGCGCTTGATCAGCTTGTCCGCATGCTTCATCTCGTCGATGGACTCGTGATACTCGTGCTTGCCCAGCTTGTTCAGGCCCCAATCTTCATACATGCGTGCATGCAGGAAGTACTGATTGATCGCGACCAGTTCATTGGCAAGGATTTTATTGAGATGCTGGATGACTGTAATGTCGCCTTTCATGATGGGGTCCTGCCCTTATTTAGTGAAACATGGGCAGAGTCTGAGCCGCATAAAGATTACTGTCAAACCTAAGTTATTGAATAATAAATGAAAATTAATCGGAATAAGAATGTTTGTGTTCCGCGTTTTGACCCTAAGCAATTGAATTATCGGCATAAAAAAACCGGACGCTAGGTCCGGTTGTTTGAATCAGGGTTATGTGTGCGAAAAATCAGGCGACATTAAATTCCACAGGATAGGGAATGGCGGCCTGGCTGCTCTGCAACTCGGTCAGGGTTTCGCGAACCACTTGCTTGGCCAGGCAGGCGCATTTGCCGCATTGGCTGGCAACGCCGGTGGCCTGGCGCACTTCACGGTAGCTGCAGCAACCTTCGTAGATGGCTTCGCGAATTTGTCCGTCGGTGACACCGGTGCAGAGGCAGACATACATAAGATGAGAACCGTCGCTGGTTAGGGCTCAATTGCGAAGGATCTTAATGTTAACGAGAATGATTGTCAAAGTGGTTTCGGCCGCCTGGGTGAGCCTTTTTGAATGGGGTGACGAACGGTTTTTACCTTCGCGGATGACTTGCCAGTCGTATTTTCTGTGTCGCAGGCCGGCCTGGCGAAAAACCATTGGGGACAGTTAAAAAACGCCGTGTATGATGGGCGGTCCTTGCGAAGCGGGATCGGGTCACAGGGCTGTCGCATTCGCGTGACAAGCTCGCGGCCCATTCCCTTCTTCTATTACTACGTCCACACCAGGAGATATCCAATGAGCGTACTCGTAGGCAAACAAGCCCCTGACTTCACCGTACCGGCCGTTCTCGGCAATGGCGAAATCGTCGACAGCTTCACCCTGTCCTCGGCCATCAAAGGCAAATACGGCCTGGTGTTCTTCTACCCGCTGGACTTCACCTTCGTATGCCCGTCCGAGCTGATCGCTCTGGATCACCGCATGGCTGATTTCAAGGCGCGCAACGTGGAAGTGATCGCCGTGTCGATCGACTCGCACTTCACCCACAACGCCTGGCGCAACACCCCGATCAATGCCGGCGGCATCGGTCAGGTTCAATACATCATGGCAGCCGACATGAAGCACGACATCGCCAAGGCCTACGACGTTGAGTCCGAAGGCGGCGTGGCTTTCCGTGGCGCGTTCCTGATCGACGACAAGGGCGTCGTGCGTTCGCAGATCGTCAACGACCTGCCACTGGGCCGCAACATGGAAGAGCTGATCCGCCTGGTCGACGCTCTGCAATTCCACGAAGAGCACGGCGAAGTCTGCCCGGCCAACTGGAAAAAAGGCGACAAGGGCATGACCGCTTCGCCAGAAGGCGTTGCTGCTTACCTGAGCGAGAACGCCGGCAAGCTGTAAGCCTTGGCGTCACGCATAAAAAAACCGGCCTCATGGCCGGTTTTTTATGGGGCAGTAAACGCCGGGATCAGTCGTCGAAGTCCTGCCAGCCGCCCATTTGCTTCCAGCGGTTGACGATGCCGCAGAACAGCTCGGCGGTCTTCTCGGTGTCGTAGCGGGCCGAGTGGGCTTCGCGTCCGTCGAAGTCGATGTCCGCACTCTGACAGGCCTTGGCCAATACGGTCTGGCCGTAAGCCAGGCCCGCCAGGGTAGCGGTGTCGAAGCTGGAGAATGGGTGGAACGGGTTGCGCTTCATGTCCAGCCGCGCCACAGCGGCATTGAGGAAGCCCAGGTCGAAGCTGCTGTTGTGGCCCACCAGGATCGCGCGCTTGCAACCATTGGCCTTCAGGGCCTTGCGTACCCCACGGAAAATATCCGTGAGGGCGGTTTCCTCGCTGACGGCCATGCGCAGCGGGTGGTCCAGCTTGATCCCGGTGAACTCCAGGGCTGCCGGCTCGATGTTCGCGCCTTCGAAAGGCTCGACCCGGAAGAAGTAGGTGTGCTCGGGGAACACAAAGCCCTTTTCGTCCATGCCGATGGTGGTGGCGGCAATTTCCAGCAGTGCATCGGTGGCCGAGTTGAAACCGCCGGTTTCTACGTCGACGACAACCGGCAGATAACCGCGGAAGCGTGCGGCCATCGGGTGGCGAGAGCCACCGCTGTTGCCTTCTTGTTCGTCGTCGAAATGATCGTCACTCACGAGTGTTCCTCAAGCAGGCGCCAGCGCAGTTTTTCACCGGCGCGCAGCGGGATGACAGTCAGCTCGCCGAACGGCAGGCTGGCAGGGGCAGTCCATTCTTCACGCACCAGGGTGATGCGGTCGGTGTTGGCCGGCAGGCCATAGAAACGCGGGCCATTGAGGCTGGCGAAAGCTTCCAGCTGATCCAGTGCGTTGCGCTGTTCGAACGCTTCGGCATACAGCTCGATCGCGGCATAGGCGGTGTAGCAACCGGCGCAGCCGCAAGCGGCTTCCTTGGCATGCTGGGCGTGGGGAGCCGAGTCGGTGCCGAGGAAGAACTTCGCGCTGCCGCTGGTGGCCGCATCCAGCAGGGCTTCCTGATGGGTGTTGCGCTTGAGGATCGGCAGGCAATAGAAGTGCGGGCGAATGCCGCCCACCAGCATGTGGTTGCGGTTGTACAGCAGGTGGTGGGCGGTGATGGTGGCGCCGACGTTGGCCGGGGCCTCGTTGACGAACTGCACCGCATCGCCGGTGGTGATGTGCTCGAACACCACTTTCAGCGTGGGGAAGCGCTCGACCACTCGCCGCATGTGTTCGTCGATAAAGATTTTCTCGCGGTCGAAGACGTCGATGTCGCCACGGGTCACTTCACCATGGATCAGCAACGGCAGGCCGACTTCGGCCATGGCTTCGAGCACCGGGAAAATCTTGTCGATGCTGGTCACGCCCGAATCCGAGTTGGTGGTCGCACCGGCGGGGTAGAGCTTGGCGGCATGGACGAAGCCGCAGGCCTTGGCCGCGCGGATTTCATCCGGCTGGGTGAGGTCGGTGAGGTAGAGCACCATCAGCGGCTCGAAGCGGCTGCCGGCCGGACGCGCAGCTAGAATACGCTGGCGATAGGCGTCGGCTTGCTCGGCATTGCGCACCGGAGGTACCAGGTTGGGCATGATGATGGCGCGGCCAAAGGTGCGCGCGACATCCGCGACTGTATTGGGCAACACGGCACCATCGCGAAGATGAATATGCCAGTCGTCGGGACGCAGCAGGGTCAGGCGGTCGGACATGGGAGGTTCCAGGCGGGTAAAACTCTGGGGAATGCTACCGGAAAAGACTCTTCCAGGCACTCGCTATCAAGTTTTGCCGCAAGCAACCGATATCCCGAAGGTATGGCGTATTTACGCCTGTCGATTTTCCTGTTGTACACGTCAGTGGAGCCTCCCGTGCGCCAGCGTTATCTAGCCCTGCTCAGTGTGTTTGCCAGCCTGCCCGCGATGGCTCTCACTTTCCAGACTCGTCTGGAGAGCATTGAGTGGACGGTCGAAGGCGACAAGTTCGAGTGCCGTCTGATCCAGCCCGTGACCGATTTCGGTTCCGGCGAATTCGTGCGTCGCGCGGGTGAGCAGGCGATCTTCCGTCTCAAGAGTTTCAACCCGATGCAGGCGGGTGGCTCGGCGACCCTGCTTGCAGCCGCTGCCCCCTGGCAACCTGGGCGCGGCGATATCAACCTCGGCGCGGTCAAGGCCGGTAGCGATGGGGTGCTGTTCAACAGCAACCAGATGCAGGCCGGTCGCCTGATCACCGGCTTGCTGGAAGGGCGCAGCCCGGTGGTGCGGCACTTTTCCCGTGAGGGCGGGGTGTCCGAAGTGCGCCTGCTGCCGGTTAAATTCAGCAAGGCCTACAGTGACTATCAAGGCTGCATGGCCAAGCTGCTGCCAATGAACTACGAGCAGGTCAAGCAGGCCGAGATAGGTTTCCCGGGCGGCGGTATCGATCTGGATGCCCGGGCCAAGGCCAAGCTGCAGGTGATGGTGGACTTCATCAAGGCCGATCCCACGGTCAATCATGTCGAGCTTGATGGCCACTCGGACAACAGTGGCAACCGCCTGACCAATCGCGATCTGTCGCGCCGTCGGGCCTTGGCCGTGATGGAGTTCTTCAAGGCCAATGGCCTGGCGGAAAACCAGATCGTGGTGCGCTTCCATGGCGAGCGCTATCCCCTGGCCCCCAACACCAATGCTGCCAACCGGGCGAAGAATCGTCGGGTCAATGTGCATCTGGAGCGGGTCGCGCCTACTGAAAAGCCAGCAGCAGCACCAGCGCCGGCACCTCAGGCAGCCGCTGCACCCAAGGCTGCGGCGACTTCCTGATACGGCTGTCGTCGTCGCTCGCTCGACATAATCTGTCGCTTGGTCGTCATAAGCTGTCGCGCCTCTGTAAATTATCCTCGTGGATCGGTAGAATTGCCGCCTTTCCGTACAACCCCGTGGAGTGATGGCATGGCGGACGTTAACAAGGTCGTTCTGGCGTATTCGGGCGGCCTGGACACTTCGGTGATCCTCAAGTGGCTGCAGGATACTTACAACTGTGAAGTAGTGACTTTCACTGCTGACCTGGGCCAAGGCGAAGAGGTCGAGCCGGCCCGCGCCAAGGCGCAAGCCATGGGCGTCAAAGAGATCTACATCGACGATCTGCGCGAAGAATTCGTGCGTGATTTCGTCTTCCCGATGTTCCGCGCCAACACCGTCTACGAAGGCGAGTACCTGCTGGGTACTTCCATCGCTCGTCCGTTGATCGCCAAGCGCTTGATCGAAATCGCCAATGAAACCGGCGCCGACGCCATTTCCCATGGCGCTACCGGCAAGGGCAACGACCAGGTGCGTTTCGAGCTGGGTGCCTATGCCCTCAAGCCAGGCGTGAAAGTGATCGCCCCTTGGCGCGAGTGGGACCTGCTGTCCCGCGAGAAGCTGATGGACTACGCCGAGAAGCACGGGATCCCGATCGAGCGTCACGGCAAGAAGAAGTCGCCGTACTCGATGGACGCCAACCTGCTGCACATCTCCTATGAAGGCGGCGTGCTGGAAGACACCTGGACCGAGCACGAAGAAGACATGTGGCGCTGGACCGTCTCCCCGGAGAAGGCTCCCGACGCCCCGCAGTACCTGGAACTGACCTACCGCAACGGTGACATCGTCGCCATTGATGGCGTGGAAATGACCCCGGCCACCGTGCTGGCGACCCTGAACCGCATCGGTGGCCAGCATGGCATCGGGCGTCTGGACATCGTCGAGAACCGCTATGTGGGCATGAAGTCCCGCGGTTGCTACGAGACGCCTGGCGGCACCATCATGCTGCGTGCTCACCGCGCCATCGAGTCCATCACCCTGGACCGCGAAGTGGCTCACCTCAAAGACGAGCTGATGCCCAAGTACGCCAGCCTGATCTACACCGGCTACTGGTGGAGCCCTGAGCGCCTGATGCTGCAACAGATGATCGACGCGTCC
Organism: Pseudomonas sp. NFXW11; assembly: GCF_049887815.1. Classification (NCBI taxonomy): domain Bacteria; kingdom Pseudomonadati; phylum Pseudomonadota; class Gammaproteobacteria; order Pseudomonadales; family Pseudomonadaceae; genus Pseudomonas; species Pseudomonas sp. NFXW11. The sequence goes on along the minus strand of NZ_JAGEKI010000008.1, from coordinate 285,985 downwards.
CAGGTCAATGTGAACGGTGTGGTTCGCCTGAAGCTGTACAAGGGCAATGTGATCGTCACCGGTCGCAAGTCCGATGATTCGCTGTTCGACGCCAACATCGCCACCTTCGAAGAAGACGGTGGTGCTTACAACCAGGCGGACGCAGCAGGTTTCATCAAGCTCAATGCCCTGCGCATGCGGATTGCCGCGAACAAGGGTCGCAAGCTGGTCTGATGACCCGAGTGTGATCAACAAAGCCCCGCCAAGTGCGGGGTTTTTTTATTCCTGAAAACCTTCGGGAGTTGTTTTCTCCGGTTTGTCGGCGGGCTGCGACAGTTGCTCGATAGTTGGATGTTATTTAACGCCAGGAGTAGTAAATGCTACTCAAGCTGGTGCTTCAAGAAGGCTTGATTAGTACAAATAGTAGCTGGTTTGGCGATTATTCCTAAGCGCATTTTCAGTGGTATAGCCTTTATCCAAATTATTTTGTAAGGCAATTCGGTATTGTTTGTAAGGATCGTCCTCGTTAGGTCGTAGCCCCTTGTGGAGCGATGCCAGAGTCAATTCTCTGGGGTATTGTGCTGGCTCTAAAAATAACTCTCAGGACTTGGATGGACCTATGAAAAGAGTACTGATCGTGGATGATCATCCTGTTATTCGTCTGGCCGTGCGTATGTTGATGGAGCGTCATGGTTTCGAAGTAGTAGCAGAAACGGACAACGGCACGGATGCACTGAAGTTGGCTCTTGAATATGTTCCCGATATCTTGATTCTGGATATCGGTATCCCGCAGCTTGACGGGTTCGAAGTTATAACGCGGCTGATGTCCAAGGGCATGCCGATCAAGGTTCTGGTGCTGACCCTGCAAGTACCCGGACCCTTTTCCATGCGCTGCATGCAGGCCGGTGCCGCCGGCTATGTGTGCAAGCAACAGGACATCACGGAGCTGATCAGCGCGGTGCGAGCCGTCTTGGCGGGGTACAGCTATTTCCCCAACGAGGCACTGCATACCTTTCGTTCAAGCCAGGGCATCAGTAGCGAGGAAGAAATGATCGAACTTCTTTCCGGGCGCGAGTTGATCGTCTTGAAACAACTCACCAACGGCATGAGTAACAAGGAAATCGCCGAGGGCCTGTGTTTGAGCAACAAGACGGTCAGCACCTACAAGCGCCGCTTGCTGGCCAAACTCAATGCCCGTTCACTGGTCGACCTGATCGAGTTTGCCCAGCGCCATCAATTGGCATGACGGGCTAGCCGCAACGAGGTATTGCTAGAGCCGGTCAGGCAAGGAGGCTGACCGGCCATGATTGGCAGGAGTGGAGATACAAAAAAACCTCCGCTTGGAGGTTCTTTTGCCATTAGAGATCAAAGTCGTAATCGGCCAGTTGCTTCTGCAAACGCCGCTCTTCCAGGAGATTGTCGATGGTGCGGCGCTTGCTCAGATTGGTCTTCGCCACTTCGACTACAGGTTCGGCCTCTTCGGCTTCTGCCGCTACGAAATCGTCTTCTACGTCCAGTTGTTCTTTGCCAGTGCTCATAAGGTCAACTCCAGGCTAGGACTGCCATTGGCGCTCCTTATATCGATATTCTCCTGGCGGGTAAAAAAGATTTTTTCAATCGACTCATTGGCAAAGTCAATGCTCTGTCAATCGTCGGAAGTCTTTTGCTTGTACTCGCACAGATCCTCGATTCGGCAACTGCCACAACGGGGCTTGCGGGCCAGGCACACATAGCGGCCATGCAGGATCAGCCAGTGATGGGAGTCCAGCAGGAACTCCTTGGGCACGAACTTGAGCAGCTTCTTTTCCACTTCCACCACGTTCTTGCCCGGGGCCAGCCCGGTGCGGTTGCTGACCCGGAAGATATGGGTGTCCACGGCCATGGTCAGTTGCCGGAAGGCGGTGTTGAGCACCACGTTGGCGGTCTTGCGCCCGACTCCGGGCAGGGCCTCCAGTTCTTCGCGGGTTTCTGGCACTTGGCTGTTGTGCCGCTCCACCAGCAGGCGGCAGGTTTCGATGACGTTCTTGGCCTTGCTGTTGTACAGGCCGATGGTCTTGATGTATTCCGACAGGCCTTCGACGCCCAGGGCATGGATGGCCGCAGGTGTATTGGCCACAGGGAAGAGCTTTGCCGTCGCCTTGTTGACCCCGACATCGGTCGATTGCGCCGAGAGGATCACCGCGATCAGCAACTCGAACGGCGAGGAGTAGGCCAGTTCGGTTTTTGGCTCGGGGTTGTCTTCGTGCAGCCGGCGAAATATTTCCAGGCGTTTGGCAGCGTTCATGGGTGGTTCATTTCCTCGAAGGCGGTCGGTTGAGAAGCGAAGAGCCGGCCCAGGCGCGCTGTGCGGCCAGCAGCAGGCCCAGCAGGATAAAGCCCCCGGGGGCCAGGGTCAGCAGGTGCAATCCTCCGTCAGGTAACACGACCCAGCCCGTGCTCTCATCGGACAGGCCAGCGAGCCAGCCCAGATGGCTGCCCAGGGCGCCGCTACCCAGCAATTCACGCAAGGCCCCCAGCACCATCAAGGCACTGTAGAACCCTGCAGCCAGGCGCCAGCGGCCAGGGTGCTGGAAGAAACCTGCCTGCTCCAGGATCACGCATTGCAGGGCCAGCAGGCCCAGGTACAGGCTCAATTGCTGGTGCAGTTCATAGCTCCAGGCTTTCCCGGCCAGCCATAGGCAACTGCCCAGGCCGGCAGCCAGCAGGGCACTGGCCAGACCTTGCAGGCGGCTTGGCAGGTGGGGCCGCAGCAGGTGCATGCCGGCAGCGAAGGTGCTGCTCAACAGCAAGGATGCCAGGGCCATGCCCAGGGCCTTGACCCAGGTATCTGTGGTGCCGATCAGCGGGGCCAGCATCAGCAGGCCGGGCAAGGCCAGAGGCTTATTCATGGGGTTCCCCCGGCAGCAGTTGCGGGCGGTGTTCGTCGAAATAGCGCAGGGCATCGTGCAGGGCGCTGATCACCGCGCGTGAGGTGATGGTGGCGCCGGCGATCTGGTCGAACTGGCCGTTGTCCTTCTTCAGGGCCCAGGCGCTGTCGCCCGGATCATTACGCGACTTTCCGCTAAAACCCTGCAACCAGCTGTTGGGGTGTTCGCCAATACGCGCGCCCAGGCCAGGGGTCTCGTCCTGGCTGAGGGTCTTGCTGCCCAGTAGGCGGCCATGGCTGTCGATTGCGATCAGCAGTTCGATAGGGCCGGCGTAGCCGTTGACCTGGCTGCGCAACAGCACGGCGCTGGGCTGGCCGGCGCGGGTGGCCAAGTAGCCGTCCAGCAGGCGGCTGTTGCCGAGTTGCACCTCGGCCACGGGCAGCGGTTGGTCGAGGGGCTGATTGTCATAGCTGCCGGCTGGCAACAGGTCCAGCAAGCGGTGGGCCTGCAAGGCTCGCTGTTCGGCTTCGATGCGCGGCGCAGTGGCCTGTTGCAGCCACAGAGTGGCGCCAATACCGAGGATGGCCAGCAGCAACAGCAAGGCCGGGCCGCGAAGCTGCTTCATGCGCTGTGCTCCTTGGGCGCGGCGGCGCACAGCCGCTCCAGGGCCGGCACCGCCAGGTTCATTAGCAGCACGGCGAACGCCACTCCGTCGGGGTAGCTGCCACAGACGCGGATCAGGTAGGTGAGCAATCCCACGCCTATGCCGAACAGCAAGCGGGCCTTCGCCCCCCGGGGCCCGGAAACCGGCTCGGTGACGATAAAGAAGGCGCCGAGCATGCTGGCGCCGCTCAGCAGGTGAAACAGCGGCGAACCATGGGAGTCGGAGCCCGTACCGTTCCAGCACAGCAAACTGATGAGAAACAGGCTGCCAAGCATGCCCAACGGCGCCTGCCAACTGATAATCCGCTGCTGGAGCAGAAACAGCCCCCCGGCGAGAAACCCCAGGTTGACCCATTCGCTGGCGCGGCCGCCGAAGTGGCCAAAGGCGGGGTTGCTGGCAAAGAGTTCGTCGAGGGTCAGGCTTTTGTTGATCCGCAGGCTGTCCAGCGCCGTAGCCTGGGCCCAGGCATCCGGACGCAGATCACTGGCCATTCCCAGAACCTGTTGCAGGCCACTGAGCAAATCCATGGCTTGCGGTGCGGGCCAGTGATTCATCGATTGCGGGAAGCACAGCAAGGCCAGGGCATAGCCGAGCATGGCCGGGTTGAAGGGGTTCTGGCCGACACCGCCGTACAGCTGCTTGCCCAGCAGGATGGCGCTGGCGGCGCTGCAGAGCGGCAACCACCAAGGGCTGTAGGGCGGCAGTGCCAGGGCCAGCAATGTGGCGCTGACCAGGGCGCTGCCATCACTAAGGGCGGGCAGCACCGGGCGCCGGCGCAGGCACAGTACCCAGGCTTCCATGGCCAGGGCGCCAGCGGCGCTCAGCAGCAGATTGAACAGCACCCCCCAGCCGTAGAACCAGAACAGCACCAGCAGCCCCGGCAACGTGGCCAGCAGCACCCGCTGCATGGCCTGGCGCAGGCGCGGGTCGAGGCTGTCAACCGGCAGCATGGGCCGCTACCTGGCGTTCGGCCTCGTCCAGCCGTGCCTGGGCCTGGGCCAATTGCTCGGCGCTGCTGTCGGGCTGGCGCTGCAATTTGTTCAGGTCGGCACGGGCATAGGCCAGCTCGGTCTTGAGTTGTCGCAGCTGAGGATCGATCGGGCGTTTTTCGATTCGGGTCAGCACCGGTGCCGGTTTGCCGCAGGCGTCCTCGGCGGCGTGCAGGGCTTGTTCGGCGGCCGCCAGGGCGGCGCTCAAGGTTGCCAGTTCGGCGCTCGAGGCGTGCGCCGCCTGAGCTTTTTTCAGTTCGGCGCGACGGGTTGCCAGGAGGATTTTCGCCCGCTTGAGGTGGGCGTCCTTGGGCGCCGGGGCGGGAGCGACAGGTGCCTGGGGTTCCAGCTGGGCCAGGGCCTGTTCGGCAGCTTCGAACTGGCGTTGCAGCACGATCAATTGCGTCTGCTGCTCGAAGGTCGGTGGATGGCCGAACGCCTTGAGCGACTTGTTCAACTGCGCCCGACTCATGGCCAGCTCGATCTTGGCTTTCTTCAACGCGGCATCGGCCGCTGCGGCTTTCTGTGCTCGCACCCGTTCAATGGCGGCCTGCATCGGATTCTCGCTGCTGTCGGCGGCTGGCGTGGCACGCTGCGCGCGGGCCTGGCGTTCGGCCAGGCGCCGGGCTTCATCCCGTTGCAGGCGCTGGTTGCGTTGTTCGAAGCGGCGTCGCGCCTGGTCGCGCCTGCTGCTGCGGGCCTGCAACTGTTCGGCGTCGTGGGCCAGGCCGCCGACCATCGGCACGGCTGCCGGCCCGGTCAACGGCAGCATATCGATGCAGTCCACCGGGCAAGGCGCCACGCACAGGTCGCAGCCGGTGCATTCATCCACCAGCACGCTGTGCATCCATTTCGCCGCGCCGACTATGGCGTCCACCGGGCAGGCCTGGATGCACTTGGTGCAGCCAATGCATTCGGCCTCGCGAATATGCGCGACCTGGGCCGGGCCCTCGCCACGACTGCGGTCCAGATCCACCACCGGCAAGTGCAACAGTTGCGCCAGGGCGGCGATGGTTTCCGCACCGCCGGGCGGGCACTTGTTGATGGCCTCGCCATTGGCAATGCCCTGAGCGTAGGGCTGGCATCCAGGATGACCGCACTTGCCGCACTGGGTCTGGGGCAGAAGGGCGTCGATGCGTTGAATCAGACTCATGTTTTGCTCAGTCCGTTGAAGCCGAGAAACGCCACTGCCAGCAGGCCGGCACTGATCAGGTCGATCGGCAGGCCACGCCAGGGCAGGGGAACATCGTTGTTGGAAATACGCTGGCGCAGGTCGCCAAATAGGCTCAGCACCAGCCAGAAACCCAACCCGGCACCCAGGCTCATGGCGCACAGGGTTGCCATATCGAGCGCGTCGCGGCTGGCCATCAGCAACAGGCCGAGCGTTCCCGCGTTGCCCAGCAGCAAGGGCCCGAGGCCAGCGAAGGGCAGTTGCGGCAAGGCCCGGGCCAGCAGTTTCAGCAAGGGCCCGATCAGCAGCAGAACCAGAGGCAGCCAAACCATCAACTGCAGCGATTGCAGGTGCCAGGGCTGCAGCACGCCAAGATAGAGGAGCTGCCCCAGCAGGCTGCTGACTAGCATCAACAGCGTGGTGGCCAGGCCCAGGGCATGGATCTGTGGCCGGGTGACGCTGGCCGGGGTGTGCAGTACCGAGTCGGCGCCCAGCGGCCATTGCAACACGAAGTTGTTGATCAGGGCGGTGCCGACAAGGGCGAGCAGAAAGTCAGTCATGGTCGAGGCCGGTGCGCACAGGTGGTTCCTCAAGCGTAGGCAAACTCCCCCGCAGGCGCAGGGGCGCCAGATATGCAAATCCCCCCGTTGCGCCTGGGCGCGACGGGGGGATGGAGGACCTGCGGGGAAGCTTACTTGATCCGCTGGCCGGGCTTGGCACCGCTGTCCGGGCTCAACAGGTAGATTTCTTCACCGCCAGGGCCGGCCGCCATCACCATGCCCTCGGAGATGCCGAACTTCATTTTCCGCGGCTTGAGGTTGGCGATCATCATGGTCAGGCGACCATCGAGCTTGGACGGGTCCGGGTAGGCGCTCTTGATCCCGGAGAACACATTGCGCTGCTCATCACCGATATCCAGGGTCAGGCGCAGCAGTTTGTCCGCACCTTCCACATGTTCGGCCTTGACGATCAAGGCAACGCGCAGGTCGATGGCGGCGAAGGCATCGAAGTCGATTTCCGCGGACAGTGGGTCCTTGACCAGTTCGCCGTTGCCCTGGGGGGCACTGGTATCGGTCTGGCTGGCGGCCAGGTCTTCTTTGGAGGCGTCGGTCATGGCTTGTACTTTTACCGGGTCGATCCGCGTCATCAGCGGCTTGAATTCGTTGAGCTGATGGTTGGCCAGCAACTGCTGGTGGTCGTTCCAGGTCAGCGCCGGAACGTTGAGGAAGGCCTCGGCGTCGGCGGCCAGCAGCGGCAGCACCGGCTTGAGGAAGATCACCAGCTGGCGGAACAGGTTGATGCCGGTGGCGCAGATGGCCTGGACTTCATCCTGCTTACCTTCCTGCTTGTTCAGCGACCAGGGCGCCTTGTCGGCGATCCAGGCGTTGGCGCGGTCTGCCAGGGCCATGGTTTCGCGCATGGCACGGGCAAAATCACGGGCTTCATAGGCGTCGGCGATGCTTGGCGCGGCGGCCAGGAAAGCGTCGGTCAGCTCGGGCGCGGCGTTTTGGGCCACCAATAGCCCGGCGTTGCCCTTGTGGATGAAGCCGGCGCAACGGCTGGCGATGTTCACCACCTTGCCCACCAGGTCGGAGTTGACCTTCTGCACGAAGTCTTCGAGGTTCAGGTCGAGGTCGTCGACGCCGCGGCCCAGCTTGGAGGCGTAGTAGTAGCGCAGGTATTCCGGCGCCAGGTGCTCCAGGTAGGTGCGGGCCTTGATAAAGGTACCGCGGGACTTGGACATCTTCTGCCCGTTGACCGTCAGGTAGCCGTGCACGTTGATGGCGGTGGGCTTGCGGTAGCCGGCACCTTCCAGCATGGCGGGCCAGAACAGGGCGTGGAAGTTGACGATGTCCTTGCCGATGAAGTGGTACAGCTCGGCGCTGGAGTCCTTGCCCCAGAACGCATCGAAGTCCAGCTCCGGACGACGGGCGCAGAGGTTCTTGAAGCTGGCCATGTAGCCGATCGGCGCATCCAGCCACACGTAGAAGTATTTGCCCGGCTCATCCGGGATCTCGAAGCCGAAGTACGGCGCATCGCGGGAGATGTCCCACTGCTGCAGGCCGGCGTCCAGCCATTCGGCGATCTTGTTGGCCACGGCGTCCTGCAGGGTGCCGCTGCGGGTCCAGCTTTGCAGCATCTGCTGGAAGTCCGGCAGCTTGAAGAAGAAGTGCTGGGACTCCTTGAGCACCGGGGTGGCGCCGGAGATCGCCGACTTCGGATCCTTCAGATCGGTCGGGGCATAGGTGGCGCCGCATTTCTCGCAGTTGTCGCCGTACTGGTCCTCAGTGCCGCATTTCGGGCAAGTGCCCTTGATGAAGCGGTCGGCCAGGAACATTTTCTTTTCCGGGTCGAAATACTGGGTGATGGAGCGCGTGGCGATATGCCCGGCATCCCGCAGCTTGAGGTAGATCTGGCTCGACAACTCACGGTTTTCTTCGGCGTGGGTCGAGTGGAAGTTGTCGAAGTCCACCAGGAAGTCGGCAAAGTCGGCGCTGTGCTCGGCCTGGACATTGGCGATCAGCTGTTCCGGGGTGATGCCTTCCTTTTCCGCGCGCAACATGATGGCCGAGCCGTGTGCGTCGTCGGCGCAGACATAGATGCATTGGTTGCCGCGGTGCTTCTGGAAGCGCACCCACATGTCGGTCTGGACGTACTCGAGCATGTGGCCAAGGTGGATGGAACCATTGGCATAGGGCAGGGCGCTGGTGACGAGGATCTTGCGTGGCTCGGACATGGGGCTCGGCTACTTGATGAAACGAAGGTCGGCCACTATAAAACGCCAGCGCGGATTTTTCACCCTTCGACGTGCCCTGAAAGCGGGCAAGCTCCCTCGCCACAACCCAGCCGGCGGCGTAGGATAGCCGGCTGATTTTCCTGTCTTGTTATCGGAGTTGCCCATGAGCGCCGTCAATCGCGCAGCGGTGGAAGCCGTTCTTCGCCAGTACACCGACCCTTATCTGAACCAGGACCCGGTCAGCGCCGGCTGCGTGCGGGCCATCGAAGTCCAGGGCGACCGCGTGACCGTCCAGCTGCAGCTGGGTTATGCCGCCGACCTGTTCAAGAGCGGCTGGGCGCAGATGCTGCAACTGGCCATCGAGGGCCTGGATGGCGTGAGTTCGGCCAAGGTCGAGATCGAAACCCAGATTTCCGCGCACAAGGCCCAGGCGCAGATTCCCGGCCTGGCCAACGTCAAGAACGTGGTCGCCGTGGCTTCCGGCAAGGGCGGGGTGGGCAAGTCCACCACCGCCGCCAACCTGGCCCTGGCCCTGGCCCGCGAAGGCGCCAAGGTGGGGATTCTCGACGCCGATATCTATGGCCCGAGCCAGGGCATCATGTTCGGCATCGCCGAAGGCACCCGGCCGAAGATCAAGGACCAGAAGTGGTTCGTGCCGCTCCAGGCCCATGGCGTGGAGGTGATGTCCATGGCCTTCCTCACCGACGACAACACGCCGATGGTCTGGCGCGGCCCGATGGTTTCCGGCGCCCTGTTGCAACTGGTGACCCAGACCGACTGGGGCAACCTCGACTACCTGGTGATCGACATGCCGCCGGGCACCGGCGATATCCAGCTGACCCTGGCGCAAAAGGTGCCGGTGGCCGGTGCGGTGATTGTCACCACGCCGCAGGACCTGGCCCTGCTGGATGCGCGCAAGGGCGTGGAGATGTTCCGCAAGGTCAATATCCCGGTGCTGGGCGTGGTGGAGAACATGGCGGTGCATATCTGCTCCAACTGCGGCCATGCCGAGCACCTGTTCGGCGAAGGCGGCGGCGAGAAGCTGGCCAGCCAGTACGACGTCGAGCTGTTGGCCTCGCTGCCGCTGTCGATGCTGATTCGCGAGCAGGCCGACGGCGGCAAGCCAACGGCGATCGCCGAGCCGGACAGCCAGATTGCCATGGTCTACCAGGAACTGGCGCGCCATGTGGGCGCGCGCATCGTCCTGCAGGAAGCCGCCGCACCGGCGATGCCCAACATCACCATCAGCGACGACTGACGCCCGAACGCTCCCCGCCGCTACTGGCCTGCGGGGAGCAGGCCTGGCTGAGAGCCAGCTTGCATCGGGCTGGCTGCTGTAGGAACTGGCCGGGCGGCGTTCCGCTTGCCGGCGAAGTCGTCCGCAAGCCTGCCCCACATACAGCGGGTGTTACAGGTCAGAGCCGCAAACCGCCATCCATCTCCAGGATACGGCCGGTGTAATAGTCGTTCTCGAAGATATAGGCCGCCGAGTGGGCGATCTCTTGCGGCTTGCCCATGCGCTTGAGCGGGATGCCTGAGGTCATCTTCTCCAGCGCTTCGGGCTTCATGCCCAGGGTCATTTCGGTTTCGATAAAGCCCGGGGCGATGCCCGCCACGCGGATCCCGTAGCGCGCCAGTTCCTTGGCCCAGGTCACGGTGGCCGCTGCCACGCCGGCCTTGGCCGCCGAGTAGTTGGTCTGGCCGATATTGCCGGCGCGGGAAATCGACGAGATGTTGATGATCGCGCCGCTGTTGTTCAACTCCACCATCTTCGCCGCCACTTCCCGGGTGCAGAGGAACACCCCGGTCAGGTTGACATCGATCACCGTCTGCCACTGGGCCAGGCTCATCTTGGTCATCTGGCCGTCCTTGACCTTGAGCAACAGGCCGTCGCGCAGAATCCCGGCATTGTTGATCAGGCCATGGATGGCGCCGAAGTCGTCGGCGACCTGGGCCACCATATGGGTCACCTGTTCTTCATCGGCGACATTGCACAGGTAGGCACGGGCCTCGACGCCCAGGGCCTTGCACGCGGCGACGGCCTGGTCGAGTTTTTCCTGGTTCAGGTCGACCAGGGCCAGCCGCGCGCCCTTGGCGGCGAAATACTCGGCCATGGAGCGGCCCAGACCTTGGCAACCGCCGGTGATAATGATTACTTTGTCAGTGAGTTGCATTCGCATGTCCCGCTAGCAGGTCGTTGAAAAGGGTCCTTTGCGAGGAACCTCGACCGGCTGCCGGATCTGGCCTGGCTGCAGAAGAGAATTGCCCCGTTGGCGTAGCTGGAACAATGCTCCAGGCGCCCGTCCGTTTTAGACGGAATTTACAAAAGGAGTCATAAAGTGAGCGTTGAAGCTGCCAAGAATGCACGAGAATTGCTGCTCAAGGAATACCGTGGCGTGTTGTCGACGCACTCCAAGGCCATGCCCGGTTTTCCCTTCGGTTCCGTGGTGCCTTACTGCCTGGACGCCGAGGGCCGGCCGCTGATCCTGATCAGCCGCATTGCCCAGCACACCCACAATTTGCAGAAGGACCCCAAGTGTTCGCTGCTGGTGGGCGAGCGTGATGCCGATGATGTGCAGGCCGTGGGGCGCCTGACCTACTTGGCCGAAGCCGAGAAGCTGGCCGATGCAGAGCAGATCGAGGCCGCCGCCGAACGCTACTACCGCTACTTCCCTGAATCGCAGAACTACCATCAGGCCCACGATTTCGATTTCTGGGTGCTCAAGCCAGTGCGCCATCGCTACATCGGCGGTTTCGGCGCGATCCATTGGGTCGATCAAGTGACCCTGGCCAACCCTTTCGCCGGCAAGGCTGAGTTGAGCATGGTCGAGCACATGAACAGCGATCATGCCAAGGCCATCGCCCACTACGTGACGCTCACCGGGCTGCCGGATCGCGAACCTGCGCTTATGGCCGGGATCGACACCGAAGGCATGCACCTGCGCATTGGCCAGGCGCTGTACTGGCTGCCGTTCCAGGCGCCTTGCAACACGCCGACACAAGTGCGCGAAGCCCTGGTTTTCCTGGCCCGGGCCGATCAATGGCCGAAAAATCCCCCCGCGGATGCTTGAATTCACGAATTGGCGACGTCATTTACGGTCTACTGGAAGGCATTCTTCCGTAGAGGAAACCATTTGATGCGCCCTTTTCTGTTGCTCTTTCTCCTGTTCCCGGTGCTGGAGCTGTTCGTCTTCGTCAAGGTCAGCTCGGCCATCGGGTTTTTCCCGGCCCTGCTGCTGATCATCCTGGGTTCGCTGCTCGGCGTGCTGGTGCTGCGCGTGGCCGGCTTGGCCACCGCCCTGCGTGCCCGTGAAAGTATCAACCGCGGCGAACTGCCCGCTCAGCAGATGCTCGAGGGCCTGATGCTGGCTCTGGGTGGCGGCTTGCTGATCCTGCCGGGTTTTATCAGTGATGTATTCGGCCTGCTGATGCTGCTGCCGATCAGTCGTCGTCTGCTGGCCAATAAAATGCGCCAGCGTGCCGAGGAGCAGGCCCTGCGCCAGCGCGCTTTTGCCGATGACATGCGCGCCGCCCGCGGTGGCTCTGCGCCACAGCAGCCGCTGGGGCGTGAATCCGCCGTGATCGAAGGCGAGTTCGAGCGCCGCGATTCATAAGCGTTGCGCGGTAAAACACGGCACCTTCGGGTGCCGTGTTCGTTTCTGCACGGGCAATGTAAAAAAATTCATCGAGCAGCCCTTGTAATAACCTTATGCGCCCTTATGTAACGGTCACCGCAAGGTTTCTGGTGCTGACACCAGACAGACTTCCGCGTCTCGCTCGTCGAGCCGCAACCGGCCACGCCGGATTTGTTAACCCGCCGGTATCGACACCGGCCGCTGAAAACCACAATTAGGAGAGATCGACAATGAAGCTTCGTCCTCTGCATGACCGCGTCGTCATCCGTCGCAGCGAAGAAGAATCGAAAACTGCCGGCGGTATCGTTCTGCCTGGTTCGGCCGCTGAAAAACCTAACCGTGGCGAAATCGTCGCTGTAGGCACCGGCCGTGTGCTGGACAACGGTGAAGTACGTGCGCTGGCCGTGAAAGTGGGTGACAAAGTGGTGTTTGGCCCGTACTCCGGCAGCAACACCGTGAAAGTCGATGGCGAAGATCTGCTGGTAATGGCCGAGAACGAGATTCTCGCTGTTATCGAAGGCTGATTCCCCGCGTATTTTCCCGCTACTACACAGTATTTAAGGAATATCGATCATGGCTGCTAAAGAAGTTAAATTCGGCGATTCCGCCCGCAAGAAAATGCTCACCGGTGTCAACGTCCTGGCTGACGCGGTAAAGGCTACCCTGGGCCCGAAAGGCCGTAACGTGATCCTGGAAAAGAGCTTCGGCGCTCCGACCATCACCAAGGATGGCGTTTCCGTAGCCAAGGAAATCGAACTGGAAGACCGTTTCGAAAACATGGGCGCGCAGCTGGTCAAAGACGTTGCCTCCCGTGCCAACGATGACGCTGGCGACGGCACCACCACCGCTACCGTTCTGGCTCAGTCGATCGTCAACGAAGGCCTGAAAGCCGTCGCTGCCGGCATGAACCCGATGGACCTCAAGCGCGGCATCGACAAGGCCACCATCGCTGTGGTCAAGGAGCTCAAGGCTCTGTCCAAGCCATGCGCCGACACCAAGGCCATCGCTCAGGTAGGCACCATCTCCGCCAACTCCGACAACTCCATCGGCGACATCATTGCCGAAGCCATGGAGAAAGTGGGCAAGGAAGGCGTGATCACCGTTGAAGAAGGCACTGGCCTGGAAAACGAACTGTCGGTCGTTGAAGGCATGCAGTTCGACCGTGGCTACCTGTCCCCGTACTTCGTCAACAAGCCAGACACCATGGTTGCCGAGCTGGACAGCCCGCTGATCCTGCTGGTGGACAAGAAGATCTCCAACATCCGCGAAATGCTGCCTGTGCTGGAAGCCGTTGCCAAAGCCGGCCGCCCACTGCTGATCGTGGCTGAAGACGTTGAAGGCGAAGCCCTGGCCACCCTGGTGGTGAACAACATGCGCGGTATCGTCAAGGTCGCTGCCGTCAAGGCACCAGGCTTCGGCGATCGTCGCAAGGCCATGCTGCAGGACATCGCCGTTCTGACCGGCGGTACCGTCATCTCCGAAGAGATCGGCCTGAGCCTGGAAAGCACCACCCTGGAGCACCTGGGCAGCGCCAAGCGCGTCACCCTGTCCAAGGAAAACACCACCGTGGTCGACGGCGCCGGCAACCAGTCCGACATCGAAGCCCGCATCACTCAGATCCGTGCTCAAGTGGCCGAGACTTCCTCGGACTACGACCGTGAAAAACTGCAGGAGCGTCTGGCCAAGCTGTCCGGCGGCGTAGCAGTGATCAAGGTTGGCGCTGGCTCCGAAGTTGAAATGAAAGAGAAGAAAGCCCGCGTTGAAGACGCCCTGCACGCTACCCGTGCGGCCGTTGAAGAAGGCGTGGTGCCTGGCGGTGGCGTGGCCCTGATCCGTGCCCTGCAAGCACTCGTCGACCTGAAAGGCGACAACGCTGACCAGGACGTAGGTATCGCGGTTCTGCGCCGTGCCGTTGAAGCTCCGCTGCGTCAGATCGCCGCCAACAGCGGTGACGAGCCAAGCGTTGTGGTCAACGAAGTGAAGAACGGCAAAGGTAACTTCGGTTACAACGCTGCTTCCGGTGAATACGGCGACATGATCGAAATGGGCATCCTGGACCCAACCAAGGTAACCCGTTCGGCACTGCAAGCTGCTGCTTCCATCGGCGGTCTGATCCTGACCACCGAAGCCGCTGTGGCCGAGGCTCCGAAGAAAGATGCTCCAGCTGGCGGCGGCATGCCAGACATGGGCGGCATGGGTGGCATGGGCGGCATGATGTAAGCCAGCCTTACCCCTGCAACTAAAAAGCCCCGCCGGTGAAAACCGGCGGGGCTTTTTTACATCTGCACAAAGCGCTTGGCAGCAGGGGCTTGGCGGGTGAGCCCGCTCCTGTCGTCAGGAACGGGTTTGCCGGCGCCGGGCGTCAGCGCTGGCTCAGTTCGCCCGCCGTGGCCTTGGGCGCCTTCCAGCCCAGCAGCTGCTGTTTGAAGCCGTAGCTGGCGCTCTGGTAATAGCTGATGCCGCGCTGGATCAGTGGGTCGTTGTCCGCTGCCCGGGATTCCTGGCTGGCTCCCAGGGCCTGGTCATGCCGGCGCAGCCCCTGGCGCGGGCTGAGAATTGCCAGGTCCTGACCGTCGAACAGGCCCAGGTGCTGGTAGTTGCCCACCAGTACCCGGGGCGGCAGCGGGTTGTCCTGCAGCAAGTTGCGGCCGAAAAAGGTCGACTCGTAATCCAGGTTCAGCAGGCCCAGCAAGGTTGGCGCCAGATCGATCTGGCTGGCCAGCTGGGCGCTTTCCCGCGCCGGGATCAACCCGGGGGCATAGATGAACAGGGGGATCTGGTAGTTGCTGATGGGCAGGTCTTCCTTGCCGGCGCTGCCCGCAGTGTGGTCGGCGACGAACACGAAAATGGTGTTGTCGAACCAGGGTTTCTGCCGCGCCGCCTTGAGGAACTCGCCGATGGCGTAGTCGGTGTATTTGACTGCACCGTCACGGCCATTGCCGGATTTGATGTCGATCCGACCGTCAGGGTAGGTGTATGGGCGATGGTTGGAGGTGCTCATCAGTTGCAGCAGGAAGGGCCGCTGCTGGGCATAGTCGGCGTCCGCCAGTTTCAGGGTCTGGGCGTACAGATCTTCGTCGGCCATGCCCCAGGCGTTCTTGAAGTGGATCTCGGACTCGTCGACGCTGCTCTGGTCCACCACCCGGTAGCCGTTGCCGCTGAAGAAGGCGTTCATATTGTCGAAGTAGCCGCGCCCGCCATAGACGAACACACTGTCGTAGCCCACCGCCTGCAGTTGCTGGCCGAGGCTGGCAAAGCCGCTTTCGCGCCCGATGCGCTTGACGATCGAGCGTCCGGGCGTTGGCGGGATTGCCAGGGTGATGGCTTCCAGGCCGCGATCGGTGCGGGTGCCCGTGGCGTAGAAATTGTTGAAGTACAGGCTCTGGGCGCGCAGGGCATCGAGGTTGGGGGTCAGGTTGCGCGCGTCGCCGTTGCTGCCCATGTACTTGGCGCTGAAGCTTTCCAGGGTTACCAGCACGATGTTCGGCTTGCGCGGGGTGCCCGGGTTATCGATGGCGCGACGGATATCCAGCGGGTCCTGGCCGATGAAGCGGGCATTGGGTTCGGCGAGTTCGGCGCGCATCTGCCGGGCCACCACCTCGGCCGGCAAGCTGCGGTAGAACTGCTGGTAGTCCAGTTCGTTATTGCGAAACGCGGCGAAGAACTGGTACGGGCCATTGCTCGCCAGCTCATTCTGGTAGGCGTTGCCACCCTGGGCCCGGGGGCTGTCCTGGCTCAGCCACTGCAGGCTGGCGCCGGCCACCAGCAGCAAGCCCAGGGCGCCGAGCAGGCGCCCGCGCAAAGCTGGCAGTGGTGCATTCAGGGCGGCTAGCAGCGGTTTGCGCAGCAGCAGGCTGAGGACCAGCGCGGCCAGGGCCAGGAGGCTCATCAGCAGCCCGATCGGATAAGACTCGAGGATGTTGTTCAAGACCTCGTCGGAGTACACCAGGTAGTCGACGGCGATAAAGTTGAAACGCACGCCGAACTCGTCCCAGAACAGCCATTCGGCCACGGCGGTGAACAGCATGGCGAACAGGCTCAGGCTGAACAGGCCCTGCAACAACCAGCGCATCCCGCGACGGCGCCACAGGGCCGGCGGGCAGAGCAATAGGCCGAGGCCCAGGGGCAGGGCGGCGTAGGCCAGGAAACCCAGGTCGTAGAGCAGGCCGAGGGTGAACACCGGCAGCAGGCCGCTACCGGCTTCGTCGAGGTGAGTGATGAGCAGGACGCTGCGGGTCAGGAGGAAAATCGCCAGCCAGGTGCTGGTCAGCAATAGCACCAGGCGTGCTGGAGCGGTCTTGAGAAGGTCCATCGGGGGGTGTTCCTTGTGGGCAAACGGCCCGCAGTCTGGGCTTGTCCCTGTAGTCAGGTTGTGAACCTCTGGTGAAAAACTCGTTAAGCCCCGATGCGCGGCAAACTACCTCAAGTGTGGTTGGCCAAGGCTGGCGGCGAGCCGGACTTGGCCTTAAGCTGCGCGAGCCAAGACGGCCGCAATGTGTTCGGAGAGAGAGTCGATGCGAATTCTACTGGTTGAAGACAACCGCGATATTCTCGCCAACCTGGCAGATTACCTGGGGCTCAAGGGCTATACCGTGGATTGCGCCCAGGACGGGCTGTCCGGTTTGCACCTGGCCGCCACCGAGCATTACGACCTGATCGTGCTCGATATCATGCTGCCGGGGATCGATGGCTTCACCCTGTGCAAGCGCCTGCGCGAAGATGCCCGGCGCGACACCCCGGTGATCATGCTCACCGCTCGCGATCAGTTGGACGACCGTCTCCAGGGCTTCAAGTCCGGGGCCGACGACTACCTGCTCAAGCCCTTCGCCCTGTCGGAGCTGGCGGCGCGGATCGAGGCGGTGATGCGCCGTACCCAGGGTGGTGGCCGCAGGACGCTGCAAGTCGCCGACCTGAGCTATGACCTCGACACCCTGGAAGTCACCCGCGAAGGACGCCTGCTCAAGCTCAACCCGGTAGGTCTCAAACTGCTGGCGGTGCTGATGCAGAAGAGCCCCCATGTGTTACGCCGGGAAATCCTCGAAGAAGCCCTGTGGGGCGACGACTGCCCGGACAGCGACAGCCTGCGCAGCCATGTGCACCAGTTGCGCCAGGTGATCGACAAACCGTTCGCCAAGCCCTTGCTGCAAACGGTGCATGGTGTCGGCTACCGCCTGGCCGAGGGCCGTGATGGAGTTTAAGCAGAGCCTGGCCCAGCGCATCATCATCGCCTTTGCCTTGATGAGTGCGTTGGTGGCGGGAGCCTTCGCCATGGGCATCGTGGCAACCGTGCACCTGGTGGAGGAGAAACTCATCTCCGCGGGCCTGGGGGGCGACCTGCAACGCCTGCTGCTGATGGACAACGTCGGCGACTGGAGCCACCGTCCCGAGCCCGACCAGCTGTTCTACTACAGCGGTGGCCCTGGCGATTTCAACCTGCCCAAGGACCTGCGCCACCTGGACCCGGGGTTTCACGAAGTGTTCCGCGAGCAGCTGTCCTATCACGCCATGGTCGAAGTGGTGGACGGCCGGCGTTATGTGCTGCTGCAGGATCAGAGCGATTTCGAAGAGCGCGAGCGGGTGCTGTTCGCGGTGGTGCTGGTGGGCTTCGTCCTCAGCCTGGCGCTGGCGGTGTTTCTCGGCTGGATCCTGGCACGCCGGGTGATGGCGCCGGTGGTGCGCCTGGCTCGCCAGGTGCGACACCGGGATCAGCTACTGGGCCTGGCACCGCCTCTGGCGCCCGATTATGCGGCGGATGAAGTGGGCGAACTGGCCATCGCCTTCGATGCGACCCTGGGGCGTTTGCGTCAGGCGCTGAATCGCGAGCGGCTGTTTACCAGCGATGTCAGTCACGAACTGCGCACGCCGCTAATGGTGCTGGCCACCTCCTGCGAGCTGCTGTTGGAAAATCCGGCCCTGGACTCGCGTGGTCGCGCCCAGGTCGAGCGCATTGCCAGGGCCTGCGAAGAGATGCGCGAGCTGGTGCAGACCTTCCTGATGCTGGCCCGTGCCCAGCGTGAAGACGCCAGCATGTCGCCGCAACTGACCTTGGGGCAGGCGGCCAACGACCTGATCGGGATCTGGAGCGACTCGATCAAGGCCAAGGGCATCGAGCTGATCTTCGAGCCAGGCCAGCCGGGTGATGAGCGTTACAACGCCACCTTCCTGCACGCGGTCATGGGCAACCTGTTGCGCAATGCCCTGCATTACACCGAGCAGGGCTATATCCGCCTGAGCCTGGAGCCGGGTGGCTTTGTGGTGGAAGACAGTGGCGTGGGCATTCCCGAGGAGAAGCGCGAGGCAATGTTCCAGCCATTCGTGCGCGGGGATGAAAAACGTGGCGAAGGATTGGGCCTGGGCCTGTCCCTGGTCCAGCGGATCTGCGAGAACCAGGGCTGGAGTGTCAGCCTTAGCACCATGACCCCCAATGGCTGTCGTTTTTACGTTCAGCTGGATTCGGCCAAGGCATGACTTTTGGTGACTGGACCGGTTTTTCAGGGACAGTCACTTGTCGATTTTTCGCTTAAAGTGGCCCCAGGCCAGCGTTTGCTGCCTGTAAAACGCTGAAATATTTCCGGGTTGGACAGCACGAAGTTTTCACAAGGGGATGACCTGCAACTGACACGGTCGGACCTAAGGTGGCGCCATCAATTGCAGGAGACTTGCGATGGCTGCCCCGATCAAGTTGGAGTTTTCCGACAAATACGATGCCCAACACGCCCAGGAGTATTTGCTCAAGCATCAGGATGGCTTGGCGCGACGCCTGTCCCACAGGCGTGATGAGCAACTGGCGCGTACGGCCCTGAGCCTGGCCGGGGAGCCGGGCCTGGTGCTGGACCTGCCCTGTGGTGCAGGTCGTTTCTGGCCGTTGCTGGCCGAGAAAAGCAATAGAGTCATCATTGGCGCCGACAACTCAGCGGCTATGCTCAGCACCGCCACGGTGGCGCAACCGGCCGAAGTGGTGAAGCGGGTACGAGCCTTGCAAACATCGGCATTTGCCATCGATTTGCCGGATAACGCCGTGGACTGCATTTTCTCCATGCGGCTGTTGCACCATATAGGCCAAGCCGAGCACCGTATGGCTCTACTACGGGAGTTTCAGCGGGTTAGCCGCGACAGCGTGATCATCTCGCTGTGGGTTGATGGCAACTTCAAGGCCTGGAAGCGCAAGCGCATGGAGCGCAAGCGGCAGTCGGAAACTGGGCAGCAGGGTTACCAGAATCGTTTCGTGTTACCGGCGGCCACGGTCGAAGAAGAATTCAGGCAAGCCGGTTTTCGTGTCCAGGAACACCTGGACTTCTTTCCGCTCTACGCCATGTGGCGGGTCTACGTACTACGCAAGAGGTAAGAGAATGACCGTTGAATGTGCTTCGCAGATGGATGCTGCGCCCACGGATTGCTTCGAACACTTCTGGAACCAGCAGGGTGAATGGGTCGAGGAACCCAACCAGCGGCGAGGTGGCGAGAGTGGTGTCCAGCGCATTCTGAGCAGCAGTGGTCGCTTGCTCTATGCCAAGCGGCAGATCGGGCATATTTACCGCAGCTGGCAGCATCCTTTCGGTCGGCCGACTGTCCTGCGCGAGCTTGCTGCCCTGCAAGGCTTGCGCCTGCTGGATGTCGGCGTGCCGGAACTGGTGTTCTGCGGTGCCCGTCGTGGCCCCGAACACCAATGGCAGGCCTTGTTGGTCACCGCAGCGCTCGAAGGTTTTGTGGAAATCGACCACTGGTACGCCGCTGGAGAGCGTGAGCGCTTTGGCGAAGCCTTTCATGATCGGTTACTGCAGGAGCTGGCAACGACCCTGGCGCGCATGCATAAGGGGCGTTGGCAACATGGCTGTTTGTATGCCAAGCATGTTTTCGTGCGGGTTGAGGGAGAGGGTGAACAGGCCCGCCCGAGCGTTGCACTGCTGGATTTCGAAAAGTGCCGCCAGCGCCTGAGCAGCCAGCGAGCTGCCGCCCACGACCTCAAGCAGTTGCGTCGCCATTCGTCGTGGAACGACGCGGATTGGCAAAAGCTCTACTACTTTTACAAAACGGTGTTTGGCAGCTCCATCAAAGGTTTATAGCTATGAAGCTAGAAATTGCACGAGGTTTGTTCCTGGCAGGAGCCTTGGCAGTTGCTTCTCTGGCCGTGGTTGTCTGGGAGCAGCCGCGAATGCAGGTACTCAGCGCCGCTCAAGGCGGCCATTGTCCGTTGCCACGGGTCGCCAAGACCTCGGTGGCGGCCAGGCCCGATCATGATCTGCTGCTGTTCATGTTCGGCATGACCCAGGGCTTGAAACCCCAGAGCTGAATCCATCTCCCCATAGTCAAAAGCCTCGCATTGCGAGGCTTTTGGTTTTCCCTGTTGCAGAACTAGCCGCCCGTTCGATACCGGCGAGGGCTTCAGACCAGATGCAGGTGATTGTCCCAGAGACCGGCCGGCAGCTCCAGGGGCTTGGCGGTGATCTGCGCCTGGCGGCAATCATAGAAACGGCAACGACCTTGCCCCGAGGTCACCACAAAACCATCGGCCACCGCACCCACCCCGGCGCAGTCCGGCAATGGCGCGTCGACCCGTACCGCGCCGCTGTCCAGGTCCCAGATAAAGAAGCGATTGCCCCGTGGCGCCGTCAGGGCCACCAGCCGCAGCTCGCTGTGCACGGCGACACTGGCGGTGTAGTGCCCCATGGCCTGCAGCTGCTGCTCGGGCACCGGGAAGGCCACGAAGGGCTGGCCCGGGCGCTTGATCGCCAGCAGTTCCGAGGACTCATGGGCGGCGCCCATAAATTGCTGCCCCGTGACAATGGTGCCGTCGCTGGCGATCCCCATGTGGCGCACGCTGTTCATCTGCTGGGCCAGGGTTTCCTTACTCAGCAGGCTGCCGTCGCGCCGCATCAGCACCAGGCTTGGCTCCATGGCATCGAGGTTCATCTCCACCCGGCTCTCGGCCTCGGTACGGATACCGCCATTGGCCACCACCAGGGTCTCGCCATCAGGCATCCACGACACCTGGTGCGGGCCGATGCCATGGGTCGACAGCTCGCCGCTGTGCACCAGGCGTTCGCCTTCGAAGCGATACACGCCAAGCAGGCCCCGGCCCGGATCGCGGGTGTCATTCTCGGTGGCGTACAGCCATTCGCCGCTCTTGTGGATCACCGCATGGCCATAGAAATGCCGGTCGGCCCGGGACACCAGGGTCTGTAGCAGACGGCCGTCGCGCAGGTCGATCAGGTAGCTTTCGGTGCCCGGGCGCCGCGCCACGAACAGGGCGATGGGCAACTGCGGGTGATTGATGATGTCATGGCAACGCTGGCCGACCTGGGTGGCAAAGACTTGCTTGCCGTCCAGTCGATACCCGACGGCATAGTGCTTGCCGTCACCATCGTCCCTGGCCGAAAGCAGCAAGGGCTGCTTGTCCTTTTGCCTGAACAGCGTCCAGCCGCCCAAGGTCACCGCGCTGAGCAGCAGGCTGCCCAGCGCCAAAGCCTGACGTCGCAGCATCATCAGTCACCGTCGTTGGCGTTGAAGCCCAGCTGGATACCCAGCGCCTTGGCCAGCTCGCCTTCGTGCAGGCGATGGACCACGTTGAGGCTGTCATACAGATCGCTCAGTTGCTGGCGACCGGCGTCGTCATTGAGCATTTCGGTCAGCGAGCGCTGGGTGCTGGCAAAGAGTTTCAGCGAGGCCGCGTAGGCGGCGTCGATCTTGTCGGCCAACGGCTTCTGCTCGGCCGGCAGCAGGCCACGCAGGCCCTTGTTATCGACCCCGGCCCAGACGGTTTGGGCCGCGCTGAGGCTGGCTTCCAGACCTTGCAGCGACGACTGGCTACGCCAGGCATCGGCCTGGAACGGCTGCGGGATGCCCTTGGTCTGGCGGCCCATGGGGGTGCCGAGCTTCTTCTTCAGGGTATCTAGAGCCGTGACCTGGACCCGCAGCAAGTCGGCGATGGCTTCATGGGAATCGGCGTAGCGCTGGTTGGGGAACTTGCTCATCTGCGCCAGCATGCCGTCACTGGTGTTCCAGCTGGCCAGGATCTCTTCGGCCAGTTGCTTCTGGCGTTCGCCGATGGCGCTGAGCAACGGGCAGTAGCGGGCTTTCTGCTCGCTGTTGGCCATGTCGATCTTGCTGTCGAAGAGGATGTACTCATAGGCCGACAGGCCCTGCACCACCACACTGGACTTGGCCAGCGCAGCGGCATCGATCTGCGGGCTGGCGGTGACCAGTTGCTCGACCTGACGCCCTACCAGGTTTTTCTTGTCCGGCCAGAACTGCACCTGCCAGGAACGGTTGCCCTCGGCCAGCGGGCCGATCAGCAGCGGTTGCAGCTCGGCCCAGGCTTTCTGCGCGTGGAGGAAATCGGCACGGGCGGTCTCCAGGTTCTGCTTGCCTTCGCAGAAGGCCAAGGCGCTGATGGCCAGTTGGCGGTCGGCGTCGACCCAGCGGCTGTAGGTCGGCAGGATCACCTGCTTGGCGATGGCTGCCGAGGTTACGGCTTGAGGGTCCTGGGGCGAACAGGCGCCCAGGGCGAGTGCGGCAAGGCTGGTGAACAGCAGTTTGGGGCGGAACATGTTCGGGCTCCCTTTATTGTGGAGAAACGTATGAGTCGAGCGTTATAGAGAATTCAGGAAGGCCAGCAACGCGGCACGCTGCTCGGCATTGAAGGCCAGCACCTGCTGTTTTGCGCCTTCGGCTTCGCCGCCATGCCAGAGCACCGCTTCCATCAGGTTGCGGGCCCGGCCGTCATGCAGGAATTGGGTGTGGCCGCTGACGGTTTCGGTCAGGCCGATGCCCCACAGCGGCGCGGTGCGCCAGTCGCGGCCGCTGGCCTTGAACTCGCTGCGGTGGTCCGCCAGGCCTTCGCCCATGTCATGCAGCAGCAGGTCGCTGTAAGGGCGAATCAACTGGTTGGCCAGTTCGGGTTCCGCGGCATTGGCCGCGGTGGTGAAGCTTGGGGTGTGACAGGACTGGCAACCGACCTGGTAGAACAGATTCTTGCCGGCCAGCACCTGAGGCGAGTCGACATCACGCCGCGCCGGCACCGCCAGGTTGCGCGTGTAGAACAGCACCAGGCGCAGGATATTGTCACTGACCTCCGGCTCACCGTCCGGGCCATTGCCGTTGGGGGCCTGTTTGCAGGCGGTTTGCGCGTCGGTGCAGTCATCGAAGGGCCTCAGGCCGGTGGTCAGGCCCATATCACCAGAAAACGCGTGAACATTTTGTTGATTGAGGTTCGGCTGCCCGGCTTTCCAGCCAAATCGCCCGAGCACGGTCTGTTGCCGGGCATCGTCCCAGACCCAGTTGGGCCGGCCGGCAATGGCGTTGTTGCTGGCCGGCTTGGCGTTGGCCAGGATCGCCTCTTCGGGAATCGCCTCCAGCAGCCCGAGGCCAATCATCGGCGGTGCCACTCGGGCCGAGAAGCGCGTGTCCGGGTGCATCGGGCCGTAGCCCAGGTCGGTGATCTGCAACCTGGGCCGGCGCAGTTCCACCAGGGTGCCGTCCTTGAAGCGTACCGGCACCGGCTCGTAGTCGACCCGCACCCGTCCTTCCGGGGCGACACCGGGAATGGCCATGTCCTGCAACTGCCCGCCATACACCGGCTCAGGCACCACACCGACTTGTTCGATGAGCTTGGCCAGGGCCGGGGTATCCGGAATCGACAGGCGCACCAGCATCGACACCGCGTTCAGCGCATCGGGCGCTGGCGGATGGCCGCGGCCGTCCTTGACGTGGCAGTTCTGGCAGGCATTGGTGTTGAACAGCGGGCCCAGGCCATCACGGGCGGTGGTGGTGGATGGGGCTATGACCCAGGGGCTGCGAAAAAAGCTGTTGCCGACGCTGAAATCCAGGCGGCGAGTAGGCGGCAGGTTGGCCGAGGGCAGGGAAAAGGCGTTGCGATCGCTCTTGTTCACCGTGGTCGCGCCGCCGGCACGGGCTTCACCGGGTTCGGCCTGGGTAAAGCGCGGCGCATCATCGCAGGCACTCAGGCACAGGGCCATGAACAGAGCGGACCAGCGAAGCGGCAACGAAGGCATCGGACATCCTGCAAGACGAGCAAAACAAGGGCGCAAAGTCTAACAGGGCAGCCTGGATTGAATAAGAGGAATTATCGTTTGGTTTGACCCAGAGCAAGTCGGGCCTTGGGGGGCGGCTGGGTGCGAGGCGAACCTGCCGGGCATGAAAAAGGCGACCCGAAGGTCGCCTTTTTGCCAGGTGCTACGGGGATCAGAACTCGTGATCGGCGTTGTCCGGGTTCAGGTCGCTGATGCCCAGCTTGCCTGCGGCCTGCTCGATCGAACCGGTCTGCTTGACCAGCGCGGCGATGGCGTCACGCACGATCTGGTTGCCGGACTCGTTGCCCGCGGCAATCAGCTGGTCGTAGTGCTCGCCCTTGTTGGCGTGATCGACCATGACCTGGATCTTGGCCTCGGTGGCTGCCAGGTCGGCCTTGAGCGCCGCGTCGGCGGCCGGGTCGGCCTTGGCCACCAGGGACGACAGGCTGGCGCCGGTCATCTTGCTGCCGTCGACCCGGGTGTACTCGCCCAAGTAGACGTTGCGGATGCCCTTGGCGTCGTAGAAGTGCGAGTTGTGGGTGTTGTCGCTGAAGCAGTCCTGCTCGTCTTCAGGGGAGTTGGCTTCCAGGGATACCTTCATCCGCTCGCCCGCCAGTTCGCCCAGGGACAGGCTGCCCATGCCGAACAGCATCTTGCGCAGGCCGGTATCGGCCGGTTCGGCTTCCAGGGTGGCGCGATAGTTGTCGGCCACGTCCGGTTTCCAGTTGCCGACCATTTCTTCCAGGTCGTTGACCAGCAGTTGGGTCACGGCTTTCAGGTAGGCACGGCGACGCTCGTTGTGGCCGCCGGTGGCACCGGCACCTTCCAGGTAGTCGGAAGCTGGGCGGGCGCCGGCGCCTGGGCCGGTGCCGTTGAGGTCCTGGCCCCAGAGCAGGAATTCAATGGCGTGGTAGCCGGTGGCGACGTTGGCCTCGGCACCGCCCAGCTCGTTCAGGCTGGCGAGTGTTTCCGGGGTGATGTCCTTGACGTCAACCTTGTCTTCGCCGACCTGGATCTCGGTGTTGGCGATGATGTTGGCGGTGGCGCCCGGGTTGCCCAGCGCGTGCTCGTAGCTCTTGTCGACGTAGTCGATCAGGCCTTCGTCCAGTGGCCAGGCGTTCACCTGGCCTTCCCAGTCGTCGATGATGGTGTTGCCGAAACGGAACACTTCGCTCTGCAGGTACGGCACGCGAGCGGCGACCCAGGCGGCCTTGGCGGCTTTCAGGGTTTCGTCGTTGGGCTTGGCGAGGAAGGCGTCGATGGCGCTTTGCAGGGTCTTCGCGGTGGATTCGGCATCGCTGTAGACGGCGAATACCATGTCGGCGTAATGCGCGACCACGGCCTTGGCGGCGGCTTCGTCGACCTTGCCGGCAGCGTCGCTGGCCGGGGTGGCAGTGCTGGCAGCCGGGGTCGGCGCTTGAACGGCAGCCTTGTCGTCTTTGCCTTCGCCACAGCCGGCGAGGGAAATAGCGATGGCCAACAGACTGGCGGTAGCCAGAGGCATACGAATCATGGCGAACATCCTGCTTCGAGAGGGGAGTGGACGGCGCGGGGGCGCGCAAAAACTGCGACATAATGCGAAAGATTTGCATTATGTGTAAAGGCTTGTGCCGGTAAATATTTCTTGTTCGGCAAGGGATTGCGCAGGCGTTTGGCGGGCCTGCGCAGCGGGTATTTCAGAGAATGGCCGCGTTGCTGCGTTGCGCCTGCTTCAGGTAGGCCACCAGCTCTCGCGCCGGCAGCGGCTTGCTGTAGTGGTAGCCCTGACCTTCATGACAGCCCTCGGAGATGATGTAGGCCTCTTGCTCGGCGGTTTCCACCCCCTCGGCGATCACCTGCATGCCCAGGCTCTTGCCCAGTTGGATGATGGCGCGAACGATGGTCGCGTCGTCATCGTCTTCCAGCAGGTCCTGGACGAAGCTCTTGTCGATCTTGATCTTGTCCAGGGGCAGGCTCTTGAGGTAGCTCAGGGACGAGTAGCCGGTGCCGAAGTCGTCGATGGCGATCAGCGCACCGGAGCGGCGCAGGCTCAACAGGTGCTGGGCGGCGGTGCTGATGTCTTCCATCAGGCCGGTCTCGGTGACTTCCAGTTCCAGGCTGCGGGGTGGCAGGCGGTAGATCTGCAGCAGGTTGTTGACCACCCGCGGCAGCTCGGCGTGGTGCAGTTGCACCGTGGACAGGTTGACCGCCATGCGCAGCTCGCTGAAACCCATGTCGTGCCATTCGCGCAGTTGCCGGCAGGCCTGGTCCAGCACCCATTCGCCAATGGCGATGATGGTGCGGTTCTGCTCGGCCAGGGGAATGAACAGGTCCGGGGGCACCATGCCGTGCTCTGGATGCTGCCAGCGAATCAGCGCCTCGACCCCCACCACCCGATGATCGCGGTAGCTGATCTGCGGTTGGTAGACCAGCTGGAATTGGTCTCGGGCCAGGGCTTCGCGCAGGTCCTTCTCCAGTTCCCGACGCCGACGCATCTCGCTGTCGACGCTGGCGATATAGAACTGATAGCGGTTGCGCGACCGGCTCTTGGCCAGGGTCATGGTCTGCTCGGCCTTCTGCAGGAGCTTCTCGGTGCAGTCGCCGTCTTCCGGGAACAGGGTGATGCCGATGGTGGCGCGCAGGCGGATTTCCTGATGGTCGAGGGCGAAGGTCGCCTCCAGGTCGTCGAGAATGCTTTGCGCCAGCTCTGCGGCTTCATAGGGTTGTTCGATATCGGCCTGCACCAGGGCGAACTGGTCGCCACCCAGGCGTGCCAGGGCGCCGAGACGACCGCTGTGGCCGCGCAGGCGATCGGCCAGGGCCAGCAGCAACTGGTCGCCGGTCTGGTAGCTGAACTGTTCGTTGATGCCCTTGAAGTCGTCCAGGCCGACGCAAAGCACCGCCACCCGGCGTTGCAGGCGTCCGGCGTCCACCAGGATTTTGTCCAGTTGCTGCTGCAGTTGCTGGCGGTTCGGCAGGCCGGTGAGGAAGTCGTACTGGGCCATGCGCAACAGGCTGTTTTCCGCTTCGTAACGCAAATGGGTATTGCGCTCGATGGACGCCAGCAACTGGTTGGCGGTGTTGATCCAGATCCCCAGCTCGTTCTTTTCATGACCTTTGAGCAACGGCAACTGGTGCTCGGCGGGGCGATCGGGATTGATGGTGGTCAGGTGTTCGATGATGCGTGACAGCGGCTTGGTCAGCAGCCAGTGGTAGACCAGGTACAGCACCAGGCCCATGGCCAGGGCCCGCAGTACCCCGGAAATAAAGATGATCACCGAACTGATGATGAAGCCCTGGCCGTAGGTCGCGGTGTCCAGGGTGATGCTCAGGTCGCCGTAGTATTCGCTGTAGGGGCCGCGCCCTACCAGTTGCGTGGTGAAGGTGCGTTCCTGGCCGAGGATCAGGTCGGTGAGCCAGCGGCTGTGGGATTGCTGCAGGTCGCGGGTCTTTTCCGCGAGCATGGTTTCATTGGGATGACCGATGGACGCCATGCGCACCGCGTCATCCTGGAACAGGCCTTCGATCACTTGCATGCCCATTTCCCGATCCAGGCTGTACACCGCCTGGGTCGATGGGTCGCGAAACATGTCGAGAATGCGCTGGGCATCGTTAGCCACCGCCTGCCGAGTCTTGTAGGCATCGAAGACGATCTGCGCGCAGCTCAGGACCACGCCTACTATGAGTGCCGACAGCAGCACGACCCGGAGCAACTTCACCGACAAGCTGTTTTTGAGTTCCAGCTTCAAAGGGTTATTCCTTGTTCCGTGCGTGTAGCGCCAAGTTGCCGTGAGTATTGGCAATCCCGTGGTGGCCGTCAAAGTGACATCAAGGCCAAAGACAGGACATCCGCGGGCCAGGCCCGGGTGAGTGGATTCAGGATTGCGCTTGCCGTGGATAGTGTGTCGGTCGCGACGCCTTGCAACTTGAGGGTGGCGCTGTTTTTTACCTGTAATGAATCTTAGCGTTTCAACCGGGCGGGACAAGATCCCAGCATTGCCACAGGCAAAAAAAACCCGGCCAGGCCGGGTTTTTTGTACTGCAAGCGGGCTTAGGCGACGAAGGTCTTGCCTTCGAACTGCTCAGCCACGAACTTCCAGTTGACCAGGTTCCAGAACGCCTCGACGTACTTTGGACGCACGTTGCGGTAGTCGATGTAGTAGGCGTGTTCCCAGACGTCGCAGGTCAGCAGCGGGGTGTCGCCGCTGGTCAGCGGGTTGCCGGCGCCGATGGTGCTGGCCAGGGCCAGGGAGCCGTCGGCCTTCTTCACCAGCCAGCCCCAGCCGGAACCGAAGGTGCCAACCGAAGTCTTGGTGAACTCTTCCTTGAACTTGTCGAACGAACCGAAAGCGGCGTTGATGGCCTCAGCCAGTGCGCCGGTAGGTTGGCCGCCGGCGTTTGGCGCCAGGCAGTTCCAGTAGAAAGTGTGGTTCCAGACCTGGGCCGCGTTGTTGAAGATGCCGCCCGAAGAGGTTTTGACGATCTCTTCCAGAGTCTTGCCTTCGAACTCGGTGCCTGGCACCAGGTTGTTCAGGTTCACGACGTAGGTGTTGTGGTGCTTGTCGTGGTGGTATTCCAGGGTTTCCTTGGAAATGTGCGGCTGCAGGGCATCGTGTGCGTAGGGCAGCGGCGGCAATTCGAAAGCCATGATGATTCTCCTAATCAGGTCAGTTGCGGTGAGCGCAAGGCCGATCACGGGCGGCCAGACAAGCGCCGGGGAGTTTGTACTCTTTGCGGCGCAGGGTTCGGATCATAGCATCGGGGGGGCGCCTTAACCACGCAACAACTGTGTGGGATAGAGGTTCCAGAGCCTTTTGGAATAAGTCACGCAGCGCTGATCAGTTGCCATGCCACGCTGAACATCATCACCGCCACCAGCAGGTCGAGCACCCTCCAGGTGCCGGGCCTGGCCAGCCACGGAGCCAGCCAGGCGGCGCCCAGAGCCAGGGTGAGGAACCACAGCAGGGAGGCACTCGCGGCCCCCACCACATAGGCGCCGGGCTCGACCTGCTGCGCGCCCAGGGAGCCAATCAGCAGCACGGTATCCAGGTACACGTGGGGGTTGAGCAGGGTGACCGCCAGGGCGCTGAGCATCACCGCCCGCAGCGAGCGCACGGTCTGGCCTTCGCCCTGTTGCAGGCTCTGCTTGGCGCAGGCCCGGCGCAGGGCCTGGGCGCCGTACCAGATGAGGAAGGCCGCGCCACCCCAGCGTGCGACCGCCAGCAGCATCGGGCTCTGGGTCAGTACCGTGGCCAGGCCGAACACCCCGGCCGCTACCAGCAGCGCATCGCAGGTGATGCACAGCGCTGCCACCGGCAGGTGATGCTCGCGACGCAGGCTCTGGGCCAGGACGAACGCGTTCTGGCTGCCGATCGCCATGATCAGGCCGGCGGCCACCAACAGGCCATTTACATAGCTTTGCCACATGGTCATTGCTCCTCGCCGGCGGCCAGTTGTTGCAGCACCTGCATCGCTCGCGTGGCATCGGCGTGAGCGACAAACAGGTGGTCGTGGTAGTAGCCGGCAATCACGTTGCAGCTGATTCCGGCCTGCCCCAGGGCACCGGCGAAGGCCGCTGTCAGGCCCACGGCCTCAAGTGCTGAATGCACATTGAGGGTGATCCAGGCCGCCACGTAGTCGTACCCCAGGCCCAGGCGCTCGGCCTCATGCCGGGGGACAATCACTGTCAGGCCTTCCCGCTCGCGAAAACTGCCCAGCGCTTCGCAGTCCTGCAACAGGCTGCGCTCGGCGATGGAGCAGAACACGTATTCGCCGTCATTGAGCTGCGGGCTCATGCTGCGCAGCAGGGTTGTGAGGGAGGTTTCACCGGCCATAAACAGAAATCCTTGAACGAAGAGGCAATGCAGGGGCTTTGTGCTGGCTATTTTCCGGTTTCAGGTTATATAAGAAAAACCAATATTGCTGATCACTCATTAGGAAAACTGATGTTCGACTACAAGCTGCTCTCCGCCCTGGCCGCGGTGATCGAACAGGCAGGCTTCGAACGGGCGGCCCAGGTGCTGGGGTTGTCGCAGTCGGCGATATCCCAGCGCATCAAGCTGCTGGAAGCCCGGGTCGGCCAGCCGGTGCTGGTACGGGGCACACCGCCGACCCCCACGGAAATCGGCCGACGCTTGCTCAACCATGTGCAGCAGGTGCGCCTGCTGGAGCGGGATCTGCAAAGCCTGGTGCCGGCGCTGGATGAGGAAGGCTTGCCGGAGCGCCTGCGCATCGCCCTCAACGCCGACAGCCTGGCCACCTGGTGGGCGCAAGCGGTGGGCGACTTCTGCGCCGAGCATCACTTGCTGCTGGACCTGGTGGTGGAAGACCAGACCGTGGGCCTCAAGCGCATGCGCGCCGGCGAGGTGGCGGCCTGTGTCTGTGCCAGCGAGCGCCCGGTGGCCGGTGCCCGCAGCCTGCTGTTGGGGGCCATGCGTTATCGGGCGCTGGCCAGCCCGGCCTTTATCGCCCGGCATTTTCCCCAGGGGGTGCACGCCGCACAGCTGGCCCGGACTCCGGCGCTGGTGTTCGGCCCCGATGATTTCCTGCAGCATCGCTACCTGGCGTCATTGGGCGTGGACGGTGGTTTCGAGCATCATCTGTGCCCCTCTTCCGAAGGCTTTATCCGCCTTACCGAGGCCGGCCTAGGATGGGGGCTGGTGCCCGAGCTGCAGGTTCGCGAGCAGCTCGAGCGCGGTCAACTGGTGGAATTGCTGGCGAATAAGCCCATCGATGTACCGCTGTACTGGCATCATTGGCGCAATGGCGGCCAATTGCTGGGCTTGCTTACCGAACACCTGGCGCGTTCATCGGCACAATGGCTGGTGCCTTGGGAGCAGCCTTAGGCGTCAAGCCTCAAGCTGCAAGTGGACAACTTGCACATGGCTTTTTAACTTGCAGCTTGCAGCTCGTTGCTAGTCACTGCTTTTTAGGATTACTCATGAAGATTCTGGTTACCGGCGCAAGCGGCTTCATTGGTGGGCGCTTTGCCCGCTTTGCCCTTGAGCAGGGCCTCGATGTACGGGTCAATGGCCGGCGTGCCGAGGCCGTGGAACATCTGGTGCGCCGTGGCGCCGAGTTCGTCCAGGGCGACCTGGGTGACGCCGACCTGGTGCGCGAGCTCTGCCGCGACGTCGACAGCGTGGTGCACTGCGCTGGCGCCGTGGGCCTGTGGGGCCGCTATCAGGACTTCCACCAGGGCAATGTGCAGGTCACCGAAAATGTGGTCGAAGCCTGTCTCAAGCAGCGGGTGCAGCGCCTGGTGCACCTGTCCTCGCCCTCGGTCTATTTCGATGGCCGCGATCACCTGGGGCTGACCGAGGAGCAGGTGCCCAAGCGCTTCAAGCACCCTTATGCAGCCACCAAGTACCTGGCCGAGCAGAAGGTCTTCGGGGCCCAGGAATTCGGCCTGGAAGTCATCGCCCTGCGGCCGCGCTTCGTCACCGGCGCCGGGGACATGAGCATCTTCCCGCGGTTGTTGAAGATGCAGCGCAAGGGGCGTCTGGCGATAGTCGGCAACGGCCTGAACAAGGTCGATTTCACCAGCGTGCACAACCTCAACGACGCCCTGTTCAGCAGCTTGCAGGCCAGCGGTTCGGCCCTGGGCAAGGTCTACAACATCAGTAACGGTACGCCGGTGCCGCTGTGGGACGTGGTCAACTACGTGATGCGCCAGATGCAGGTGCCGCAAGTGACCCGCTACCGTTCCTTCGGCCTGGCCTACAGCGTGGCGGCCCTCAACGAAGGCTTCTGCAAGCTCTGGCCGGGGCGTCCGGAACCGACCCTGTCGCGCCTGGGGATGCAGGTGATGCACCGCAACTTCACCCTCGACATCAGCCGCGCCCGGCATTACCTCGGCTATGAACCCAGGGTCAGCCTGTGGACCGCCCTGGATGAATTCTGCAATTGGTGGAAAGCCCAGGACATCAGCTGAAATCAAACCGCGAGCGGCGTTGCCCGGTGCGCTCGACAAGTTGGATGCATTAGCGGTTTATACTCGCCGCACTCAGCCATCACCGCGTTTCACTAAGGTTGCCCCATGCGTAACGATGCACACGACGACTTCGATGATGTTCCCAGCCTGCGAGCCGACCCGGACGACGACGTATTTCCCGCCAGCGCTGCTGCCCGCGAACGCACCACGGTGCATTCGCGCACGGCCCCGGTGGTGAAGGCCAAGGGGCCCAGCACCGGCCCGCTCTGGGCACTGGTGGGCGCCTTGTTCTTTGCCTTTATGGGCCTGGCCTGGTGGAGCTTCCAGCAGATCTCGCTGATGGAGCAGCAACTGGTGGCGACCCAGGAAAGCTTCGCCAGGATCAGTGAAGAAGCTGCCGGACGCTTGCAGGATATCTCCGGCAAGGTGGTGGCCAGCCAGACCAATGTCACCACTGACAGCGAAGCCTTGAAGCTGCAGATCAAGCAGCTGGAAAACCGTCTGCAGGACCAGAATCGCCAGCAGCAGGGCGTGGCAGGGCAGGCCACCGACCTGGACAAGCGCCTGGCGCAGATCGGCGCCCAGGCTGCCGAGCAACAGGC
Organism: Pseudomonas sp. NFXW11; assembly: GCF_049887815.1. Lineage (NCBI taxonomy): Bacteria > Pseudomonadati > Pseudomonadota > Gammaproteobacteria > Pseudomonadales > Pseudomonadaceae > Pseudomonas > Pseudomonas sp. NFXW11. The sequence goes on along the minus strand of NZ_JAGEKI010000008.1, from coordinate 253,400 downwards.
GGCCAATGCGCAGTTACAGGCACAGGTGAAAGCCCTGAGCGGCGAACTGGCCGGCCTCAAGGGCGCCCAGGCCGACAGCGGCAAGGTCGATGCCCAGCTCAAGAGCCTGAGTGCCGATCTGGCCGCGCTGAAGAAGCAGGGCAATCCGAGCGCCGCCATCGAGCGCCTGGAGCAGGACCTGATCGTGCTCAAGAGCCAGCAGGACAACCGTCCCGCCGCCGCCCAGAACGGCGCCAGCACCGCCGAGTTCGATGCTTTCCGCGGGCAGGTCACGCGCAACATCAACACCCTGCAAAGCCAGATCCAGAACCTGCAACAGCAGATCAACACCCGTCCTTGAAAGGCTTGTGCCCTGTCGCGCATCGACGCGACAGGGCACTGGCGTGCGCTGAATGTTCACCCATATCCTGCAGCCGTCTACGCTCTTGCAACGTCAATCGGAACGAGGAGCGAGCGATGCGGCATTGGCAGAAAACGACCTGGCTGGGCTGGTTGCTGTTGCTGTGCCTGGGCCCGGTGCAGGCGGCGGATGACGGGGTGGCGGCGCGGGCCCTGCTGGAGAAGGCCCTGGGCTATTACCACGAGCAGGGTGACAAGGCCTTTGCCGCCTTCAGTCGCCAGGGCGAGTTCGTTGATCAGGATCGCTATGTGTTCGTGGTGGATACCCGGGGGGTGATGCTGGCCAGTGGCGGGCCTTCCTCGGCGCTGATCGGCCGCAATGTGTCCGAGGTGCTGGGCCCGGACCTGCGCAAGGCGTTCAAGGATGCGCTGAAAACCCCGGAGGCCCAGGGTATCCAGCAGGCCGAATACCGCTGGCAGAACTGGGCCGACGGCAAGATCGAACGCAAGCACGTGTATTTCCAGCGCGTCGGCGAGCGCATCCTGGCGGTGGGCTATTACCTGCCCAGGGCCTCGGCGGAGCAGGCCAAGGCCCTGCTGGAACGGGCGGCCACGGCCCTGGGCACTGATCGCACGGCAACACTCAAGGCAATCAACGATCTGCGTGGCGGCTTTCTCGAAGACGATCTCTATGTGTTCGTGGTGGATCTCGACAGCCGGCGCTACCTGGCCCATGGCACCAACCTGCGCCTGCTCAATACCGATTTCGCCAAGGTTAGGGACCCGGAGGGCAAGCCGGTGGGCGAGCCGATCCTGGCGCTGATGGCTGGCCAGGATCAGGGGGAATACCAGTACCGCTGGAAGAATCCGGTGACCGGCAAGGTCGAGGACAAGCACGCCTACCTGCGCAAGGTCGGCAAGCTGCTGGTGGCGGTGGGGTACTACAGCCCCTGATCGGGCCAGCAGGCTCCGAAGTGGGCTACAGGCTCAGCGGGCCTTGTCTTCGCGGCCGCGCAACAGCCGGTTGGGCATCGCGATCGCCGCCGCCAACCCCAGCAGGGAGACCCCGGCGCTGACCAGCAGCAGATGGCGGAAGGTCAGCAGCAGCTCGCCGCGCAGGGCATCCCGCGCGGCTCCCGGTGCGGCATTCAGACCGTCGAGCAGGGCGTTGCCGGAGCCTTCGCTCATCAGCCCGGCGCCGCTCAGGTGAGCCAGGCTGGAGTCTTGCAGCAAGGCCAGCAGCAAGGCCGACATCAGGGCCACGCCCACCGCGCCACCCAGGGCGCGAAACAGGTTGGTGGTGCTGGTGGCCACGCCGATATCCCGTTGCTCCACCGCATTCTGCGTGCCCACCAGCGAGGTGGGAAACTGCATGCCGCCAGCGATGCCGCACAGCAGCATGAACAGGCTGCTGGGCAGCAGCGCCTGTGGCGGCACCAGGGCCATGCCGAGAATCGACAGCGGCATCAGCAGCGCGCCACCGAGGATCATCGGCTTGTAGCGGCCGGTGACCGAGGTCAGGCGACCGGCGCAGTAGGCACCCATCGGCAAGCCCATGGCCAATGGCAACAGATGCAACGCGGCGCTGTCGGCCCCGGCCCCGGTGATGCTCTGGAAGCGCAGGGGCATCAGCACGATCAGCGAGATGGCCTGGAAGCTGGTGAAGAAGATCGTGCACCAGCACAGCAACGCACTGCGGTTGGCGAACAGGTGCATCGGCAGCAAGGGTTCCCGGGTGCGGCGTTCATGCCAGACGAACAGCGCCAGGACGATCAGCCCAATGGCCAGCAGGTCGAGCACCTCGGCGCTACGCCAGGAATGGCCCTGGCCCACCTGGGTGATGCCCAGCAGCAGGGCGCTGAGGCCGATGATCAACAGCAGGGTGCCGAGGTAGTCGATGATCGGCTTGCGCTGCGGCACCGGCAGCCCCACCAGGGTGCGATAGGCCACCCACCAGGCGCCCAAGCCCAGGGGCAGGTTGATCAGGAACACCCAGCGCCAGGACAGGAATTCGGTCATGTAGCCGCCCAGCACCGGGCCGGCGACGCTGGCCACCGCGTACATGCTGCTGAAGTAGCCCTGGTAGCGGCCGCGTTCCCGTGGCGGGACTATGTCGCCGATGATCGCCTGGCTCACCGAGATCATGCCGCCAGCGCCGATGCCCTGGAAAATCCGCGCCAGCACCAGTTGTTCCATGTTCTGCGCCAGGCCGCAGAACAGCGAGGCCAGGGTGAACAGGCCCATGCCGAACAGCATCAGCCGGCGGCGGCCATACAGGTCGCCGAGCTTGCCGTAGATGGGCACGGCCACGGTCATTGCCACCATGTAGCCGGAAATCACCCAGGCCAGCAGCCCGACATCCTTGAACTGGGCGGAAATCGCCGGCATGGACACCGCGACAATGGTCTGGTCCAGGGCGCCGAGAAAGATCGCCAGCATCAGGGCGATCAGCACACTGCGGATGACCGGCTTGACCGGGGCGGGCTGTTGAAAGTGCGTCACGGAGGAACCTGCAGAGGGTGATGGCCCCGCAGATTCTGTCCTGCGGGAATAGGCATCAGTGTACTCGATAGCTGCCTATCGGATAGCTCGGCAAGGAAGTTTGCAGCGGTTTTTTATCGGCCGTCCATCCGCGTGCCTAGGGGTCGAAGCAGAGCCCGGCGGACAAAGATTGTGGCACTTGGGATTACTCGATAATGGGACGCATTCTGTATAGTGTCTGCGCTGCGCCGGCCCTCTCCAAATCCAGCGGATGGGTCTTTAATTGGCATGCCGGAGTTTGCATTTTTCCTGGGTGAATCCGTCGATTGCAGGGCTGGGGCCCGCCCTCCTGAATGACGGCTTTTTCCTGGGAAGCCCTTATCGTCCGCTACCTCGAGGCCCGGATTGCCGTGATGAACAAGCCTGCCCTTGCGGCCATTCCCGTGTTCAAGCTGTATGGCGAGAACCAGCAGTGGCCCACTCCGGACCTGCTCCATTGCGAGTCCATCAGCCAGCGTAGCCGCGAGCATCACTGGGAAATCAAACCCCATCGGCATGCCGATCTTTGCCAGTTGCTGTTGCTCTCCCGCGGGCGGGCTGAACTTGAGATCGAGGGGCAGCGCACGTGCCTGGAGCAGCCGCTGGTGCAGGTGCTGCCGCCGCTGTCGGTCCATGGTTTTCGTTTCTCCGAAGACATCGACGGCTTTGTGGTGACCCTGGCCGCGCCGTTGCTCAGCCACCTGCAAACCCAGCTGGGCACCGCAGCCGAGGTCCTGGAGCTTCCCGGCAGCTACCCGGCGGGAAACGACGCCCAGTACCTCAACGATTTGTTCGCCGCCTTGCACTGCGAGTACCAGGCCCAGCAGCCGGCCCGGGAAATGCTCATGCACGCCCAGGTGGGCATGATTGCGGTGTGGCTCGGGCGCCAGGCGTTGCAGCGCAGCACTACGCGCCAGCGTCCGCAACGCGCGCGGGAATACTTCAATGGTTTTATGCAGTTGGTGGAAGCCCACTATCGGGAGCATGTGAAGGTGGAAGACCTGGCCCAGCGTCTGGGCATCTCGGTGTCGCACCTCAATGGCACCTGCCGCGAACTGGCCGGGCAACCGGCGCTGCAGATCATGCACCAGCGTCAGCTGCTGGAGGCCAAACGCCTGCTGACCTATACCGGCATGACCATCTACGAGATTTCCGCCGACCTGGGGTTTTCCGATCCGACCAACTTCACCCGGCTGTTCCGGCGCCGGGAAGGGATCTCGCCCAAGGCCTTTCGCGACCAGCTCAAGGCCGCAGGCCAGGGATCTGCGCCCTTTACCTGAGGGCGTTCAAGGTGGCGTTGTGGGGGATGCAGTGCTCCAAGTTACAGCTGGCGTATTCGCTGCGCGGCTGCATGCGGGCCTGCTCGACGCGGTAAGCGGCGGTACCGTACAACGCCAGGGTCGCGGTGCAGGTCAGGAAGATGGCCAGGTACCTTCTTATCTTGATATTCATGGCAGTGACCTCTGAACCAGTACCCGCAGTTTTTGCAGGGGTACTGCTATCAGCATAGGTCAGTTACAGGGGCTTTCCAGGCCGCCGTCGGGGTTACAGGCCTTGATCCCAGAGCGGTTCCTGGGGAAATCTCAGAACCAGGAAGTCGAGCATGCTGCGCAGGGTCGCGGGCATATGCTTGCGTGAGGCGTAGACCGCATACATGTTCATTCGTCGCGGTTCGGCATGGGCCAGCAGGCGTACCAGCTCCCCGCGCTGGAGGTATTTCCCGGCCTGGTAGCTGGGCAGCATGGCGATGCCGGCGCCGGCCATGGCGGTGCGCAGCAAGGTGCTGGCCTCGTTGGCGCTGATATTGCCCTGCACCGGCACCGAGACCTGCTCGCCGTCCTGTTCAAAATGCCACAGGCTCTTGCCGAAATAGGAATGGGTCAGGCAGTTGTGCCGGCTCAGGTCTTCCACCCGTTGCGGCGCCGGGTGCTCTTGCAGGTAGGCCGGGGAGGCGCAGATTACCGAGCGACAAACGGTCAGGCGCCGGGCGATCAGGTTCGGGTCCAGGTCGTTGCTGGTACGGATCGCCAGGTCGATACGTTCGTCCACCAGGTTCACGGTGCGATCGAGCATCTGCAAATCGATGCTCACCCCCGGGTAGCGCCTCACGTACTCGGCCATGGCATCGGCCAGTTGCGCCTGGCCGAACGAGGTGCTGACGCTGATGCGCAGCAAGCCGCGGGGCGCATCCTCGGGTTCGCCGACGGCGGCTTGCATGTCGTTGGACAGCTCCAGCATCTGCCGGCAGCGGGGCAGGATCTCGCCACCGGCCGCGGTCAGGCTGAGCTTGCGCGTGGTGCGATGCATCAGCCGCGCGCCAACCCAGTCCTCCAGTTCCGCCAGGTAACGTGAAACCACCGGCCGTGAAAGGTCCAGGTGGTCGGCGGCGGCCGATTGGCTGCCCAGGTCGACGACGGTGACGAAGACCCGCATTGCTTGGAGACGATCCATGATTTGCCCGCTTTCAGAAACAAACTATGTCCAAGCATCGCATTTTTTGTAGCGAGTCCGGCAACTAAGCTTTACCCACTTGCACACAGTCCTACCTACGCGGAGCTGCCTTCATGATCGGATTCACTTCACTCAAACGCCTGCTGCTGGCCACCGCCACCCTGGGTTTCGTCGCCCATGCTGCCGCTGCCGAGCCCAGCCTGACCCTGGATGTCTACAACCCGGGAGCCAACGCCATCTTCCCGGTGACTTCGGTACTGGTCAGCGGCAAGAAAGACGCGATCCTGGTGGATGCCCAGTTCGGCAAATCCCAGGCCCAGCAACTGGTGGAAAAGATCCGCGCCAGCGGCAAGCACCTGACCACCATCTACATCAGCCACGGTGACCCGGACTATTACTTCGGCCTCGACACCCTGACCGCCGCCTTCCCCGATGCCAAGGTCGTGGCCTCGCAGCCGACGGTGGCGCACATCAAGGCCACGGTGGACGGCAAGCTGGCTTTCTGGGGCCCGAAAATGGGCGCCGACGTGCCTGCCAAGACCATTGTGCCGAGCGTGCTCAAGGGCCACAGCCTGACCCTGGAAGGGCAGAAGCTGGACATCATCGGCCTGGACGGCAAGCAGCCTGACCGCAGCTTCGTATGGATTCCGTCGATCAAGGCGGTGGTCGGTGGCGTGGTGGTCGCGGAGAACATCCATGTGTGGATGGCCGATACCCAGACCCCAGAGTCCCATGCGGACTGGCTGAGCACCTTGAAATCCATCGACGCCCTGCAACCCAAGACCGTGATCCCCGGGCATTTCCTCGGTGACAGCGCACGTTCCCTGGCGCCGGTGCACTTCACCGCCGACTACATCAAGGCCTTCGACGAAGAGACGGCCAAGGCCAAGGACTCCGCGCAACTGATCGCGGCCATGAAGAAGCGTTACCCGGACCTGGGCGAAGACAGCTCCCTGGAGCTCAGCGCCAAGGTCGCCAAGGGCGAAATGCAGTGGTGACAGCGTTTTGACCCGCCCCCGTTCGGGGGCGGGTAACTCCCGACTCTCTTAGCCAACTGGAGATTTGTCATGAGCAAGATTGCAATCATTGGCGCCACCGGTCGTGCCGGTAGCCAACTCCTGGAAGAAGCCCTGCGCCGTGGCCACAGCGTGACGGCCATCGCCCGCAACATCGCGTCGATTGCTGAGCGTGACGGTGTGGTCAGTCGCGCCGTGGATGTGGCCGACAGCGCCGCGTTGCAAGCGGCAGTGGCCGGTCACGATGTGGTGATCAGCGCCGCGCATTTCGCCAGCATCGCCGCCAGCGCCATCATCGACCCGGTGAATAAGGCCGGGGTCAAGCGCCTGCTGGTGGTGGGCGGTGCCGGTTCGCTGTTGCTGCCCGACGGCAGCCGGGTGATCGACAGCCCGGGTTTCCCTGCGGAGTACAAGGCCGAGGCCAGTGCCGGCTCGGTCTACCTGGACACCCTGCGCCAGGAGCATGAACTGGACTGGACCTTCCTTTCGCCCTCGGCGGAGTTTGTCGAAGCCGAGCGTACCGGGCATTTCCGCCTGGGCCAGGACCACCTGCTGTTCAGCGCCGAAGGGCGCAGCTGGATCAGCTTCGCCGACTACGCGATTGCCCTGATCGACGAAGTGGAGAAACCCGCTCACCGTCGTCAGCGTTTCACCGTCGGCTACTGATATCGCCCCAGCCGCTGGCGCGATCGTGCCAGCGGCGCACGCAGCTCGCTCGATTCAGCGCAGTTGCGCCTGCTGCACCAGCCAATTCAGCAGTTCCTGCAACGGCGCTGACGGCCCCGGACGCTCCGGGTACACCAGGTAATAGGCCTGTCCCGTCGGCACCTTCAGTGCAAAGGGCATGACCAGCCGCCCGGCACTCAGGTCATCGCCAATCAACGCCCAATCGCCAATCGCCACGCCGGTTCCCTGGGATGCCACCGACATCGCCAAGTCCAGGGTCTCGAAATGCTGGCCCTTGCCCAGGGTATTGAGTGAAGTGCCCGCCGCCTTCAACCAGCTCTGCCAGTCCCTTTGATCATGGGAAGGATGCAGCAGCAGATGCTGTTGCAGGTCCGCCGGGGTCTTCAGCGGCACCGGCCCTTCCAGCAGGGGGCCTGAGCAGACCGGTGTCAGCTGCTCGTTGAACAGATGCTGGGAACCGAGGCTGGGTGGCGGCGGGGCGCCGTACATCACCGCGGCATCGAAGGGTTCGCGGCTGAAATCGACGCCGTGCTGGACGGTGGTGGTCAGTTGCACTGGCACCTCCGGGCGTTCCTTCTGCCATTGCAACAGCCTGGGCAGCAACCAGCGCATCACGCAGGTCGGGGCCTTGAGGCGCAGGTTGCGGTTGCGGCCACCTATCTCGTCCACCGCGCCATTGATCAGTTCGAACACCTGCTGCACCCGTGGCAACCATTCCTGGCCTTCGGCAGTCAGGCTCAGGCCCCGGGCCTGGCGCTGGAACAAGGGGTAGCCCAGATGACTTTCCAGCCCGGCGATCTGCCGGCTCACCGCGCCCTGGGTGATATGCAACTGCTCGGCGGCGCGGGTGAAGTTGCAGCACTGGGCGGTCACCAGAAAGGTGTGCAACGCGGGCAAGGGAGGCAGGCGGCTCATGGCGGGCTCAGGCATGACGTAAGGACATGGCTAGTATGACTTTTTATCCATTGTTGCCACCAGCGCCCCCCGCTCCAATAGCCCCGTCCCGACGCCTGCTGCTAGGTGCGCGGTTTCCAATCATAAGAAGGGCGAACACATGGCAACGTGCGGCGAAGTGCTGGTCAAGTTACTTGAGGGTTATGGGGTCGAGCAGGTGTTCGGTATTCCCGGAGTGCACACCGTCGAGCTGTACCGCGGCCTGGCCCGCTCTTCCATCAACCACGTGACCCCGCGCCACGAACAGGGCGCGGGTTTCATGGCCGATGGTTATGCCCGTACCAGTGGCAAGCCCGGTGTGTGTTTCATCATTACCGGCCCCGGCATGACCAATATCACCACCGCCATGGGCCAGGCCTATGCCGATTCGATCCCCATGCTGGTGATTTCCAGCGTGCAGAGCCGCAGCCAGTTGGGCGGTGGTCGCGGCAAGCTGCACGAGCTGCCCAACCAGAGCGCGCTGGTGGGGGGAGTGGCGGCGTTTTCCCACACCCTGATGTCTGCCGATGAATTGCCGGTGGTGCTGGCCCGGGCTTTTGCCCTGTTCCAGGCCGGACGCCCGCGGCCGGTGCACATCGAGATTCCCCTCGATGTACTGGTGCAGGACGCCGACCACCTGCTGGCCAGCCGGCCGGTGAGTATCGCCCGCGCCGGTGCTGCCCCGGATGCCGTGGCGCGCATGGCGCAGTTGCTGGCCCAGGCCCGGCGGCCGTTGATCCTGGCCGGAGGCGGCGCCATCGACGCCGCCGAACCCCTGACCCGCCTGGCGGAACTGTTGCAGGCCCCGGTGGCGCTGACCATCAATGCCAAGGGCATGCTGCCCTCGGCGCACCCGCTGCTGATCGGTTCCACCCAGTCGCTGGTGGCGACCCGAGCCCTGGTGGCAGAAGCCGATGTGGTGCTGGCCATCGGCACCGAGCTGGCGGAAACCGACTATGACGTGACCTTCGCCGGCGGTTTCGAGATTCCCGGGGCCTTGCTGCGGATCGATATCGACCCCGACCAGTGCGTGCGCAACTACCCGCCGCAAGTGGCCCTGGTGGCCGATGCGCGGATCGCCGCCCAGGCCCTGCTGGATCAGCTGTCCCGGCAAGCCTTGAGTGAACGCCGCAGCGACTGGGGCGTAACCCGCGCCGGCGCTTTGCGCGAAACCCTGGCGGCCTCCTGGGATGCCCCGACCCGGGCCCAGACCGGTTTTCTACAGGCGGTGCTGGAAGCCTTGCCGGAGATCGTCCTGGTGGGCGACTCCACCCAGCCGGTGTACAGCGGCAACCTGACCTTCAACCCCGAACGGCCTCGGCGCTGGTTCAACGCTTCCACCGGCTACGGCACCCTGGGCTATGCCTTGCCGGCGGCCATCGGCGCCTGGCTCGGCGGCGCTGCACAAGCCAGCGAACGGCGGCCGGTGGCCTGCCTGATCGGCGATGGCGGCTTGCAGTTCACCCTGGCGGAACTGGCCTGCGCGGTGGAAGCGCGCACGCCGATCATCGTCCTGTTGTGGAATAACCAGGGTTATGAAGAGATCAAGAAATACATGGTCAATCGCGCCATCGAACCGGTGGGGGTGGATATCTACACCCCGGACTTCGTCGCCGTGGCCAAGGGCCTGGGCTGCGCTGCCGAGCGCATCGAGGATCGCCAGCAACTGCAGGCGGCGTTGCGTCTGGCCACCGATCGCCAGGGGCCGACCCTGATTGAAATTGACCAGCATCGCTGGACCCAGGGAGTAATGGCATAAGGGCGCAAGCGGTTGGCAAGCGCGCAAGTTGCCAACTCGCCGCTCAGGGCCTGGCTTCCAGCCGCAGGCGCGCCATGTCCCGCAAGGGCGGTGCGCCGAACAGCCGGCTGTATTCGCGGCTGAACTGCGACGGGCTTTCGTAGCCAACCCGATAGCCTGCGGCCGAAGCCTCCAGGCCCTCGGTCAGCATCAGCCGCCGCGCTTCCTGCAGGCGCAGTTGCTTCTGATACTGCAAGGGGCTCATGGCGGTCATGGCCTTGAAGCGGTGATGCAGGGTCGAAACGCTGAGGTTCACTTCCCGGGCCAGGTCGTCGATGCGCAGCGATTTTTCGAAGTGGCCGTTGAGCCACTTGATCGCCTGGTTGACCCGGTGGCTCTGGCTGTTGGCGGTGGCGATCTCGTACAGGCGATGGCCCTGGGGGCTGCGCAGCAGGCGGTAGAGAATCTCCCGGCGTACCAGCGGCGCCAGCATGGCGATGTCCTTCGGGGTGTCGAGCAGGCGGGTCAGGCGCAGCACCGCATCGAGCATCGGCGGGTCCAGGTGCTCCACATACAGGCCGCGTCCTGTGGGGCGGGCCGGTACGCCCAGGGGCCCGGCATCGGCGATCAACGCATTGATCTCGCCGGGGTCGATATCCAGGCGCAGCGCCAGGATGGGTTCTGCGGGGGAAACCATCGCCACCTTGCCGCTCAAGGGCACGGCCACCGACACCACCAGGTAGTTCAGCGGATCGTAATTGTAGGTTTCATCGGCCAGGCGCACTTCCTTGCGGCCCTGGGCCATGATGCACAGGGCCGGCTGGGCCAGTACCGGGGCGAAGTGGTGGGAACTGCTGTGGCGCGAGACGAACAGCGACTCGATGGCCGTGGCATGGCTGCCATCATTGATCGTGTGGCGCTCGATGATCGCGGCCAGCTCCACCCGCTGTTTCTCCATCTCCGGAGCCAGGGGCGGCTGCAGGTGGTGCAGTGATGACATGGGCGCAGCCTCCGGAAGTTGTGATCGGCACAGCTTAAATTTGTGCAAGCAACCCGACTAGGCGATTCCTGCGTAAAAATTGCCTGATCCTGCTACCTGCGCGCGCGATGGACAAGGCGCTCCGATAACCGGGCCCTTCACTTGCTTGAAACACCGCTGTAGCCCTTCTGTCGTGCAAGGGTGGGTTGCCCGGCAGCCAGCCGGGGTTATCGCAGGAATGGGCAAATCGGCAGCAGGAATCGACTAACGCCGGGGACAGCCTCACCCGTATCGTTGATCCTGTCGCAGCCCGTCCCCCGGCTGCCACGTCAACACCCTGGGAGGGTCGCACATGTCCACGCATATTCCCGTCAGCCATATGGCTTTTGTCCGCGCCCGGGCCGGGCGTTCCAAGGAGTTGGGCGCACGCTTGAGCAGCCTGATCGAACCGTCGCGCCAGGCCGCCGGTTGCCTGCATTTCGCCCTGCAGCATTCGCAGTGCGATGCCGATCTGTGGCTGGTGTCCGGTTTCTGGAGCAGCCAGCAGCACATGACCGCCTACTTCAATTCACCGGCCATGGCGATTTTCGCCGAGCTGGTGCAGGACCTGGTGGTCAACAGCCTGGATTTCCATACCTTCAGCAATGTGTCGGCACTCGACGCATGGGGCGAATACCCGCAACTGCATCGGGCGCCGCTACACCAGCTGGCCAGTTGAAGGTTTAGAATGGCCAACTTTCCATAGGCCAGGACCCGCAACATGGCACGCAAAGAGTTTGCCCATTACGAAGCCGTTTCCGCTGTCGTTCCAGGGGAGGGAGGCTACAGCGCGGCAATCGCCGTCAAGGCCCTGGATGCCTCGGGCGCACCACGCTTTCACAAGGTTCTGCCCGAGCAGAAATTCAACACTGCGCATGAGGCCGACCAGGCTGCCGCGCTGCAACTCGAGCAACTGATCGACGTCGATGCCGATGGCGAGCTGAGCTTTCAAGCCCACTGAGTTGCAACCTACCCACGCGCCCCTGGGCGCTGCATTTTGAACAGGGCCTCTGGCCCCAGCTGGAAGTAATCCGCCGGCCCGCCGCCGCGCAGAATGGGTTCTGCCGCGGCGGTGTCGTAGATCCCGTCCTTGAGCAGCCACTTGGCGATATGCACGGCGACCACTTCGCCGAGAATCAGCCAACTGGGCACCAACTCCCGGTCCGCACGCTGCAACTGAATGATCTGGGTGACCTTGCACTCGAAGGACACCGGGCTTTCGCCCACCCGCGGCACGCTGATGACCTTCGATGCTACGGGCGTCAGGCCCGCTAGTTGAAACTCGTCTACCTGTGGCGCAACCGCCGCGCAGCTCTGGTTCATCTGCTCGGCCAGGGGCCGGGTGGCCAGGTTCCAGGCGAACTCGCCGGTCTGTTCGATATTGTTCAGGCTGTCTTTGCGACCGACGCTGGAGAAACCGATGATCGGCGGAATGTAGTTGAAGGCATTGAAGAAGCTGTAGGGCGCCAGGTTCAGCCGGCCTTCGCGGTCCTGGGAAGAGATCCAGCCGATGGGGCGCGGCCCGACGATGGCATTGAACGGGTCATGGGGCAGACCGTGGCCCTGGGCGGGTTCGTAGTAGTGGATGTCGTCGGACATGACGCAAGGTTCCTGCTGGGGCCAATGAAGGGCGCCATAGTGCAGCGCGCACCGGTCGAATTCCAGCGCTGCGCCCTGGGTGATCCGGGAAGCGGAAGATTTACCCCCGCGAGAAAAAACTAAGCCCGGCCAAGGCCGGGCTGTGGTGTCAGCCGAGTTGATCAGCTGATGCTGGCGGAACCGGTGCGGTCATAGCCATCGGCGGCCAAGGTAGCGGAGCCGGTGCGGTCGTAGCCATCGGCAGCCAAGGTGGCGGAACCAGTGCGGTCGTAGCCATCGGCGGCCAAGGTGGCGGAACCGGTGCGGTCGTAGCCATCGGCGGCCAAGGTGGCGGAACCGGTGCGGTCGTAGCCATCGGCGGCCAAGGTAGCGGAACCGGTGCGGTCGTAGCCGTCGGCAGCGAAGGTATTGGCAGCCAGTACCGAAAGGGTCAGAGCGAGGATCAGTTTGCTTTTCATGATGTTGACTCCAGGTTGCTTGAGCTGAGTAGGTTGGGCTTGGGATTAATCCTACGCCGATCATTTCGATTAAAAAGCGCAAATTAACGCTAATAAATATCGTACAAATCGATGTATCTGCGTTCGCCTTTTACAGCCGATCAGCGCATTCAAGCCTCACTGTTGATACGGGCCAGGGAGTGGAATGGATTCGTTAGTAGGCTATGAATTACGGATTAACTGATCATTAATTGATCGATATTGATGTAACAGGACGTTTCAACGGTTTTTTCATTCGCTCCCGACCTATTTTTCACCCCTCGCCCCGCAGCCTCCGCGCAGGCCTGCAACCCAAGACAGGCCACCGTGAATGTGACCCTTGGAGCTCTCTTGCGAATGAACAAACTTCCACAGATCACCCTGGCCTTCTGGGTCATGAAAATCTGCGCGACAACCCTGGGCGAAACCGCCGGGGACCTGCTGTCGATGACCCTCAACGTTGGCTACGCGATCAGTTCGATGATCCTGATCAGCGTGTTCCTGCTGACCCTGGTGACCCAGCTGTTTTCGAAAAGCTACAACCCGGTGCTGTACTGGATGGTGATCCTCTCCACCAGCACCGCCGGCACCACCATGTCGGACTTTATGGACCGCACCCTGGGCCTGGGCTACGCCAGCGGCTCGCTGATCCTGATCGGTATCCTGCTGGCGATCTTCGCCGCCTGGCGCCTGAGCGGCGACTCGCTGAACGTCAACAAGATCCAGAGTTTTCGCGGCGAGCTGTTCTATTGGATGGCCATCCTGTTCTCCAACACCCTGGGCACGGCCCTGGGCGATTACCTGGCGGACGATTCGGGGCTGGGCTTTGCTGGCGGGGCGCTGCTGATTGGCTCGACCATCGCGGTGGTGGTGTTGCTCAAGTACTGCACCAAGCTCTCGTCGGTGCTGCTGTTCTGGGTGGCCTTCGTGCTGACCCGGCCGTTTGGTGCGACCTTGGGCGACTTCCTGACCAAACCCCATGAAAAGGGCGGCCTGGATTTCGGTACCATCGGCTCGTCGGCGGTATTGGCGGGGATACTGCTGGCGCTGATCGTCGGCGCATCCTGGGCCCAGAACCGTTACGCGCGCCAAGGCGCCGCCGAACTCTCCTGAGCCACACCCACTTTCTGGAGGAGCCGGCTTGCCGGCGAAAGCTTCCCCACAGATCGCGAAAAAGCGCCCGGGCCTTGCACCCGGGCGCCGTTTTTCTATCAGTCGGTCTCGATCCGCGAATGCTTGCGGGTGTCCTTCATGGTCACGTAGACCAGCAGCGAACAGGCGATGCAGGCGGTGACGTACCAGTAGTAGCCGGTTTCCATGCCGATGCTCTTGAACCACAGGGCGATGTATTCGGCGGTGCCACCGAAGATCGACACGGTTAGCGCATAGGGCAGGCCCACGCCCAGGGCGCGGATCTCGGTGGGGAACAGCTCGGCCTTGACCACTGCGTTGATCGAGGTGTAGCCGCTGACAATGATCAGTGCCGCCATGATCAGGAAGAACGCGCCCCACCAAGTCTGGATGCTGTGCAGGGTGCTGAGGATCGGCACGGTGAACAGGGTGCCGAGAACGCCGAAGGCAATCAGGATCGGCCGCCGCCCGACCTTGTCCGAGAGCGCGCCGATCACCGGCTGCAGGCACATGAACAGGAACAGAGTGGCTGCGGAAATGGTGGTGGAGTCGGAAATGCTCATGCCGACGGTGTTCACCAGGTATTTCTGCATATAGGTGGTGTAGGTGTAGAAGGCCAGGGTGCCGCCCATGGTCAGGCCGACCACGGTGAGCAGTTCCTTGGGATGGCGCATCAGGGTGCGCATCAGGCTTTCCTTGGGCTTCTCTTTCTTCTTGGTGAAGGACTCGGTTTCTTCCATGCCGCGCCGCAGGTACAGCGCCACTACTGCACACAGGGCGCCGATGCCGAAGGGAATCCGCCAGCCCCAGGATTGCAGCTCTTCGGTGGTCAGCACGTTCTGCAGCACGATCAGCACCGCCAGGGCGATGAGCTGGCCGGAGATCAGGGTCACGTACTGGAAGCTGGAGAAGAAGCCGCGACGTTCCTTGGTCGCCATCTCGCTGAGGTAGGTGGCCGAAGTGCCGTACTCGCCGCCTACCGACAGGCCCTGCATCAGGCGCGCCAGTACCAGCAGGATCGGCGCACCGACGCCGATGGTTTCATAGCCCGGGGTCAGGGCGATGATCAGCGAGCCGAAGCACATCAGCAGCACCGAAGCCATCAAGGCTGCCTTGCGGCCCTTGCGATCGGCGTACAAACCCATCAGCCAGCCGCCGATAGGGCGCATCAGAAAGCCCACGGCGAAGATCGCGGCGGTGTTCAGCAATTGTGCGGTGGTGTCGCCCTTGGGGAAGAACACCTTGGCGAAGTACAGCGAGAAAGCGGCGTAGACGTACCAGTCGTACCACTCGACCATGTTGCCGACCGAACCGCTGAAAATCGATTTCAGGCGGCTAGCGGTGGTCTTTTCTGTGGCGGGCGCAGCCGCCGACCCAGCAGGCAAGGTATTAGAGATATCCATGAAGGACCCTTCTATTCATTGTTTTTGTGGAGTGCGTGCAAGACGCAGCCTGCCGGGGCTATAGCAGGACCTGTGCCAGGCAGCAGAGGCCCGGAATAGAGGGGTGGGCGAAAAAGGATGAGCGGAAATCCGCCTATTGCCGGTGCGGCCATGAGCGGAAAGCTGCCCAGAGCCGCAAGCCGCAAGCTAGGAGCAGGGAGTTTGCAGACTCCGCACATGACTTGCCGCTTGAAGCTTGCCGCTGCTCTTGCTTTAGCTTTCTTTGAGGAAGCTTTCTCTGGCCAGGCCGTGGCGCTGCATCTTTTCGTTGAGGGTGCGACGGGGCAGTTGCAGTTCGTTGAGCACCGCCTTGATCTCGCCCTTGTGCCGGGTCAGGGCGGCGCGCAGGCACTGGGCCTCGAAGGCTTCCTGCTGGGCCGCCAGGGATTGGCCAACTTCGACCGACTGTGCCTGCGGTTCGCCAAGCCCCAGCACCTGGCGTTCGGCGGCATTGGCCAGTTCGCGCACATTGCCCGGCCAGTCGTGGCTGAGCAGGCGGCTCAGCTGTGCGCCGCTCAAGGGCGTGACGCTGCGCCCCAGGCGCTCGGCGGCGGTGCGGGCGAAGTGTTCGTAGAGTTGCGGAATATCCTCGCGGCGCTCGCGCAGTGGCGGCAGGCGCAGTTCGGCGACGGTCAGGCGGTAGGCCAGGTCTTCGCGGAAACGTCCGGCGCGGGCCTCTTCCAGCAGGTCGGGCTTGGTGGCGGCGATGATTCGCAAGTCGACCTTGATGCTCTGGTTGGAACCCAGGCGCTCCAGTTTCTGCTCTTGCAGCACCCGCAGCAGCTTGACCTGCTGAGCCAGGGGCATGCTTTCGATCTCGTCGAGAAACAGCGTGCCGCCATCGGCGTATTCCAGCTTGCCGATGCGCTTGCCCTGGGCACCGGTAAAGGCGCCGCTTTCGTGACCGAACAATTCGGCCTCGAACAGTTGTTCCGGGATAGCCGCGCAGTTCAGGGCGACAAAGGGCTTGCCGGCCCGGGGACCGAAATCGTGCAGGCAGCGGGCAATCATTTCCTTGCCGCTGCCGGTTTCGCCACGGATCAGCACATTCACCGGCAGGGACGCCAGTTCCAGCACCTGTTGGCGCAGGGTCTGCAAGGCCCGGGACACGCCGAGCAGGGTGGCATCGAGCTTAGCCCGGCTGTCGGCCTGCTGGTGCAGGCGACGGTTTTCCAGAACCAGGTGGCGCTTGTCCAGGGCCCGGCGCAGGCTGCCGAGCAGGGTCTCGGGGCTGAAGGGTTTTTCCAGGAAATCGTAGGCGCCGTCACGCATGGCCTCCACCGCCATCGGCACGTCGCCGTGGCCGGTGAGTAGAATCAGCGGCAGGTCGGGGTCCAGGCGCTGGACCTGGGCCAGCAGTTCCAGGCCGCTGATGCCGGGCATGCGCACGTCACTCAAGATCACCCCGGGGAAGTTACGCGGCAGCTCTGCCAGGCAGTCTTCGCCACGGCTGAACAGCTGGACTTCGAAACCCGACAGGCTCAGCCATTGTTCGACGGCGCTGCGGATACTGGCCTCGTCATCCACCACTATCACCGAGTTCAGCATTGGATATGCGCCTCCAGGTCGATGGGCAGGCTCAGGGTGAACACCGCGCCCTGGTCCTGGTTGGCCGCGCTCAGGCGGCCCCCCAACTCATGGACTATGGCGTAGGACACCGCCAGCCCCAGGCCCAGGCCGTCGCCCACCGGCTTGGTGGTGAAGAAGGGATCGAAGACGCTAAGCAGGTGTTCCTCGGCGATGCCGCCACCGTTGTCCGCCACTCGCAATTGCCACAGCTGGTCTTCGGCTTCGAGGCTGATCTCCAGGCGCCGGGAAGGCTTGTCCTGCATGGCATCCAGGGCGTTGCGCAGCAGGTTGATCAGCACCTGTTCCAGGCGGATGGCGTCGCCGCGGACCCAGGCCGGGCGAGCCAGGTGCAGCACCACCTCGATCGCTTCGCTGCGCAACCTGGCTTCCAGCAGGTGCAGCGACTGGTCCACCACCGCCGCCAGGTCCAGGCGTTCGCGCAGGCCGCCGGGGCTCTTGCGGGCGAAGGTCTTGAGGTGGCTGGTGAGGGCGGCCATGCGGCTGAGCATGTCGTCCAGAGGCCGCAGGGCCTTGTAGGCTTCGTCCACCCGACCGTGTTCCAGCAGCAGCCGCAGGGTTGCGAGTTGCATGCGCTGGGCGGTCAGGGGCTGGTTGATTTCATGGGCCAGTGCCGCGGACATCTGCCCCAGGGCGGCGAGCTTGGCCGATTGCACCAGGCCTTCCTGGGCGGTGCGCAGGTCGCGGGTGCGTTCCTGTACCAGCAGTTCCAGTTCCTGGCGATTGCGCTGGCGGATTTTCCCCAGGCGCCAGCGCTGGCTGAGGAACAGCAGCAGGAACACCAGCGCCAGCCAGGCGCCGGCAGCGGCCAGCCCGGCATTGCGGCTGTCCTCGAAGGCATTCGCCGGCTTGCGCAACAGGTGCAGGGTCCAGCCCTCGGCGGTCAACGGCAGGGATTCCCAGAGGTAGTTGGCGCGGCCTTCAGGGCCGTCGACCCGCACCAGGCGGCTGTTGTTGTCGAATTCCTGCAGGGCGTCATGTTGCAGGGGGACCAGGGGTTGCTTGTCGTACTGGCGAGTCTGCTTGATCTCCGCCAGGTCATTGCTCGACAGCGGCTGCAGATGGCGATAGCGCCAGCCGGGCTGGTTGGCGATAAACACGATGCCCCGCGCATCGCTGACCAGCAGGGTGTCGCTGCCCTGGCTCCACTCGTGCTCCAGCTCGGGAAACTCCAGCTTGACCACCATGGCGCCGAGGAAGCCGTCGTTGTCGGCCTTGACCGCGCTGGCGAGGAAATACCCGGGAATGCCACTGGTCACGCCCACTGCATAGAAGCGGCCGCTGCCCTGGCTGCGAGTCTGCTGGAAGTAGGGGCGAAAGCCATAGTTGTGGCCGACATAGCTGCTGGGCAGGCGCCAGTTGCTGGCGGCCACGGCCAGGCCATCGTGGTTCAGCAGTTCCAGGGTCGAGGAGCGGGCGGCGCCGTTGATCTTCTCCAGCTTGCGGTTCAGGGCGTCCTGGGTCTCGGCGGCAACCGGCCCTTGCAGCGCGGCACGCAGCTCCGGGTCCAGCGCCAGTACCGCCGGCAGGGCGCGGTAGCGTTCGATCAGGGTGTGCAGGGAGTTGGCATACAGCCCCAGTTGCTCGTTGGCACGGGCGGCGTCTTCCACCAGCGCCTGGCGTTCGGCGTGGCGCATGGCCAGGCCGGCGCTGACTGCCGTGCCGGCGAGAATCACCAGGATATAGAACGTCAAGCGGAGTGGGCGAGAGATCTGGGCCATGAGTCGGGGCAGGCTGCAATGGGGGCGGGAACGATAGCATGAGCGCCGGGTGGAACGTTGACCGCCGACAGTGTGGAGAAAGGCCGGGGCAAAAAAAAGCGGCGGGCCGTTGGATCAACAGCACCGCCGCCTGGGCCGAGCGGGGAAGGGCTTACTGCACCTCTACCGCCAGGCTGTCACTGATCTTCTTCTGCCAGATGGCGGGACCGGTGATGTGCACCGACTCACCCTTGCTGTCGACTGCGACGGTTACCGGCATGTCCTTGACCTCGAACTCGTAGATCGCTTCCATGCCCAGCTCGGCGAACGCCAGCACCTTGGACTTCTTGATCGCCTGGGCCACCAGGTAGGCGGCACCGCCGACGGCCATCAGGTACACGGCCTTGCTGTCCTTGATCGCGTCGATCGCGGTTGGGCCGCGCTCGGACTTGCCGATCATGCCCAGAAGGCCGGTCTGCTCGAGAATCTGCCGGGTGAACTTGTCCATCCGCGTGGCGGTGGTCGGACCGGCCGGGCCCACCACTTCGTCGCCTACCGGATCGACCGGGCCAACGTAGTAGATAAAGCGGCCCTTGAGGTCCACCGGCAGGGTTTCACCCTTGTTGAGCATCTCCACCATGCGCTTGTGCGCGGCGTCGCGGCCGGTGAGCATCTTGCCGTTGAGCAATACGGTTTCGCCCGGCTTCCAGCTCTGCACGTCTTCCGGGGTCAGGGTGTCGAGGTTGACCCGACGCGCCGACGGGCCGGCTTCCCAGACGATTTCCGGGTAGGCGTCCAGGGGCGGTGCTTCCAGGGCAGCCGGGCCCGAACCGTCGAGCACGAAGTGTGCGTGACGGGTGGCGGCGCAGTTGGGGATCATGCACACCGGCAGGGATGCGGCGTGGGTCGGGTAGTCCATGATCTTCACGTCGAGCACGGTGGTCAGGCCACCCAGGCCCTGGGCGCCGATGCCCAGCTGGTTGACCTTCTCGAACAGCTCCAGGCGCATCTCTTCGATACGGTTCTGTGGGCCGCGAGCCTTGAGCTCGTGGATGTCGATGGATTCCATCAACACTTCCTTGGCCATCACCGCGGCCTTCTCGGCGGTACCGCCGATGCCGATGCCGAGCATGCCCGGCGGGCACCAGCCAGCGCCCATGGTAGGCACGGTTTTCAGTACCCAGTCGACGATGGAGTCGGACGGGTTGAGCATCGCCATCTTCGACTTGTTCTCGGAACCGCCGCCCTTGGCCGCCACGTCCACTTCCACGGTGTTGCCGGGAACGATGGAGTAGTGGATCACCGCCGGGGTGTTGTCCTTGGTGTTCTTACGGGCGCCTGCCGGGTCGGCCAGGATCGAGGCGCGCAGGACGTTTTCCGGCAGGTTGTAGGCGCGACGCACGCCTTCGTTGATCATGTCGTCCAGGCCCATGGTGGCGCCGTCCCAGCGCACGTCCATGCCCACGCGAACGAAGACGGTGACGATACCGGTGTCCTGGCAGATCGGCCGATGGCCGGTGGCGCACATGCGCGAGTTGATCAGGATCTGTGCCATGGAGTCACGAGCGGCCGGCGATTCTTCGCGCAGGTAGGCCTCGTGCATCGCCTGGATGAAGTCCACGGGGTGGTAGTAGGAAATGAACTGCAGGGCGTCGGCAACGCTCTGAATCAGGTCGTCTTGCTTGATCACGGTCATGAGTCGCGCTCCTCTAAAAGACGGGAACATTTAATAAGGTGCCGGCACTTGGGTGGATCGGTCGGATGCAGGCACCTTCTAAGGCACGCCGGACAGACAACTGGCGCGACGCTAAAAAGGCGCGGCAGTATAGCGCGCCTGGGTGCCCGGTACACCCGCCAGGCAGGCAAACCAAAGTCGCCTATCGGATAGGCACCGTTCTTGCGTGAAACAGCGGCGAAAGCGCAGGTTCGGGCTTAAAATTTGGATAGTCATTTGCCCGGCGCAGCACTAAAGTGGCAACTGGCCTGCAGGGTAGGAACCTCTTTAAGCCTCCTTTCTCACGGTGAGTCAACGATTGACCCATAAAGCCATCCAGAGCTTGTTATTCAAGCGCTTCACCATTGCTGCGGGCACCTATGGACTGATCCTGCTGCTGTTCTGGCTGGCCGTTCTCACGGGGCACTATCGTGCCTCCGCCAGCAACGCGCTGTGGGCCACGGCATGGGTGCTGGCCACTCAGGGGCTGCTGTGCTGGGTGTTTCTCAGCGGGCGCAATTTGCGCTTTGCCGATCCCAGCCTGACCGAGACCCAGGTGGTGCTGGGCATCGCCTGGCAGACTTGGCTGATCGCCCACCTGGATCAGGCTCGCGGGGTGTTCCTGGTGTTCTATATCCTGCCCTTGCTGTTTGGCCTGTTTCATTTATCGCGCCGGGCCTACCTGCGCTGCGCGGTGCTGATCTTCTTCTGCTTTGCCGGGGTCAACCTGTGGGATGGCTACCGCCAGTTGCTCGATGATCCGCAACTGGCGGCGCTGCAACTTTGCGTGTTGCTGGTGATGCTGGTGTGGATGTGCCTGTATGCCGCCTACGTCCAGGCGTCGCGTTCACGGATGCGCCAGCGGCGTTTCGCCTTGCAGGCCCATCAGGACACCCTGCGCGGCATGATGCGGCAACTGGAGGACCTGGTGGCCACCGACGAGTTGACCGGCCTGTTCAACCGCCGGCATTTCCTGCGCATCACCAGTCGCGAACTGCAGGCCATGACTCGCGGCCAGGTGCACGGGCTGGCACTGATCGATCTGGACCATTTCAAGCGCATCAACGACTTGCATGGCCACGCCGCCGGCGACCAGGTGCTGCAAGCCTTCGCCGCTGTGGCCACGGCCTGCCTGCGGGACGGCGATGTGCTGGCCCGCTACGGCGGCGAGGAGTTCGTGGTGCTGTTGCCCGAATGCAACGCCGAGCGCCTGACTTCCTGCTGTGAACGCCTGCGCCTGGCCTTTATGGAGGTGCAACTAGTGGGCTTGCATATTCCTGACCTGAGCCTGTCGGCGGGGATGACCCTGTTGCAGGCCGGCGACGATCTGGACGCTGCCCTGCAACGGGCCGACCAGGCGCTGTACCGGGCCAAGCGCGATGGCCGCAACCGCTGTTTTGCTGCCTGGGAAAACCTCGATGCCTGAGTTGACCGTGGGTGATCGGCGCTGGTCGGTGGCGCCTGGAAGCAATCTGCTGGACGCCCTGAATCAGGCCGGCGTGGCGGTGCCCTACAGCTGCCGTGCCGGCAGTTGTCATGCCTGCCTGGTGCATTGCGTCAAAGGCCTGCCCAGCGACAGCCGACCGGATGCCTTGAGCGATGAACAACGTCGTCGCGGCTGGCGCCTGGCCTGTCAGTGCCAGGTGCAGGAGGACCTCGAGGTCGAGGCTTTCGATCCTGCGCGTGATGGCCTGCCGGCCCAGGTGGTCGGCCTCGACTGGCTGTCGGCCACTGTCCTGCGCTTGCGCCTGCAACCCGAGCGGCCGCTGCGCTACCGTGCTGGCCAGCATCTGGTGCTGTGGGCCGCCGGCCAGGTCGCCCGGCCTTATTCCCTGGCCAGCCTGCCGGAGGAAGACCGCTTCCTGGAATTTCACCTGGATTGCCGGCTGCCGGGGCAGTTCTGCGATGCCGCTCGGCAATTGCAATTGGGTGACCCGCTGCGCCTGGGCGAGCTGCGTGGGGGCGCCTTGCACTACGACCCGGACTGGCAGCAACGACCGCTCTGGCTGTTGGCGGCGGGCACCGGGCTGGCGCCGCTGTTCGGTGTGCTGCGCGAGGCCCTGCGCCAGGATCATCAGGGGCCTATCCGGGTTATTCACCTGGCCCATGATCACAGCGAGCATTATCTGGCCAAACCCCTGGCTGCCTTGGCTTTGAGCCGCCCGCAACTGAGCGTGGAGCTATGGCAGGGGGCCGAGCTGACAGCGGCTTTGGCGCAACTGCGGCTTGTTTCCCGGCAAACCCAGGCTTTACTCTGCGGCCACCCCGAGAGTGTCGACGCCTTTGCCCGGCGCCTGTACCTGGCGGGGTTGCCGCGCAATCAACTGCTGGCCGATGTGTTCCTGCCCCGTGGTTGAGCGCTGATTCTTCCTGAGCGAGATCCCCATGACCGATGCCATCGAGCTGCAACGCGAGGGCGGGCTGCTGACCCTGCGCCTGAACCGCCCCGACAAGAAAAATGCCCTGACCCGGGCCATGTACAGCCGTTTGGCCGAGGCCCTGGTGGAGGCGGACACCGACCCGCACATCAATGCGCTGCTGATCTGTGGCAGCAGCGAATGCTTTACCGCGGGCAATGACATCGCCGACTTCCTGCAACAGCCCCCCAGCGATCTCGACAGCCCGGTGTTTCATTTCATGCGCAGCCTGCTGGAATGCCGCAAGCCGGTGGTGGCGGCGGTGGCCGGCGCGGCGGTGGGCATTGGTACTACCTTGCTGCTGCATTGCGACCTGGTGTATGTCAGCCGCGATGCGCGCTTGCGCATGCCCTTCGTCAACCTGGGCCTGTGCCCGGAGTTCGGTTCCAGCCTGATCCTGCCGCGCCTGTTGGGGCAGGCCAAGGCGGCCGAGTTGCTGCTGCTTGGCGAAGGTTTCAGTGGCGAACAGGCGGCGGCCTGGGGCATCGCCACTGCGGCGTTGGGGGATGGCGCGGCGGCCCTGGCCAAGGCTCGGGAGGCGGCGCTGCGCCTGGGGCGCTTGCCACCGCAGGCGGTGCAGGTGAGCAAGCAGTTGATGAAGGCGCCGGATCGCCAGTTGCTGCGCCAGGTCATTGAACAGGAAGGCGAGCTGTTCACCCAGCGCCTGCGTTCGCCGGAAGCGATTGCCGCGTTGTCGGGGTTTCTCGCCAAGGGCTGATTGTTCGC
Source organism: Pseudomonas sp. NFXW11 (assembly GCF_049887815.1). Classification (NCBI taxonomy): domain Bacteria; kingdom Pseudomonadati; phylum Pseudomonadota; class Gammaproteobacteria; order Pseudomonadales; family Pseudomonadaceae; genus Pseudomonas; species Pseudomonas sp. NFXW11. Next base: position 229,906 of record NZ_JAGEKI010000008.1, on the reverse strand, counting down.
CCTGGGCGCCGGGGCGAGGCTATGTGGCGCAGGCATGAAAAAGCCCCGGGGTTTTCACCGCCGGGGCTTTTTCATTCAGGCTGCGAGGCTCAGACCATCGGGTCGCCAACGTGCAGGATCTTCATGCCGTTGGTGCCGCCGGTGGTGTGGTAGCTGTCGCCCTTGGTGAGAATCACCCAGTCGCCTTTTTCCACTACGCCCAGCTTCAGCAGCTCGTCGATCGCGGCCTGGCTGACCTGCTCCGGTGGCAGCGAAGCCGGGTCGAACGGCACGGTGTAGACGCCGCGGAACATGGCCGCGCGGGCTTGGGTCTCACGGTGCGGAGAGTAGGCGTAGATCGGCACCGAGGAACGGATGCGCGACATGATCAGCGGGGTGTAGCCACTTTCGGTGAGGGCGATGATCGCCTTCACGCCCGGGAAGTGGTTGGCGGTGTACATGGCGGCCAGGGCGATGCTCTGGTCGCAGCTTTCGAACACCTTGCCCATGCGGTGGCTGGAGGTCTTGCTGGTGGGGTGTTTTTCCGCACCGACGCAGATTCGCGCCATGGCCTGTACCGCTTCCAGCGGGTAGGCACCGGCGGCGCTTTCCGCCGAGAGCATGACCGCGTCGGTGTAGTCGAGCACGGCGTTGGCCACGTCGGACACTTCGGCACGGGTCGGCATCGGGTTCTGGATCATCGACTCCATCATCTGGGTGGCAACGATCACCGCCTTGTTGTGGCGACGGGCGTGCAGAATGATTTTCTTCTGGATGCCCACCAGTTCGGCGTCGCCGATTTCCACGCCCAGGTCGCCACGAGCCACCATCACCGCGTCACTGGCGTTGATCAGGCCGTCGAGGGTTTCATCGTCGGCCACGGCTTCGGCGCGTTCGATCTTGGCCACCAGCCAGGCGCTGCCACCGGCTTCGTCACGCAGCTTGCGCGCGTATTCCATATCGGCGGCATCACGGGGGAAGGACACCGCCAGGTAATCGACTTGCATCTCGGCCGCGAGCTTGATGTCGGCCTTGTCTTTTTCCGTCAGGGCCGGAGCGGTCAGGCCGCCGCCACGACGGTTGATGCCCTTGTGGTCGGACAGCGGGCCGCCGATGGTCACCACGCAGTGCAGCTCAGTGGCGGTGGCGGTTTCTACGCGCATCACCACGCGGCCGTCGTCCAGCAGCAGTTCGTCGCCTACACCGCAGTCCTTGACCAGGTCCGGATAGTCGATGCCGACGATGTCCTGGGTGCCTTCGGTCAGCGGGTGGCTGGTGGAGAAGGTGAACTTGTCACCGATCTTCAGCTCGATACGCTTGTTGGCAAATTTGGCGATACGGATTTTCGGGCCTTGCAGGTCACCGAGGATGGCCACGAAGCGCCCGTGCTTGGCTGCCAGGTCGCGGACCAGTTTGGCGCGAGCCTTGTGCTCGTCCGGAGTGCCGTGGGAGAAGTTCAGGCGGGCAACATCCAGCCCCGCGAGAATCAGTTGTTCGAGAACTTCCGGCGAGTTACTGGCCGGGCCAAGGGTGGCGACGATTTTGGTACGACGAACGGACATGCACGGACTCCTGAGTTCAAGCGCAACGAGAGGCTACTATGCTGCGAAGTTGTAGTCATTGTTCGTTTGCACTACTTATCGCTTTGTTTGTTTGCAGCAACAACCTTGAAGATTTTTGCCAATGAGTCGATACACTGCACAAGACAGGAGAACCCCCATGCGATTCGTACTCATTGCTGCCCTGGCCGTCAGTGTCGTCGGCTGCACCCGCTGGTCCATGAACCATCATTTGAACAACGCCTACCGTGCCTACGACCGTGGCAACTGCGAAAGCGTGATGCTCGAGCTGAGCCAGGTCGACCGTGACAGTCGTGCGCGGCGCTATATCCAGCCGGAAGTGTCGATGCTGCGCGGGCAATGCCTGGAGCGGCAGAAGCTGTTCGTCGACGCGGTGCAGACCTACCAGTTCATCATCACCCAGTACCCCAGCAGCGAATACGCCTTCCGCGCCCGAGCGCGCCTGGATACCTTGCAGCAACTGGGGCACCTGCCAACGGGCAGTGCTGCACAGGCGCGCCCTGCGGCGCTGTGAATTGCAACCGTCGGAGCGGTGTAATTGCTCCTCGGGTCTGAGCTAACATTGACCCAGGTTGTTCGAACACTGCCCGGGCCCTTCCGTGGCAGTGGCGTTGGAATCCTTCTGGCGATTTTCTTCGCAGCTCGAATCCAGGTGAAGATGCCGCGGTTCGCGGCATGTTCCGAAGCACTAGTGCGGTCATGCTTAATGACCTTTCATAGCGATACCCAGCATGTTCATTGAACGTCGGATCGAACGGCATCAGTTGCCGTCTTGCTTGAAAGTCTTCAACCGTTTCACCGACAAGCCGGTGGGTTTTCTCGGCAATCTGTCGGCCGATGGCTTGATGCTCATCAGTCAGTTGCCGATGCTGGTTGGTGCCGAATTCGAGTTGCGGGTGAAAGTCCCCCTGGGCGGTGGCCAGGTGCAGTTGGTGGATTTCAACGCCTGCTGCCTGTGGTGCCACGAGGACCTCACGCCCCATCAGTACGACAGCGGTTTCAGCCTGCGCCGGGTCCCCCCGGAACTCGCCGAGCTGGAGCAGGCCCTGCGCCATTACTTCAGCTTCCACCCGTTGCAGACCTCGGCCTGATACGCCGCGGCCGTTACAGGCTGCCGGCTTTCTTCCAGCTCAGATAACGGCTCACCAGCTCGGCCCCCAGCTCCCCCGGTCGGGCATCGAGCAGGGCGATGCCGTGGGCGCCGAGGCGTTCGTGCAGCTCGTCCCGGCTATTCAGGTAGTTCACCGTGGCGCTGTAGGCCAGGGCTTCGCCCAGGGTTTGCACCGGGCTCTGGCGCAACTGGTCGAGGACTTCCTCGCGCAGGCTGACCACCAGCACCCGGTGCTGACGGCCCAGGCGCTTGACCGCGGTCAGCAGCTCCTGATCGTCTTCGTCCCGCAGGTTGCTTATCAGCACCACCAGGGCCCGGCGTTTCTGCCGGGCCAGCAGTTCGCTGGCCGCCGCCTGATAGTCGGCAGGGCGCTGGCTGGTATCCAGGTCGTAGACACCATTGAGCAGCACGCTCAGTTGGGCCGAGCCCTTGACCGGTGCCAGATAGCGCGAGTGCTCGCCGGCAAAGCTGTACAAGCCCACCGCATCGCCCTGGCGCAGGGCCACGTAGCTGAGCAGCAGGCAGGCGTTGAGGGCGTGGTCGAAGTGCGCCAGCTCGCCGTCCTGGCTGCGCATGCGGCGCCCGCAATCGAGCATGAAGATGATCTGCTGGTCGCGTTCGTCCTGATACTCCCGGGCGATGGGGGTGCGCTGGCGGGCGGTGGCTTTCCAGTCGATCTGCCGCAGGCTGTCGCCTTCGCGGAATTCGCGCAACTGATTGAACTCCAGGCCCAGGCCCCGGCGTTGCCGCTGGCGCACCCCGAGTTGGCTCAGCCAATTGTCCACCGCCAGCAATTGGGCGCCGTAGAGACGGGCGAAGTCAGGATAGACCCGGGTGCTGTCCTCGACCTTGAGCAGGCGCCTGGCGCTCCACAGGCCCAAGGGGCTGGGCAGCTGGATCTCGCACTGCTGGAACTGGAAGTGGCCGCGTTGCAGTGGCCGCACGCTGTAGCCGATGCGGCTGGCCTGGCCGGGCTCCAGGCTCAGGGCCTGGGGCAGGTGCTCGAAGCCCAGGCCCTGGGGCGGATGGTCGAACACCTGTACGGCAAGTGCCTGCGGGTAGCTGTGGCGGATTTCCAACTGCACCTCGCTCCAGCGTCCCAGGGGCAGGCTGCCGGGCAACTGGCGGCGGACTTCGGGGGAGGCCAGGCGCAGCAGGCGCAGGGCATCCAGCAGGGCCAGCAGCAACAGCGCCAGCAGCAGGCCCCAGGCAATCGAGTCGAGGCGCGGCAGGGCCTCGATACCCAGGGCGCGGGCGGCACCCAGAAGGATGTCCAGGCCGGCCAGGGTGCCCAGCCAGATCAACAGCAGTCGGGTCGGTTTCATCGGCGCGACAGGCTCACAGGCGTGGTGCCGGAATCTGCTCGAGCATTTGCTTGAGCACCTGTTCCACCGACAGGCCTTCGATATCCAGCTCCGGGGCGACTCGTACCCGGTGCCGCAGCACTGCCATGGCGCAGCCCTTGATGTCATCCGGAATCACGAATTCGCCGCCCCGCAACAAGGCGCGGGCCCGGGCGCCGCGCACCAGGGCGATGGACGCTCGTGGCCCGGCACCGAGGATCAATCCCGGCCAGCTGCGGGTGGCTCGGGCCAGGCGCACGGCGTAGTCGAGTACCTGCTCGTCCAGGGGCAGGTCGCTGGCGATGCGTTGCAGGGCCAGCACGTCCTTGGCCTGGAGCACGGTGCATAACGGCTGCACGTCGAGCATGTCGGCGCGGGTCGAACGGGCCACCTGACGCACCATGTCCAGCTCTTGTTCGGCGTCCGGGTAATCCATGCGCAGCTTGAGCATGAAGCGGTCCAGCTCGGCTTCCGGCAGCGGGTAGGTGCCTTCCTGCTCGATGGGGTTCTGGGTTGCCAGCACCATGAACGGCTGGGCAATCGGCAAGGCCTGGCCCTCCAGGGTCACCTGGCGTTCCTGCATGGCTTCCAGCAGGGCGGCCTGGGTCTTGGCCGGGGCGCGGTTGATCTCGTCCGCCAGCAGCAGGTTGGTGAACAGCGGCCCCTTGCGCAGCTTGAACTGCTCGGTCTGCAGGTCGTACACCGCATGCCCGGTGACGTCACTGGGCATCAGGTCCGGGGTGAACTGGATGCGCGCGAAATCCCCACCGAAGCAACGGGCCAGGGCCCGCACCAGCAAGGTCTTGCCCAGGCCGGGAACCCCTTCGAGCAGCACGTGGCCACCGGCGATCAGGGCGGTCAGCACATCATCGATCACCGCTTGCTGGCCGATCACCACCTTCTGCAATTCCTGGCGCACGGCCTGGGCCAGCTGGCTGGCCCGCTGCCGCTGCTGGGCGGTATCGAGCGGGGGCAGGAGCACCTCGGAGGAGTCAAGGGATTCGACGGGTTGTTCGCTCATAGGGCATTCCTGAGAGTTTGCAGGTGGGCGACCTGCTGGCTGAAGTCGGCGCTGGAAAGGCGTTTCCCGGCCCAGGGTTGCAGGGCCTGTTGCACGCTGTCGAGCGGCTGTTGGCTAAGCAGGGCAAGGACTTCCCACTGGGCCTCGGCCGGCAGTTGTTCGAAGCCTGGATGGCGGCGTCGCGCACGGCGCCGGATATCCAGGTGCAGGGCGTGCAGCAAGGGCCCCTGGCCTGCGTGGCGCAGAAGGAAGTCGGCACTGGCGCGCAGGTGTTCGCGCAGTTGGCGGCGGGCCTTGGGCGCAGGCGCCAGCAGCGGGCCCTGGCGCGCGCTGGCTTGCCACAGCCACAGGCCGAGCAGCAGTGCCAGGGCTACCAGGGCCTGGGGGAAGTAGCGCCAGAGCAGTTGCCAGAGGCTGGGATGATCGCTGTTGAACAGCAGGGTCACGGCCTTTTCGCTGTTCAGGTACCACAGCAGCCAGGCGTTGTCGTACAGGCCGATGGCCGAGTTCTTCCAGATATCGGCATCGGTCAGCACGGTGATCGAGCCCTGGCCGTAGTCGAGCTGGATCATGTGGGTGGCGGCGGCGCTGTCGGCCCAGGAGCGGGCAAGGTCGTCCGGGTCGTCCAGGTGGAAAGCCGTGTCGAAGCCGACATAGGCCGGGGCCTGCTCGTCTTCCAGGTAGACCTTGGTCAGCTTTGGATAGGCGTCTTTTTTGGCTGGCGTTGGTGGCGTGTCTTGCTCGAGGTCCTCGCTGAGCAGCTGGTGGATTTGCACCCGGTCCAGCAGCAGGTCGCCGCTTTGCTGGCGATCCTCGTCCCACAGGGCTTCGGCGACGAACAGCAGGTGGCCGCCGGCACGGGCCCAGTTCAGCACCTGGTCGACCTGGCGCGGGCTCATGTTCGAGCGTTCGCCCAGCATCAGCAGGCTGTTGCCGACGGGTTTCAGGCTACTCAGCACTTCCAGGCCGTTGGCGTGCTCAACCTTGAGGCCTCGCTCGCGCAGGAAAAATTCCGCGGCCAGGTAAGGGTTGGCGCGGGCTTCAGGTGAGGGGCCGTGATCGACCAGCTCCTGGTAGGGCGTGGCATGCCGGTACAGGTAATAGCCAGCGCTGCCGAGCAGCAGCACCAGCAGCAGGGCCAGGGTGCCCCAGAGTACGCGCTTCATGGGGTGGCTCCGGGGCCGAACAGGCGACGCCAACCATTGCACAATTGTGCTTGCAGCTCGGCGCCGGGAATCTGATGCCCGTAGGCCATGTTCTGCCAGTGGCGGGTCAGTTCCTGGCTGAAGGCTTCAAGGGCCGGTTGTTGCAAGGCACTGATGTGTTCCAGTACCTGGCCTTCGGTATCGGCCACGCTGAGGGGCAGTTGAAAGTCTTCCAGCAGGCGGCTGAGCAGTGCCCGATAGAGCAGGCCCAGGGCTTCCCGTGGCTGGCTGGACCAGAGCTCGGCAGCATGGCCGGCCACGTCGGCGGGCAGGCTTTGGCTGCTGACTTCCAGGCCGAACAGCTGCTGGGGCATGGCGGCCGGGCGCTTCTTGCGCGGCAGCGGACGGCGTCCGACAAAGGCCCGCAACCACTCGCGATAGCGCCAGATCAGCCAGGCCACAGCGCCTAGCAGCAAGCCCCAGAGAAGGATTTCCAGGGCCTTGGCGAAACCGCCGAAGTTGCTTTGCCCAAGGTTTTGCAGAAGGTTCTTCAGCCAGCCGGAAGGCTTGCCCTTGGCTTCTTTCTTCTGCGCCTGCTCGTCGCCGAAGCGGTAGCGGGTGACCGATTCCTGGTTCTTGAACGGCGGTTTATCGAGGAGGCCCTGGATGCTGTCCTTCGAGGCCTTGCTGGTCAGGGCTTGTTGCAGCAACCGTGGCGCTTCGGGGCCTGGCACGGAAGGGTTGGAGTTGGCGGCCCAGAGCGACTGACCGGGCGCCAGCAGCGTCAGGGCCAGCACCAGCAGCAGTGGCGCGGCAACTGTCAGGCGCTGGCGCAGGCGGCGGAACACCAGCTCGATGTCCCAGGCTTCCAGCTCGGTGCGGCGGTTGAGGTACAGGCTGAAGCCGCAGGCCACATAGATGGGCTCCCAGAACACCAGGACCAGGGCATACATGGCATTGGTCAGGTGTTCCAGCCACAGCCAGTCCTGCTGGGCGGCGGCGATCAGGCTCTGCCAGTCCCAGTCCAGTTCGATCCGTTGCGGCAGCAGCAGGTAGAACAGCACCATCAGGCCGATCCATAGCGCGCCTTCCAGGTGCATGCCGATCAGGGTCAGCCAGCGTGCGGCCCCGCCATTGCGCTGCAACAGCACGCCCAGGCGCTGTTGCCGGGCATCGCCGCCGAGGCCTTCAAGCTGCACCACTGGCAGGGCGAAGCTGCGGCTCAGGCTGAAGCGGCGCCAGGTCAGGCTGGCCAGCAATTGTGGCTTGAGCACCCGCGGCCATTGCTTCAGGGCCTGGCCTAGGCTGGGCGCCTCGCCGAACAGCGCCTGGGATAGGATCAACAGCGGCAGGCGTTCGAAGGCCGGCTTGAGCCACCAGAACAGCAGCACCGCCAAGGACGGCGATTGCCACAGCAGCAGGCTCAGGACGGCGAACACGGGCAGGCTGACGATGGCCCAACTGGTCATCAGCAGGCGGCGGTGGCGTTGGCTCAGGAGGATGCCCAGATCCATGGCTTCCCAGGCGTTGCGCGGACGGATCGCTACGCTGGCATCACTCAGGCGCATGGGATTCTCGTCCGGCCAGGCTCAGGTAGGTCGCCACCAGGCCCCAGAGGGCGGCGCCGACGCTGTATTTGATCCAGGGCGCCGGCCAGGTCATGGACGACCAGTAGGCCTCGACAAAGGCGGCGATCAGCAGCAACAGGATCACCCCGTAGATCAGTTGCACGCTGACTCGCGCTGCCTGCAACAAGGCCTCGCCGCGGGGCAGGCGACCGGGGGCAATCAATGCCCAGCCGAGTTTCAGCCCGGCAGCGCCAGACAGGGCGATGGCGCTGAGTTCGAAGGCGCCATGGCCGATGACAAAGGGCCAGAAGGTCTGGCCGGAGCCGATCTGGGTCAGGTGGCCGGCGATGGCGCCGATCATCAGGCCGTTGAAGAACAGGAAGAACACACTGCCCAGGCCAAACAGCAGGCCGCTGGCGAAGGTCTGAAAGGCAATGCCGATGTTGTGCATGATGTAGTAGCCGAACATCACCCAGTCTTCGCTGGAGGCGCGTTCGGCGGCCCGCCCCAGGCGTCCGGAGCTGGGGTCGTACATGCTTTGCATCTGCGCCACCTGTTCCGCGCTCACCAGGCTGTAGACCAGGTCGGGGTACAGGTACACCAAGAGGCCGATCAGCAGCAGGCTGCCGAAGAACAGCAGGCTGGCGATCAGCACCAGGCGCCATTCCTGGCGCACCAGGCGGGGAAAGCCGGCCAGCACGAACCCCAGGATATTGGCACTGATGGCGGTGCGCTGGCGGTACAGCTGCTGGTGGCCACGCAATGCCAGCTGTTGCAGCGGGTCGATCAAGTAACTGCTGTAACCACGTTCCTGGGCCAGGGCCAGGTGCTGGCACAGGCGCCGGTAGTCCTGGACGAAACTCTGGCAGTCCTCGGCCTTGGCCTTGCGTCGTTCAAGCTGCTCGAGCCGTTGCTCGAACTGCTGCCATTGCGCCTGGTGGCGGCTTTCGAAGAGGCTTTGTTTCATGAGGTTCCCAGAAAGCCGCGGGCGATGCCGTTGAGTTCGGCCGTGGCCTGGGCGCTGGGCACCTGCAGCGGCTGGGCGAGGATTGCCGCCAGCTCGCGGATGCGTTCGGCGGACAGCTGGCCCTGGCGTTCGGCAAAGCCGAGGATCGCTCGCTGTTCGTTCAGGCTCAGGGCGAAGGGGGCGGTGCGTGGTGCGGCTGTCGGCAACTGCGGGCGTGGCACCGCTTGTTCGCGGTAGATCACCAGGGTGCCGGCGGCCAGGTCGCCGAGGCGCTTGAAGGTCGGGTGTTGCAGGCAACTGACAGCACCCAGGAAATAGCCGAACGGCAGCATGTCGACGAAGCGCAGCAGGTTGCGGGTCAGCGAGGCGCTCCAGCCGATGGGGGTGCCGTCGTCCTGCACCACCCGCAGGCCCATCAGCTGTTTGCCGGGGGAACGGCCCTGGTTCAGCACTTCGAACAGCACCATGTACCACCAACTGACCAGGAACAGCAGGATCGAACCGAGGCCGATGCCGACCTCGTCGAAAAAGCCCAGGACGATCAGCAACAGGCTCAGGATCAGCCCGCGTACCCCAAGGTCGAGGCTGAACGCCAGGCTGCGCACGAGCAAGCCCGCCGGCCGCAGCGGCAGGTCGATGCCCTCGGGGGTCTCGACCTGGTAGCGCGTATCCAGTGGCGGGTGCAGCGATGCGTTCCTTGGCGTTGCTGTCTTCTCAAGCATGGGTAGCGTGTCGGCTTGACCGGGGAGAAAAATCCAGCGCCGATGCTAGCAGTGTCTGCGGGGCAAACGAATCCTTAACTGCGAAATTGCCGGTGCTTTGTTTGTTCCGCGTTCGGCTGCGGCTGGCCCTGAAGCCGCTCCAGCGCCTAGACTGCGGCGGTCTTTCAGTTCAGGAACAGGCCGTGACTTCCCTTTTTTGGTACGACTACGAAACCACTGGCATCAATCCGCGCAGCGATCGTCCGCTGCAGGTGGCCGGTATTCGCACCGACCTGGCGCTCAACGAGATCGACGAGCCAGTCAACCTCTACTGCCAGCCCAGCGACGATATCCTGCCGCACCCCATGGCGAGCATGATCACCGGCATCACCCCGACGCGCCTGGCCGAGCAGGGGCTGAGCGAGGCGGATTTCATGACCCGGGTGCATGCCCAACTGGCGCGCCCGGGGACCTGCGGAGTCGGCTACAACACCTTGCGCTTCGACGACGAGGTGACCCGCTACAGCCTGTATCGCAACTTCTTCGATCCCTATGCCCGGGAGTGGCAGGGCGGCAACAGTCGCTGGGACCTGATCGATGTGGTGCGCACCGCCTATGCCCTGCGTCCCGAGGGCATCGTCTGGCCCGAGGAAGAGGGCCGGGTCAGCCTCAAGCTGGAACGCCTGACCGCGGCCAATGGCATCGACCATGGCCAGGCCCACGATGCGCTGTCCGATGTGCGCGCGACCATCGCCCTGGCCCGACTGCTGCGCGATCGGCAACCCAAGCTCTACGACTGGCTGTTCCAGCTGCGCAGCAAGCAGCGGGTGATGGATCAGGTGCGCCTGTTGCAGCCGATGGTGCATATTTCCGGGCGTTTTTCGGCGGCGCGCCACTACATCGGCGTGGTCCTGCCCCTGGCCTGGCATCCGCGCAACCGCAATGCGCTGATCGTCTGTGACTTGCATCTGGACCCGCAGGGGCTGCTGGACCTGGATGCCGAAACCCTGCGCCAGCGCCTTTACACGCGCCGGGAAGAATTGGCCGAAGGCGAATTGCCGGTGCCCTTGAAACTCATCCATATCAATCGTTGCCCGGTGGTTGCACCACTGAGTGTGTTACGTGGCGAAGATCAACAGCGACTGCACTTGGACATGGACCTGTATCAGCAGCGGGCGTCGCAGCTGAGCGCGGCCCAGCAAGTTTGGCAAGATAAACTTTCAGTGATTTACGGGCCTGACGAGTTCGCCGCCAGCGAGGACCCGGAGCAACAGTTGTACGACGGGTTTATTGCAGATCGCGATCGGCGTTTGTGCGAGCAAGTGCGCGACGCCGACCCATCGCACTTGGCCCAGCAACAATGGCCTTTCGATGATGAGCGTTTGCCTGAACTGCTCTTTCGCTACCGTGCCCGAAACTTTCCGCAGACCCTGGATAAAAGCGAGCAAGAACGTTGGCGAGAATTCTGCCAGCAACGTTTGTTGGATCCGCAATTGGGTGCCCCGAATACCTTGGAAAGTTTCCGGCAGGGGCTGGAGCAAGCCTTGTTAGATGCCGACCCACGGCAACGGCAGGTGCTGGATGAGTGGCAAAAGTATGTTGCCGAGCTGAGATCGCGCCTGGCGCTGTGACGCTTTGTTGCGGTAGTTGAACGGCTTGCCCGGAAATAAAAAACGCCAGCATGGCTGGCGTTTTTCTACAGGGTAGCGAGCACCCGGGCGCTCACCTGTGGGGCTTAGCCCAGCAGGGTGGCCCAGCCTTCAACTACATCGCCGCCCCACTTGGCTTTCCACTCTTTCAGTGTCTTGTGGTTGCCGCCTTTGGTTTCGATGACTTCGCCGTTGTGCGGGTTCTTGTACTGTTTAACTTTGCGCGCGCGCTTGGTGCCGGTGGTTTTTACCGGAGCGCGAGGTGCTTTAACTTTCGAATCTGGATCCAGCAGGGCAATGATGTCGCGCAGGGACTTGGAGTACTCGCCCATCAGGCTGCGCAGTTTGCCTTCAAATTCCAGCTCGGCTTTCAGTTTGTCGTCTTGGGACAGGTTCTTCAAACGTGCTTGCAGTTCTTTGATGGCTTCTTCTGTAGCACGGTATTCGTTGATCAGAGACATGAGGACTACCTTATTGAGCGCTGAGTGGCAGGGTGACAGTGCGGCAATAATAGTCAGGGAGTTTGTGCAAGTAAACATAATAGGGCTGTTTTTATTCGTCTCTCTTAGTGTGTTTAGGCGTAAAAGCCATTTCGCTATTTAATAGCTTGGTGCGTGCAGCGAGGATATTCACGAATTAGTTAGGCGCTATTTACAAGTGTTGCTGCGAGTCTGGGGGGCCGCGGGCGACAAGCCGGATCAGCGGCGTTATCGCCAGTCCGATCAACGCCATTGGCGCAATGAATACTGCAGTTTTGTCGCGTAATGGCTAGAATGGCGACCTTTGCGAAGTTCTGGAGTTTCCCCCTCATGCGCACCTTTCGGTTGGTGATTTCTTGCCCTGACCGCGTTGGCATCGTTGCCAAAGTCAGTAACTTTCTGGCCTCCCACAATGGTTGGATCACCGAAGCGAGCCACCACTCGGACAACCTCAGTGGTTGGTTCTTCATGCGTCACGAGATCCGTGCCGACTCCCTGCCTTTTGGCCTGGAAGCCTTCCGCGAGGCCTTTGCGCCCATCGCCGAAGAGTTCTCGATGGACTGGCGGATCACCGACACCGCCGAGAAGAAACGCGTGGTGCTGATGGCCAGCCGTGAATCCCATTGCCTGGCCGACCTGCTGCACCGCTGGCACAGCGACGAGCTGGATTGCCAGATTGCCTGTGTGATTTCCAACCACGACGACCTGCGCAGCATGGTCGAGTGGCACGGCATTCCCTACTACCACGTACCGGTCAACCCCCAGGACAAGGAACCGGCCTTCGCCGAGGTTTCGCGCCTGGTCAAGCAGCATGACGCCGAAGTGGTGGTGCTGGCGCGCTACATGCAGATCCTGCCGCCGGAACTGTGCAGCGAATACGCGCACAAGGTGATCAACATCCACCACAGCTTCCTGCCGTCCTTTGTCGGCGCCAAGCCTTACCACCAGGCTTCCCTGCGTGGGGTGAAACTGATCGGTGCCACCTGCCACTACGTCACCGAGGAACTGGACGCCGGTCCGATCATCGAGCAGGACGTGGTGCGGGTCAGCCACAGCGACAGCATCGAGGACATGGTGCGTTTCGGTCGTGACGTGGAGAAGATGGTGCTGGCTCGCGGCCTGCGCTACCACCTGGAAGACCGAGTGCTGGTGCACGGCAACAAGACCGTGGTGTTCTGATTGAAAAAAACCAGGAGCGGGGGTGCAATGCCCCGGTCCTGGTTAATCGATTGTCGAGGTCAGCCCCATGACCGATCCACTGGATAAAGCCACTTCCCAGGCCCCGCCACCCTCGGCGAGGGCTGCCTGAGTCGTTACGATCCTGACGAGCTGGATGCCGATGACGGCACCGAGTTTCCGGGTGCCGCCGAGTTGTGGCGGCAGTTGCAGCAGGAGCCGGCGGCGCCAGACCGCTGAGTGCTGCACCGGCAATCGGCCCCCTCTGTAGGAGCCGGCTCGCCGGCGAACAGCGCCCTCGGCTATTCCTCAGATCCTGAAACTGCCCACCAGCTGCTTGAGGCGTGCTGCCTGCTGCTCCAGGTCGGAACAGGCGCGCAGGGTCGCTTGCAGGTTTTCCACGCCTTCCTGGTTCAGCGTATTGATCTCGGTGATGTCCATATTGATCGACTCCACCACCGAGGTCTGTTCTTCGGTCGCCGTGGCCACCGATTGGTTCATGCCGTCGATCTCGCCGATGCGCACCGTCACGCTGTTGAGCCGCTCGCCGGCCTGGTTGGCGATTTCCACGCTGTCCTGGCTGTGACGCTGGCTGTTGCTCATGGTGCTCACCGATTCCCGGGCGCCCACCTGCAGCTCCTCGATCATGGTCTGCACCTGCTGCGCCGACTCCTGGGTGCGGTGCGCCAGGTTGCGCACTTCATCAGCCACCACGGCAAAACCGCGTCCGGCTTCCCCGGCCCGGGCCGCTTCGATCGCCGCATTGAGCGCCAGCAGGTTGGTTTGCTGGGAAATGCTGGTGATCACTTCGAGAATCTGCCCGATGTTCACGGTCTTGCTGTTGAGGGTCTCGATATTGCTGCTGGAGGCGCTGATCATGTCCGACAGCTGATTCATCGCCTGGATGCTGCGATCCACTACTTGCTGGCCGTCTTCAGCCAGGTTGCGCGCATCGCTGGCCTGCTGCGAGGCCTGGGCGGCGTTGCGGGCGATTTCCTGGGCTGCGGCACCCAGCTCATTGATGGCGGCGGCGACGCTGCTGGTGCGGCTGGCCTGTTCATCGGAGTTGTGCATCGACGAGTTGGAGGCGCTGACTACCCGCAGGGCCACTTCGTTGACCTGCTCGGTGGCCGAGGACACTTCGCGGATCGAGCTGTGGATGCGTTCGACAAAGCGGTTGAAGGCGGTGCCGAGGATGCCGAATTCGTCCTGGTTGTGGATGTTCAGGCGGCGGGTCAGGTCGCCTTCGCCGTCGGCGATGTCCTGCATGGCGCGGGTCATTACGTGCAGGGGTTGCATCAGCAGGCGGATCAGCAGGCCCAGCAGGGCAATGGTCAGGGCCACGGCGGTGAGGGTGGCGATGATCGCCGAGGTGCGGAATTCGCTGAGCATGGCGAAGGCCTTGTCCTTGTCCACCGACAGGCCGATGTACCAGTTCACCGAGGACAGGCCCTTGATCTGGGTGAAGGTGACGATGCGTGGCTTGCCGTCGACGCGGATCTCGCTCAGCTCATTGCTGATGCGCGGGGTGTCCTGGGGGTAGACGTCCTTGAGGTTCTTCATCACCAGGTTCTTGTCCGGGTGCACCAGGATCTTGCCGTCGGCGCTGATCAGGAAGGCGTAGCCCATGCCGTCGAAGTCCAGGGCGTTGATGCTGTCGGCAATCACCTGCAGGCTCAGGTCGCCGCCCACCACGCCGATCCGCTGGCCGGCCTTGACCACGCTGTCGACGATGGAAATCACCAACTGGCCGGACGCCAGGTCGATATAGGGTTCGGTCAGGGCCGAGCCGCTGGTGCTTTCGGCGCTTTTGTACCAGGGGCGGGCACGGGGGTCGTAGCCGTCCGGCATCTTGCTGTCCGGGCGGATGATGAACGAGCCATCCTTGTTACCCAGGTAGGCGCCCATGAAGGTCGAACTCACGGACTTCTGTTCCAGCAGGTTGCTGACATTGCCCGGGTCGGGGTTGAGGGCGACCGACTGTGAGAGGTTTTCGATCAGCAAGGCGCGGCCGGCGAGCCAGGTCTGAATATTTTTTGCCGTGACGTCGCCCATTTCCTGAAGATAGTTGTCCAGATCATCACGAATGGCATTGCGTTGCAGGTAGTCGTTATAGAGCGTGAATAGTGCAAAGGCAGCTATGACGATCAGCGAGGCGGCAAGCAGGATCTTGTGGCTGAAGCGCAGATTTTTGTTCATGGCTTGGGGTGTCCGCTAAGGTCTTTGAGTCCAGGGCATCGGGTTGGAAAGGCGCGCAAAGTGGGCGTTGTTATAAGTAAGCTGATATCTCCATCTATCCCAGAGGAATTACCTGACCTTTATTTCAGATACTTCTGATCCATCATTTCTTCATATCGACCGTGTAAGGCCAAAGATTAACCAGGGGTGACAAAATGCCTGACTCATCGCAACTCGTTATCGGTGCCGACCTCACTGGCCAGCCGATCGCCCAGGCCATGCGCCTGGCCAACCGTCATGGCCTGGTGGCGGGTGCCACCGGTACCGGCAAGACCGTCACCCTGCAACGCCTGGCGGAAGCCTTCAGTGATGCCGGGGTGGCGGTGTTCGCCGCGGATATCAAGGGTGACCTGTGCGGCCTGGGTGCGGCGGGCAATCCCCAGGGCAAGGTTGCCGAGCGGATCGCCGGCATGCCCTGGCTTCAGCATCGGCCCCAGGCTTATCCGGTAACCCTGTGGGATATCCATGGTCAATCGGGTCATCCGTTGCGTACCACCTTGAGCGAAATGGGCCCGCTGTTGCTGGGCAGTTTGCTGGAACTCACCGATAGCCAGCAGTCGGCCTTGTATGCCGCCTTCAAGGTGGCGGACAGAGAAGGCTTGTTGCTACTGGACCTGAAGGATCTCAAGGCGCTGCTCAATCACCTCAAGGACAATCCGCAGTTGCTCGGAGATGACGCGGCGTTGATGACCACCGGCTCCAGCCAGGCGCTGTTGCGACGCCTGGCGACCCTGGAGCAGCAGGGGGCCGAGGCCCTGTTCGGCGAACCGGCGCTGCAACTGGAAGATATCCTGCAACCGGCGGCCGACGGTCGTGGGCGAATTCACCTGCTCGATGCCAGTCGCCTGGTGCATGAGGCGCCCAAGGTCTATGCGACCTTCCTTTTATGGCTGCTGGCTGAACTGTTCGAGCAACTGCCGGAGCGGGGCGATGCGGAAAAACCGCTGTTGGCGCTGTTTTTCGATGAGGCGCACCTGCTGTTCACCGGTACCCCCAAGGCCTTGCAGGATCGCCTGGAGCAGGTGGTTAGGCTGATCCGCTCCAAGGGCGTGGGGGTGTATTTCGTTACCCAGTCGCCAGGAGACTTGCCGGACGATGTGCTGGCGCAGCTCGGTTTGCGCATCCAGCACGGCCTGCGGGCCTTTACCGCCAAGGAGCAGAAGTCCTTGCGGGCGGTAGCCGACGGGTTTCGTCCTAACCCGGCCTTCGATGCCCTGGCGGTGCTGACCGAACTGGGGATTGGCGAGGCGCTGGTGGGGACCTTGCAGGACAAGGGCACGCCGGAGAGGGTCCAGCGGGTGCTGGTGGCGCCGCCGCAATCGCGGATCGGGCCGCTGACCGAGGCCGAGCGCAAGGCGCTGATTGCCAGCTCGCCGCTGTTGGGGCGCTATGACCAGCCGATCGATCGTGAGTCCGCCTATGAAGTGCTGATGGGGCGCAAGGACCTGGCGCCGCAGGCCGCACCCGAGCAGCCGGCGGCTGGCGAGCCGAGCCTGGTTGACCGCGCCGGCGAGTTTCTCGGCACGGCGGCCGGGCAGGCCCTGAAGTCGGCCATGCGCCAGGCGGCCAATCAACTGGGGCGACAACTGGTGCGCGGTCTGATGGGTTCGTTGCTGGGCGGCAGCAAGCGCCGCTGAGGTGAGGCGCCGGCTCAGTCGCGGGGTTTGGCGTGGCTGGCCAGGCGCTCCAGGGCGGCCCGCAGGTTGGGGTCGCTGATGCCTTCGGCCGTGGCCTGAATGGTTTCTGCGGCGCGGCTCGACAGGTCTATGCTGTGGCCCGCCGCGCTGCTCTGGACAGTGGGCGGCTGGACCTTGAACTGGATGCGGGTCAGGTGGGCGAACTCGCTGAATTCCAGCAACTGGCGTTGCAGGCGTTTTTGCTGGTAGCGCAGGCGCGTGGCCCAGTGGCCGTCGGTGACGATCAGCAGCAGGTTGCCCTCGCGCCAGGAAGCAACGTGACAGTGTTCGCGCGCCGCCGGTTGCAACTGGGTCTCCAGCAGGCGCTGCAGATGCGCCAGGCGCTGGGCGTGGCCCAGTATGGCTTTCAGAGGCTTGGCTTCGCGAAGCAGGACGGCGGGAGCCCGTGCGGTAAGGGGGCGAAATGCCATGATCAGAAACCTGAAGTTACAGAGCCGCCATGGTAGCAGAAAGCGTCGAGGCACCGGGTTGCTGGCATTTTTCGTACTTTGACGAGTTTCTGGCTCTTTGCTGATCGTAATCATTAACTTATGGGGGCACTGGGCTTGAACTTCGGCAAAAAGCCCTTATTTTAGGTGAGCCCCGTCACAGCGCTGTGCCAGCATCGTGGAATAACGCCACTTTCCTCACCATCGTTTCCGGGTAGAATGCTCGTTCGCATGCGGCCATGAGGGCTGCTCGGGCGACTCACGGGGCCGCCCTCCAACCCTATGTGTGGAAGATCCTGCCGATATGTTTGCGCCTTTGTTAAAGAAACTTTTTGGAAGCAAGAACGAGCGTGAAGTCAAACGCATGCTCAAGACGGTACAGATCGTCAATGCCTTCGAAGAGCAAATGGTGGCCCTTTCGGACGATCAATTGCGCGCCAAGACCGCTGAGTTCAAGGCCCGTATCGCCAAGGGTGAATCCCTCGACAAACTGCTTCCCGAAGCCTTCGCTGTTGCCCGTGAAGCCGGTAAGCGGATCATGGGGATGCGGCACTTCGATGTGCAGCTGATCGGTGGCATGACCTTGCATGAAGGCAAGATCGCCGAGATGCGCACCGGTGAGGGCAAGACCCTGGTAGCGACCCTGGGCGTTTACCTCAACGCACTGTCCGGCAAGGGCGTGCACGTGGTCACGGTGAACGACTACCTGGCCCGCCGCGACGCCAACTGGATGCGTCCGCTGTACGAGTTCCTCGGCCTGAGCGTCGGCGTGGTCACGCCGTTCCAGCCGCCTGAAGAGAAGCGTGCCGCCTACGCCGCCGACATCACCTACGGCACCAACAACGAATTCGGTTTCGACTACCTGCGCGACAACATGGCTTTCAGCATGGAAGAAAAATTCCAGCGCGAGCTCAATTTTGCCGTGATCGACGAAGTCGACTCGATCCTCATCGACGAAGCCCGTACCCCGTTGATCATTTCCGGCCAGGCTGAAGACAGTTCCCGCCTGTACATCGAGATCAACAAGCTGATCCCGCGCCTGAAACAGCACATCGAAGAAGTGGAAGGCCAGGTCACCCAGGCCGGTCACTTCACCGTCGACGAGAAGACCCGCCAGGTCGAGCTCAACGAAGCCGGCCACCAGTTCATCGAAGAGATGCTGACCCAGGTCGGCCTGCTGGCCGAGGGCGAAAGCCTGTACTCGGCCCATAACCTGGGCCTGCTGACCCACGTCTATGCCGGCCTGCGCGCGCACAAGCTGTTCAACCGCAACGTCGAGTACATCGTCCAGGAAGGCCAAGTGGTACTGGTGGACGAGCACACCGGCCGCACCATGCCGGGTCGTCGCCTGTCCGAAGGCCTGCACCAGGCCATCGAGGCCAAGGAAAACCTGAATATCCAGGCCGAGAGCCAGACCCTGGCCTCTACCACCTTCCAGAATTACTTCCGCCTGTACACCAAGCTGTCCGGCATGACCGGCACCGCCGACACCGAAGCCTTCGAGTTCCATCAGATCTACGGCCTGCAGGTGATGGTGATCCCGCCGAACAAGCCGCTGGCGCGCAAGGACTACAACGACCTGGTGTTCCTGACCGCGGATGAGAAATACGCCGCGATCATCAATGACATCAAGGAATGCATGACCCAGGGCCGTCCGGTGCTGGTGGGTACCGCCACCATCGAGACCTCCGAGCACATGTCCAACCTGCTCAACAAGGAAGGCATCGAGCACAAGGTCCTGAACGCCAAGTTCCACGAAAAAGAAGCCGAAATCATTGCCCAGGCCGGCCGTCCTGGGGCCCTGACCATCGCCACCAACATGGCCGGTCGTGGTACCGACATCCTTCTGGGCGGCAACTGGGAAGTGGAAGTGGCTTCCCTGGAAGACCCGACCCCCGAGCAGATCGCCCAGATCAAGGCCGACTGGCAGAAGCGCCACCAGCAAGTGCTGGAGTCCGGCGGCCTGCAGGTGATCGCTTCCGAGCGTCACGAATCGCGGCGTATCGACAACCAGCTGCGTGGCCGTGCCGGTCGCCAGGGGGACGCCGGTTCCAGTCGTTTCTACCTGTCCCTGGAAGACAGCCTGATGCGTATCTTCGCCTCGGACCGGGTGAAGAACTTCATGAAGGCCCTGGGCATGCAGTCCGGCGAGGCGATCGAGCACCGCATGGTGACCAACGCCATCGAGAAGGCCCAGCGCAAGGTCGAAGGCCGCAACTTCGACATCCGCAAGCAGTTGCTGGAGTTCGACGACGTCAACAACGAACAGCGTAAAGTGATCTATCACATGCGCAACACCTTGCTGGCGGCGGACAACATTGGCGAAACCATCGCCGACTTCCGCCAGGACGTGCTCAATGCCACCGTCAGCGCCCACATCCCGCCACAGTCGCTGCCTGAGCAGTGGGACGTGGCTGGCCTGGAAGAAGCCATTCAGAGCGGCTTCGGTGTCAGCCTGCCGATCCAGCAATGGCTCGACGAAGACGATCACCTGTACGAAGAAACCCTGCGCGAAAAACTCCTGGCCGAGCTGATCGCCGCGTACAACGAGAAAGAAGACCAGGCGGGCGCCGAAGCCCTGCGCACCTTCGAGAAGCAGATCGTGCTGCGGGTGCTGGACGACCTGTGGAAAGACCACCTGTCGACCATGGACCACCTGCGTCACGGGATTCACCTGCGCGGTTATGCGCAGAAGAACCCGAAGCAGGAGTACAAGCGCGAGTCCTTCACCCTGTTCTCTGAATTGCTGGATTCCATCAAGCGCGATTCGATCCGCGTCCTGTCCCATGTTCAGGTACGTCGCGAAGACCCGGCCGAGGAAGAGGCGCGCCTGCGCCAGGAAGCCGAGGCCCTGGCTCAGCGCATGCAGTTCGAACACGCCGAAGCCCCTGGCCTGGATCAGGCGCAAGCCCTGGAAGAAGGCGTCGATGTGGATGTCGCCCTGGCTTCCGCGCCGGTACGCAATGAACAGAAGCTGGGCCGCAACGAACTGTGCTACTGCGGTTCGGGCAAGAAGTACAAACACTGTCACGGCCAGATCAACTAAGATCCACGCCGGACACTGAAACACCCACGCCGTGACGGCTTCAGCCGTCGCGGCGTTTTTCCATTTGCGGCACCGTCATTTGAGACGACGGTGCAGACACTGATGAGAGGAGCGCATTCATGGCTGTTGGTCTTGGTCCTTTGCCAACGTTGCACCCGGTTGCCGGTTTCGAACTCGGTATCGCTTCGGCCGGCATCAAGCGCCCGGGGCGCAAGGATGTGGTGGTCATGCGCTGTGCCGAAGGCTCCACGGTGGCCGGCGTATTTACCCTCAATGCGTTCTGCGCCGCGCCGGTGATCCTGGCCAAGCAGCGGGTGCAGGGCCCGGTGCGTTACTTGCTGACCAACACCGGCAATGCCAATGCCGGTACCGGTGAGCCGGGCCTGGCCGCTGCCAGCCGTACCTGCGCCAAGCTGGCCGAGCTGACCGGGGTTGATGCCAGCGCCGTGCTGCCGTACTCCACCGGGGTGATCGGCGAACCGCTGCCCGTGGAAAAGATCGAAGGCGCCCTGCAAGCCGCGCTGGATGACCTGTCCGTGGACAACTGGGCCGCGGCCGCCACCGGGATCATGACCACCGACACCCTGCCCAAGGGTGCCAGCCGTCAGTTCCAGCACGAAGGCGTGACCATCACCGTGACCGGCATCAGCAAGGGCGCGGGGATGATTCGTCCGAACATGGCCACCATGCTCGGCTATATCGCCACCGACGCTAAAGTTTCCCGCGAAGTGCTGCAGAACCTGTTGCTGGACGGTGCCAACAAGTCCTTCAACCGCATCACCATCGACGGCGACACCTCGACCAACGACTGCTGCATGCTGATCGCCACCGGCCAAGCCAAGTTGCCGGAAATCACCAAGGCCGAAGGCCTGCTGTTCGCCGCGCTGAAGCAGGCGGTGTTCGAAGTCTGCATGGAGGTGGCCCAGGCCATCGTCCGTGACGGCGAAGGCGCGACCAAGTTCGTCACTGTCCAGGTTAATGGCGGCGCCAATCATCAGGAATGCCTGGATGTGGGCTACACCGTGGCCCACTCGCCACTGATCAAAACCGCGCTGTTCGCCTCCGACCCGAACTGGGGGCGTATCCTTGCCGCCGTCGGTCGTGCCGGCGTGGCGGATCTGGATGTCAGCAAGATCGACGTCTTCCTCGGTGAAGTCTGCATCGCCAGCCGTGGTGCGCGGGCTGCCAGCTACACCGAAGCCCAGGGTGCGGCGGTGATGCAGCAGGAAGAAATCACCATCCGTATCGAACTGGGTCGTGGTGCTTGCAGCGAAACCATCTGGACCACCGACCTGTCCCACGAATACGTGAAGATCAACGCGGAATACCGCACTTGATCATCTCGCCTGTGACCGCCGGCGTGCCGGCGACACGGTGATTCCAATGCCGGGCCCGACCAGGCCCGGCAGCAATACCGGAATAGAGGAAACTGCGGTGAAACGAGTACATGTGGCTGCGGCCGTTATCCGGGATGCCCATGGCAAGATCCTGATTGCCCGGCGTGCCGATACTCAGCATCAAGGTGGCCTGTGGGAGTTTCCCGGAGGCAAGGTCGAGGATGGGGAAGCGGTCGAGGCCGCGTTGGCCCGTGAGCTGCAAGAAGAGCTGGGGATTGCCGTGACCGCGGCGCGCCCGCTGATCAAGGTGCAGCACGATTACCCGGACAAGCAGGTGCTGCTGGATGTCTGGGAGGTTTCCGCGTTCAACGGCGAACCCCATGGTGCCGAGGGGCAACCCCTGGCCTGGGTCAGTGCCCGTGAGCTGGCCGACTATGAATTTCCCGCGGCCAATCAGCCGATTGTCGCGGCAGCACGTTTGCCGGCCAGCTACCTGATCACCCCTGAAGGCCTCGAAACCCCGGCCCTGTTGCGTGGCATGCAGAAGGCCATTGCCCAGGGCTGCAAGCTGATCCAGCTGCGCGCCCCGGGTGGCTACGATCCGCAGTATCGCGACCTGGCGGTGGACGCCGTGGGCCTGTGTGCCGCCAAGGCGCAACTGATGCTCAAGGGGCCGTTCGAATGGCTGGGGGATTTCCCTTCGGCAGGCTGGCACATCACTGCAGCCCAACTGCGCAAGTATGCCAGCGCCGGGCGGCCTTTCGGCAAGGAGCGCTGGTTGGCGGCTTCCTGTCATAGCGCCGAGGAGCTGTCCCTGGCGCAGCAGATGGATGTGGACTTCGTGACCCTGTCGCCGGTACAGCCGACCCAGACCCATCCCGAGGCACAACCTCTGGGTTGGGAGCAAGCCAGGCAATTGATCAGTGGCTTTAACAAGCCGGTGTATCTGCTGGGCGGTGTCGGGTCCGACGATTGCCAGCGGGCCTGGGACAGCGGTGCCCAGGGCGTGGCGGGCATCCGTGCCTTCTGGCCCCAGGGCTGAAACATCCCCCAGGGGTAAGACTCAATGGCCGATTCGCCGGCAAGCCGGCTCCTACGCAGAGGGGGCTGGCTTGGCTGCGGCCTGCCAGAGGATCTCGGCAACGCCTTGGCGCTTGGCAATCAGCCGGGCCGCGACGAACAGTAGGTCCGACAGGCGGTTGATATAGGCCAGCCCGACGCCCTGCAAGGGCTCGACGGCATTCAGGTGCTGGCAGCGCCGCTCGGCGCTGCGGGCCAGGCTGCGGCAGACATGGGCCTGGGCAATCAGTGCCGAACCGCCGGGAAGGATGAAATTCTCCAGCGGCCCCAATTCTTCATTCCAGATATCGATGGCCGCTTCCAGGCGCTGTACCTCGACCTGGTTCAGGGCCTGGTACTCCGGCATCGCCAGTTCGCCGCCCAGGTCGAACAATCGGTGCTGACAAGGCGCTAGCACCTCTATCACTTCCTTGAGGCCCGGGCAGCCGGCGCTCTGTTCATCGAGGGCGGCCAGCAGCACGCCAACCTGGCTGTTCAGGCTGTCGACTTCACCTATGGCCTCCACCCGGGGGTGGTCCTTGGGCACTCGGCGGCCGTCGCCGAGGCCGGTCTCGCCTTTGTCGCCGGTGCGGGTGTAAATCTTCGACAAGCGAAAACCCATGCTCAATTCTCCAGTGGTAGCGGTTCTTGGACCGGCGGCTGACTGCCGGCCAGGGGCAGGCGCAGGGTGAAGCAGGTGCCCTGGCCACGGGCCGATTGCACCTCCATCTGGCCCTTGTGATTGTTGGTGATGATGAAGTACGAGACCGACAGCCCGAGCCCGGTGCCCTGGCCGATTTCCTTGGTGGTGAAGAAGGGCTCGAAGGTGCGTTTACGCACGCTCTCGCTCATGCCGATGCCGTTGTCTTCCACCTGGATTTCCGCCCAAGGCGGGTTCAGTCGGGTGCGCAGGATGATGCGTCCCGGTTCGCTGTCGTCGTCACGTTGATGGATCGCCTGGGCGGCGTTTTTCAGCAGGTTGAGCAGCACTTGCTCCAGCTCGTTGGCGGTGCCGGGCACGGGGCCCAGGTTCGGGTCGAACTGACGGATGATCGCCTGGCCCTTGAAGTCGAAGCCGATGGCCAGGTCGAAGTCGTTGCTGGCGATTTCCACTGCCTGGTCGATCAGCGCCGGCAGGTCGCAAGGCGCCATCTGCCGGTTGCTGCGGCGGCTGAAGCTGAGCATGTGGGTAACGATCTTCGCCGCTCGGCCCCCGGCTTGGGCGATGCCATCGAGCAGTTGCGGCACTTCGCGGCTTTCCAGGTAGCGGTTGACGGTCTCGAGTTCGACGCCGATCTGCTGCGCCTGTTCGAGGTTTTTCGGCAGTTCGGGGGACAGCCGGCGGCGGATGTTCTGTACGTTGTGCAGGATCGCCCCCAGCGGGTTGTTGATCTCGTGGGCCATGCCTGCCGCGAGGCCGCCGACCGAGAGCATCTTTTCCGATTGCACCATCATTTCTTCCAGTGACAGGCGCTGGGTGATGTCGTCGATACGGATCACCACCCCGCGCCCGGCGCCGCCCATCAAGGGGTAGAAGGTCAGGGCGTAGTGCCGGGCTTCCTCGTCCTTGAACCAGGTGACCCGCTCGACCTTGGTCACCGTATGCTGCTCGACGGTTTCCTTGAGTTGCGGGAGGAAGGGTTTGAGCGGTTCGAAGGCGAGGAATATCGGCTGGTTCAGGGCTTCGTCCAGGCGGGTGCCGGACAGGGCGCTGGCTTCCTGGTTCCACTGGGTGACATAGAGCTGTTCGTCCAAGGCGATCAGTGCCGAGGGCATGGAGTCGATGATGCTGTTGAGGTAGTTCTGGAAACCGGTGAGCTTCTTCTCGATCTTGCTTCGCACCTGGACTTCCAGTTCCAGCTTGCGGTTGGTGTGGCGGGTTTCCTCCGCCAGGCCCTGGGCCTGATCGTAGGCCGCCTGGGAATCGTCGCGGGCGCGCTTGAGCTGCTGCTCCCGGGCTTCGATGCGCGACAGCATGGTGTTGAAGGCTTCCGCCAGGCTGCCAATTTCATCGTGGTTGCCCCGGGCAGCACGCAGCGCATAGTTCTCTTCGCGGGTGACCTGGCGCGACAGCTCTTCGAGCTGGTGGATAGGCCGGGTGATCAGGCGCTTGATCTGCCGGGCGATGATCAGCCACAGCAGCACGCTGAAAATCAGGATTCCCAGGCTGGCGGTGAGGGTGCCGGTATAGAAGGCCATCGGCAGTTCGCTGGTAGCCACCAGCAGCAGGTGGCCCGGTGCCTGACCCGGGCGCGGCAGGGTGATCACCTGGTTGCTGCGAAATTCGGTGAGTTGCCAGCCTTCGATATGCCGATAGCGTTCCGGCAACTTCAGGTGTTCGCCGTGTTGCAGCTGGGCCAGGCGCTCGCCCTTGCCGTCGTACAGCGCGGCAGCCCGCAGCGGTGTATAGCTGTCGAGCTCGTTGAGCAGTTTCTCCGCGTCCTCTGGCGAATTCAGCGCCTGTATTGCGAGGGTTGGATTGGACACCAGCCGGCCGATGGTCTGCAGGGCCTGGGGCGCCATGCTTTCTTGGGAGATCCAGTAGGCGGCGCTGATAAAGGTCAGGTTGGCGACCAGCAATACGGTGGTCAGCAGGACAAGCAGGGCAGCCAGGAGCTTTTGGCCCACTGGCAGGTTTTCAAGGCGCTGGCGCAATGGCATTGGCGATATCGCTGGAGATGAGCAAGTGGGCAGCGTAGCCGCTGCTCAGTCGCTGGGCAATCCGCGCCGTTGCAGTTGCTGCACCAGGCGTTGTTGCAACTGCTGCAGGTGCGGCAATGGTAACTGGTGGCGGGCCGCAGCCTGGCAGGCATAGCCCAGCAGGTAGCTGATTTCGGTGCGGCGATGGCTGGCCACGTCCTGATGCATCGAGGAGTAGTTGGCGGCGGTGGCCTGGATCACCCGTTCCACTTCCTGCTGCAGGTTGTCTGCCGCGGCGGGTTGTCCGCAGCGGTGCAGCAGTTCGCTGAGCTCGGCACACAGGGTGGCGACTTCGCAATGATGCTGTTGCAGGCCGCCGTTGCGGCAGTCGTGCAACACGGTCAGGGGGTTGATCGCACAGTTGAGCGCCAGCTTGCGCCACAGGCGAGTGAGGATCTGGGTGCTCCATTCATGGGGGATGCCGCTGGCGCTCAAGTCGTCGAGCCAGATGGGCGGGGTGGGGTGGGCGCTATCCCCCAGCCAGGTATAGCCATGGCCGGCGAAGACCACACGCCAATCGCCGTCACGGAACGCCCCCTCGGTACTGGAGGCTGCGATGCAGCGCGCCTGGGGCACCCTGGCGGCTACCGCGTCCTGGCTGCCGAGGCCATTCTGCAGCAGGATCAGTTCCGCTCCTGGGGCCAGGCGCTGGGCGATGCTGGCCACCGCGGCCTCGGCGTCGTAGGCCTTGCACGCCAGCAGCAGGCGTTTGATGGGGGTGGCGTTGTCGGCGGTTTCTCCGGGAATCGCCAGCAGGCTGCTGTGCCCCTGTTCCACCAGGGTCAGCCCGCCAGCCGCCTGGTAGGCCTGCAAGCGCGTCTGATCACGCAGGATCAGGCGCACCGGCAAGCCGGCGCGAGCCAGGCGGGTTGCCCACAGGGTGCCGAGGCTACCGGCGCCGAGTACATGCCAAGTGCTGGACATCAGGTTTGCGCTCTGTTTGGCGGGCCCGGGTCGGGCGCGCGGTGAAGGAGGGAAAAGACCCGTTATAATGAGCGCGGATTTTAACCGCAAGCCGGGCGTGTTCGATGTTCTGAGCAGCGCCCCTTTTTATTTGGAGAGATTACATGCCGTCGTTTGACGTGGTATCCGAACTGGACAAGCACGAAGTCACCAACGCCGTGGAAAACGCCGTCAAGGAACTGGACCGCCGCTATGACCTGAAGGGCAAGGGCAGCTTCGAGTTCAAGGACAAGGACCTGACCGTCAACCTGACCGCCGAGGCCGAGTTCCAGCTGGAAGCGATGATCGAGATCCTCAAGCTGGCGCTGGTCAAGCGCAAGATCGACGTGCAGTGCCTGGAGGTCAAGGACGCCTTTGCCTCGGGCAAGGTGATGAAGCAGGAAGCGGTGCTCAAGGAAGGCATCGACAAGGAGCTAGCGAAGAAGATCGTCGGCCATATCAAGGATGCCAAGCTGAAAGTGCAGGCCGCCATTCAGGGCGAGCAGGTGCGGGTTACCGGCAAGAAGCGCGACGACCTGCAAGAGGCTATCGCCGCCTTGCGTGCCAAAGAGTTCGGCATGCCGTTGCAGTTCAACAACTTCCGCGACTGACCCCTGTTTCCGGGAACCTCTAGGGCTTTTTGGCGTCCGAGGCCGGAGCAGTGGCAGAAACGATTGAGCTTCCCCTGGAGCCGGTCGTTCTGCCGGTCAGTCATGTACGCCGCAATTTCCTGGAACTGGAGAGATAGATGGATTTGAACGCTGAAGTAGACAACCTGGTCCGAGTTTCCCAGGCCTGGATTCCGATGATCATGGAGTACGGCAGCCGGGTGCTGCTAGCGGTGCTTACTCTGGCCATCGGCTGGTGGCTGATCAACAAGCTGACCCACAAGGTGGGCAAGCTGCTGGCGTTGCGCAATGCCGACCAGGCACTGCAGGGCTTTATCAGCAGCCTGGCCAATATCATTCTCAAGGTGCTGCTGATTGTCAGTGTGGCGTCGATGATCGGCGTTGAAACCACCTCGTTCGTCGCGGCGATCGGCGCTGCCGGCCTGGCCATTGGCCTGGCCTTGCAAGGCAGTCTGGCGAACTTCGCCGGTGGCGTGTTGATCCTGCTGTTCCGGCCGTTTCGCATTGGCGACTTCATTGAAGCCCAAGGCATCAGCGGCACCGTGGACAGCATCCAGATCTTCCACACCGTGCTGCGCACTGGCGACAACAAGACGGTGATAGTGCCCAACGGCAACCTGTCCAACGGCATCATCACCAACTACAACCGTCAGCCAACGCGGCGAGTGGTATTCGATGTGGGCGTGGATTACGACGCCGACCTGCAGAAGGCTCGCGAGGTGCTGCTGGAGTTGGCCAAGGATCCGCGAGTGCTGGCCGACCCGGCGCCGGTAGCAGTGGTTTCGACCCTGGGCGACAGCGCTATTACCTTGTCGCTACGGGTTTGGGTCAAGACCGCGGACTACTGGGACGTGATGTTCCAGTTCAACGAGCAGTCGCGTGATCGCCTGAAGGCGGCGGGAATCGATATTCCCTTTCCGCAGCGGGTGATTCGAGTGGTTCAGGAAGCCACTGTTTAACTGGGTGCTTGCATAACTTGGCCGTTCGGTCAGTTAATACTGTTGAAGACAAGGGGCTATAGGCCCCTTGTTTGTTTTCGGTAACAGGCGTCGATAACTATCAAGTTCTAATCGGTATTGCGTGGAAGTAACTAGCATGGATAGCTTGTTTAGTTAGCTTGCTATTTGATTTGTGGTTTCGCCGCGGCATGTTTAGCGGGAATAAAAAAACCGCCGACCTGATCCAGGGCGGCGGTTTCTATTTAAGTTGCGCGTTAGCGCAATCAGCTAGCTGAGCGCTGAAATTACAAGATGCTCAGCGGGTACTCCACGATCAGACGCAGGTCGTTCAGGTTGTCGTAGTTGGTCGCGCGGTAGTCGGCGTTGCTGCCACGGTAGATAGCATTGCGCAGGCGGAAGGACAGGTCTTTAGCTGGACCTTCTTGCAGCACGTACTTGGCTTCCAGGTCCCACTCGTGTTCCTTGCCATCGCTGGAATCGGCAACAGTGACGTTGGTGCCGCGAATGTAGCGAGTCATGAAGCTCAGGCCAGGAACGCCGAAGGAGGCCATGTTCAGGTCGTAGCGAGCCTGCCAGGATTTTTCATCTTCGCCAACGAAGTCGGAGATCTGCACCGAGTTGGCTACGTAGATAGTGCCGTTACCGTCAACACCGTACTTGTAGCCGGTTTTACCACTGGATTGCTGGTACGCCACGGTGAACTTGTGGGCGTCGATGCTGTAAGCGGTTGCCAGACTCCATACACGGTTGTCCAGATCGCCTGCCAGTTTCTTCCCGTCGTCCTTGCTGCGGTAGCCGTTGAAGTCGACGTTCAGCGACTGGTTGCTGGCAATAGGGAAGGTGTAGTTCAGGTTGATGTATTGCTTCTTGAAGTAGTCATCGACCTTGGACGCTGCCACGCCACCAACGAAGTTGTCGGTGAACTGGTAGGTGGCGCCGGCGAAGTCGGCGGCAGTCAGGCCCGGGTTTTTCAGGCCGTTGCTACGACCGTTGATGCTGTCGTTGTACTGGCCGGTTTGCGAACGCAGGGCGGTGAAGTGACCAGCGTTCAGTTCCAGGCCCTTGATCTCTTTGCTGGTGATCAGGGTGCCGGTAGCGACTTCAGGCAGCAGGCGACTGTCGTCGGTAGTGAATACCGGGCTGGCAACCATTTGGTTGCCGTACTTCAGTACGGTATCGGAGATACGGAACTTGACTGCGCCACCTACAGCGGACGAGTCTTTTTCTGGTTCGCCACGGCTGTTGTTGGCTGCCAGACCGTTGCCAGAACGGCCAGCGCCACCGTCCAGCTTGACCACACCCATGGCGAAAGCGTCAACGCCTACACCTACGGTGCCTTGAGTGAAGCCAGAGCTGTACTGCAACAGTTCACTCAGGCCGGTGTCTTGGCGATAGCCGCTTTTGTAAGTGCCGTCGGCGCGTTCATGGTTACCTACACCGCTCTTGTAATCACGGTTCATGTACTCAAGACGGGTTTTCGCGGTCAGGGTGCTATCTTCGATAAAGCCCTTTGCATCGTCCTGGGAGGACGCGATTGCGAACTGCGAGGTGCCTGCTGATACAGCCAGGGCGATCATGCTCCACTTCATCACGCGCATCGTGATTTGCTCCTTTGGTTTTTAGAAGAGTACTGCCGTCCCACCTGTTTTATTATCTGGGCGGCTCTTTCTTTTTGTGTCGGCGCAAACTTATATCACGCTGACAATGTTGGCGATACTTGCCGATCTATCCTTTCAGCTTCTTTACGACCCTGTCGCAAATTGATTGATCAGTGTCGTAATTCTGCAGCCGATCTGTGTCCAGTTGGACAACTAAATCCGTGCTCTTCGAAGGCAATAATGAAGGTAACGAGCTCCCCCACTAACACCGTCTGCGAAGCACTTCGGGGCAACCCTGCCACTATTATTATGAGTCTGTAAGGTCACGTTTCCCGTGACCCCTAGCAGACGATGTAGGCGAGAATGCAACAAGCGTGCACAAACTGCTTCTGCACACTGATTTTTCTTCAATGGACCAAAGGGTCCTGTAAAAACCGCATAAAACCGCCGTTTCAAGAGTCGTTTTGTTTGGCTTGACTCCAGGGTTTCGATGGTGCAGGGCTGTGCATTAAGTTGCACAGTCGAGCAAAACGTTACCGGTTCACACTGCGAAGTGAGTAAACGGCGGATGCTTGAGTTGATCAGCGTAGACCGCCTTTGCGGTTTTGCTGCAAAACTTTTGCAACGCTGTACGAGGTTCATGCCGTCAGGTGCGGGTGGGGTTTCGAGTGCCAGGCGTGCCTGGGGGTATTTCTCGAAACTGGAATAGCTTGTGTGCGCAAATGGTGCGCCGTGCTGGAGAATGTCCTGCGATAGGGCGTGTCGGTTGCATCGCGATCGGCTCCTTGCCGGTTCCGGGTGAGAGCGCCACCCGGGTTCTGGCGCATTGCCCATGAAGCGCTGGGCATTCGCAGGTATGCTGCACATCTGTCGCTTGGTGACTGTCAGTGATACTGAACACCAGGCTGGAATCAGTTGAGCGGGAGTAAGCGCGGTGTTCACGTTAGATTCACGGTTGCAACAAGACACATTGCCCATTGGGGATTTCCCCCTCTGTCGGCTGCTGCTGTCCAACGACGCCAACTATCCCTGGTTCATCCTGGTGCCGCGTCGTGAAGATATCAGCGAGTTGTTTCAACTGGATGTCACCGACCAGGCGCAGCTATGGCAGGAAACCACCGCTCTGGCCGAGTTGCTCAAGGACTCCTTTGATGCCGACAAACTGAATGTGGCAACCCTGGGCAACGTGGTCAGCCAGTTGCACATGCACGTGATCGTCCGCAAGCGTGACGATGCCGCCTGGCCGGCGCCGGTCTGGGGCAAGCATCCGGCCAAGCCCTACAGTGCGGAGCAGGTTGCGGCTATCCGTGATCGTCTGCGGGTGGTGCTGACCGATGATTTCCAGTTTCTGGAGGGCTGATTCATGAGTCTGGAAGATCGCGTAACCGACCTGGAAAGCCGCCTGGCGTTTCAGGATGACACCATCCAGGCCCTGAACGATGAGCTGGTGGCACAACAGAAGGTGCTCGAGCGCCTGCAGTTGCAGATGGCGGCCCTGCTCAAGCGCCAGGAGGAAATGGTCGGGCAGTTCGGGTCCTTTGAGGATGAGGCACCCCCTCCGCATTATTAAGTGTCAGCACAGGTTGTACACGCATAAAAAAACCGCGCCTTGGCGCGGTTTTTTTTCAAGCTGTCGATCAGCGGCGTGGCAGGGCGGCGATCACGTCTTCGGCTTGCAGGCCCTTGTCGCGATTCATCACCGAGAACTCCACCCGCTGGCCCTCGACCAGGACGCGATGGCCTTCTCCGCGAATGGCGCGAAAGTGCACGAAGATGTCATCGCCGGAATCCCGGGAAATGAAACCGAAACCCTTGGAAGTGTTGAACCACTTCACGGTACCGGTATCGCGATTGCTCATGTCGTAGGTGGGGGCGGCAGAAGCGGTGGGCGAGGACTTATAGAAGCTGACGGCCAGGTGCAGGGCCACGGCGAGCACGGCAGTCAGCAAGCTGACCAGCACCGCCGGCTGGCCACCAATCACTGGCATGGGGGCCAGCAGGGTCAGGGTTTGCAGGACGACAACCAGCACCAGCAGGGCGCAGGCCAGGTTTTGCAGGTGTTGGCGCGAGCCTTTGTTCCAGTGCGGGATAACTGGAGCCAGGATCAGGTTGAGCAGGCCGAACAAGGCCAGGTAGATGGCATCGGGTTGTTGCAGGTAGGGAATTGCGTCGGATTTCAGGCTCGGCATCAAGGACAGCAGCAAGGCTGCAATGCCTGTCAGCAGGTGGACGATTTTCAACATTTTGAGTAACTCACGTTAAGAAGGAAGCACAAGGAAGAGCTGATCACGCACGGTTCGCTTCTGAATAAATAGGTGAGGCGGCAGGTACGTACGCGGTGTCAGCCTATGCTGCGCTGGCCGAGAAATAGGCAACAGCGACACGGGGTCTATTTAACAGCAAAGCCCAGGCCTTCTCAAATCAGCCGCGCAGAGCCCGAGGGCGGCTGAAATATCGGCTCTCGAGTGGCGCTTCGGAGCATCGGGCAAAGGCTCGTTCTAGACGGGTAGCCTTGGGCTTTTCGGGGAACGCCGGTATTTCCCCGGGGTCAGACCGGGTTCGAGCCTTGTGCTCAAGATCACCGCCCAGGACACGGGACAATCTACCGCAGGCAGATCGAAGGCCCTGGGCGGCAGCTGTGGACAGCTCTTGCTAGAGTGGTGCGGCAGCTGATTGGATGAATCCATCCCGTTAACGGAGAGAAACATGGCAATTGATATAGGTATCAGCGAAGAAGACCGTAAATCCATAGTCGACGGCCTGTCCCGCCTGCTTTCGGACACCTACGTGTTGTACCTGAAGACCCATAACTTCCATTGGAACGTCACCGGCCCGCAATTTCGCACCCTGCACCTGATGTTCGAAGAGCAGTACAACGAGCTGGCCCTGGCCGTCGACCTGATTGCCGAGCGCATTCGCGCCCTGGGCTTCCCGGCGCCGGGTGCCTATTCCGTCTATGCCCGGCTGTCCTCGATCAAGGAGGAGGAGGGCGTGCCAGCGGCTGAAGAGATGATCAAGCAACTGGTCGCCGGCCAGGAAGCGGTCACCCGTACCGCCCGTGGCATCTTCCCGTTGCTGGACAAGGTCAGCGACGAGCCCACGGCCGATCTGCTGACCCAGCGCATGCAGGTGCATGAAAAAACCGCCTGGATGCTGCGCTCGCTGCTGGAACACCGATAAGTCTGCAACCGCGAATGGCGCCCTGGGCGCCATTCGCGGCTTTTGATCAGGTCCGCTATCTATATGGTCATTCGGCTGCACAGGGCCGATTTAATGGATATAATCCCGCTCTTTGCTACGTAGCCCCGGCTTTGGCGTGGGCTCTGGCTGTAGTTCAAGCAGTAATCTGGATTGCCGAGACGCCCCCATGCCCATGTACGATTACCAATGCGCTTCCTGTGGCCATCAGTTGGAAGCCATTCAAAAGATCAGCGCAGCGCCGCTGGTCGACTGTCCAGCCTGCCAGGCGCCCGAGCTGAAAAAGTTGCTGTCCATGCCCGGTTTTCGCCTGAGCGGTAACGGCTGGTATGAAACCGACTTCAAGACCGGCTCCAAGAAGAACCTGGCCGGTGGCGACAAAGCTGACTAAGTTGAAGCACACGCGCGAGCTCTTGCACTCTCCGGCACCCTGAAAGGTGCGCAAGGCCTCCATCGAATTTCGAATTACGAGAAGTGAAACCACTACCATGATGCGCAGCCATTATTGCGGCCAACTGAACGAAAGCCTGGAAGGTCAGGAAGTCACCCTTTGCGGATGGGTTCACCGTCGCCGTGACCACGGCGGGGTGATTTTCCTCGATATCCGTGATCGTGAAGGTCTGGCCCAGGTGGTGTTCGACCCGGACCGCGCTGAAACCTTCGCCGCCGCCGACCGCGTGCGCAGCGAATACGTCGTCAAGATCACCGGCAAGGTGCGTCTGCGCCCGGCCGGTGCCGGCAACGCCAACATGGCGTCTGGCATGATCGAAATCCTCGGCTACGAGCTGGAAGTGCTGAACGAAGCGGAAACCCCGCCGTTCCCGCTCAACGAATACTCCGACGTCGGCGAAGAGACCCGCCTGCGCTATCGCTTTATCGACCTGCGCCGTCCGGAAATGGCCGAGAAGCTGCGCCTGCGTTCGCGCATGACCACCAGCATCCGTCGCTACCTGGACGAGAACGGTTTCCTCGACGTGGAAACCCCGATCCTGACTCGCGCCACCCCTGAAGGTGCCCGTGACTACCTGGTGCCGAGCCGCACCCACGCCGGCAGCTTCTTCGCCCTGCCGCAATCGCCACAGCTGTTCAAGCAGCTGCTGATGGTGGCCGGCTTCGATCGCTACTACCAGATTGCCAAGTGCTTCCGCGACGAAGATCTGCGTGCCGACCGTCAGCCTGAGTTCACTCAGATCGACATCGAGACCAGCTTCCTCGACGAAAAAGACATCATGGGCCTGACCGAAGGCATGATCCGCAACCTGTTCAAGGAAGTGCTGGATCTGGAATTCGGCGAGTTCCCGCACATGACCTTCGAAGAAGCCATGCGCCGCTACGGTTCCGACAAGCCCGACCTGCGCAACCCGCTGGAACTGGTGGACGTTGCCGACCAGCTCAAGGAAGTGGACTTCAAGGTGTTCAGCGGCCCGGCCAATGATCCCAAGTGCCGTATCGCCGCCTTGCGCGTTCCGGGCGGGGCGAGCATGCCGCGCAAGCAGATCGACGACTACACCAAGTTCGTCGGCATCTACGGTGCCAAGGGCCTGGCCTACATCAAGGTCAACGAGCGCGCAAAGGGTGTCGAGGGCCTGCAGTCGCCGATCGTCAAGAACATTCCTGAAGCCAACCTCAATGTGATCCTCGATCGCGTTGGCGCGGTCGATGGCGACATCGTGTTCTTCGGTGCCGACAAGGCCAAGATCGTCAGCGAAGCCCTGGGCGCGCTGCGGATCAAGCTGGGTCACGACCTGAACCTGCTGACCTGCGAATGGGCACCGATGTGGGTGGTCGACTTCCCGATGTTCGAAGAGAACGACGACGGCAGCTTCACCGCCTTGCACCACCCGTTCACCGCGCCCAAATGCTCGCCTGAAGAGCTGGAAGCCAACCCGGCCACCGCTCTGTCTCGCGCCTACGACATGGTTCTGAACGGCACCGAGCTGGGTGGCGGTTCGATCCGTATCCACCGCAAGGAAATGCAGCAAGCGGTATTCCGTCTGCTGGGCATCGCCGAAGAAGAGCAGGAAGAGAAGTTCGGCTTCCTGTTGGACGCCCTCAAGTACGGCGCGCCGCCCCACGGTGGCCTGGCCTTCGGCCTGGACCGCCTGGTGATGCTGATGACCGGCGCCCAGTCGATCCGCGAAGTGATCGCCTTCCCGAAAACCCAGAGCGCGGCCTGTGTCATGACTCAGGCACCGGGTCTGGTGGATGCCAAGGCGCTGCGCGAGCTGCATATCCGCCTGCGCGAACAGCCAAAGGCTGAATAAGCCGGCCCGACAAGGCGCACCTTCGGGTGCGCTTTTTCTATGGGTCGAGTTTTGTTGTCCGTCCGCCGCGGGGCGTGCGCGGGCACTGTTGCAAAGAGAATCTGGAGCACGTTATGGCAGGTCATTCCAAGTGGGCGAACATCAAGCACCGCAAAGAGCGTCAGGATGCCAAGAGAGGCAAGATCTTCACCAAGTGGATTCGTGAGCTGACCGTCGCCGCCCGTCAGGGTGGTGGCGATCCCAACTCCAACCCACGGTTGCGCCTGGCCCTGGACAAGGCCCTGGGCGCCAACATGAGCCGCGACATCATCGACCGCGCCATCGCTCGCGGCACCGGCGCTGCGGGCAGCGACGATGTGGTCGAGCTGACCTATGAAGGCTACGGCCCGAATGGCGTGGCAGTGATGGTCGAATGCATGACCGACAATCGCAACCGCACTGCGGCAGCTGTTCGCCATGCCTTCAGCAAGTGCGGCGGCAACCTGGGCACCGACGGTTCGGTGGCCTACCTGTTTGAGCGCAAGGGGCAGATCACCTTTGCCGAGGGCGTTGACGAAGACGCGTTGATGGAAGCGGCGATGGAAGCCGATGCTGACGACGTGGTCAGCAACGAGGACGGTTCGGTGGATGTGTTCACCTCGTTCGCCGGTTTCTACGGGGTGCGTAACGCCTTGGAGGCTGCTGGTTTCAAGGCGGCCGACGCGGAAATCGTCATGCTGCCCACCACCAGTGCCGAGCTGGACCTGGAAGGCGCCGAGAAGGTTCTCAAGCTGATCGATATGCTGGAAGACCTGGACGACGTGCAGAACGTCTATTCCAACGCCGACATCCCTGAATCGGTGGCTGCACAGCTGGGCTGATTCATCTGCACTAACCTTGAAGCCGGATGGGCAACGCCGTGATCATTGAGTGGCGGGGCGCTTCCGGCTTCTGCCTTTGTGCCCCTGACCGGTGCACAGGGACTTTCAATTCAAGCAGCAGGCGTTATGACTCTTATTCTTGGCATCGACCCCGGTTCGCGGATTACCGGTTATGGCGTGGTTCGCGACACTGGGCGTGGCTGTGTGTATGTGGCCTCCGGCTGCATCCGTACCGGCGCCGGCGAGTTGCCTGAGCGGCTGCAGATCGTCTATCGCGGGGTGCGCGAGGTGATCCAGACCTACGGTCCGGTGACCATGGGCATCGAAAAGGTGTTTATGGCGCGCAACGCCGATTCGGCCCTCAAGCTTGGCCAGGCGCGGGGCGCGGCGATAGTCGCAGGCGCCGAGGAGAGCCTGGAGATTGCCGAGTACACCGCGACCCAGGTCAAGCAGGCGGTGGCCGGCACCGGTGGCGCCAACAAGGAACAGGTACAGATGATGGTCATGCACCTGCTCAAGCTCACCAGCAAGCCGCAGATCGATGCCTCGGATGCCCTGGCCATTGCCATATGCCATGCCCATACCCGTTCCAGCCTGGTGCCCCATGGTCTGGGAACGGCACGCAGTCGTGGCGGTCGCCTGCGTCTCTGATAGCATCAGCGCATTCATTTCAGGAGCGAGGCGTGGCGCGCGGATTCAAGCGTTGCCCATGCTCGCTCAGTGAGTCGCCAGCCCCGTGCTGGCCATCGCTTAAGGATTCGAAACGTGATTGGACGCTTGCGCGGCACACTGGCTGAAAAACAGCCGCCGCACCTGATTCTGGATGTCAACGGGCTGGGTTATGAGGTGGAAGTGCCCATGACCACCCTGTATCGCCTGCCGTCGGTCGGCGAACCCCTGACCTTGCACACCCATTTGGTGGTGCGCGAGGACGCGCAGTTACTCTACGGTTTTGCCAGCAAGCGTGAGCGAGACTTTTTCCGGGAGTTGATTCGTCTCAATGGGGTGGGTCCAAAACTGGCCCTGGCCTTGATGTCCAGCCTGGAAGTGGATGAACTGGTGCGCTGCGTGCAGGCCCAGGAAACCTCGGCCCTGACCCGGGTGCCCGGGGTGGGCAAGAAAACCGCCGAGCGCTTGCTGGTGGAACTCAAGGACCGCTTCAAGGCCTGGGAAACGGTGCCCGCCATGTTCGCCCTGGTGCCCAACCAGCCGGACGCACCGGCGCCGGTGGCCAGTGCCGAGTCGGATGCGGTCAGCGCGCTGATTTCCCTGGGCTACAAGCCCCAGGAAGCGAGCAAGGCCGTGTCCGCGATCAAAGACAAAGGCTTGAGCAGTGAAGACATGATCCGCCGAGCCCTGAAGGGAATGATTTAAGTGATTGAAGCTGATCGTCTGATCGCCGCCACGGGCCCCCGTGAGCGCGAGGAAGTCCAGGACCGGGCAATACGCCCAGTCAGCCTCGCCGACTATATCGGCCAGCCCAGCGTGCGCGAGCAGATGGAGCTGTTCATCCAGGCCGCGCGCGGGCGCAACGAATCCCTGGATCACACCCTGATCTTCGGCCCGCCGGGGCTGGGCAAGACCACCCTGGCCAATATCATCGCCGAGGAAATGGGGGTTTCGATCAAGAGCACCTCCGGACCGGTGCTGGA
This sequence comes from Pseudomonas sp. NFXW11, assembly GCF_049887815.1. Lineage (NCBI taxonomy): Bacteria > Pseudomonadati > Pseudomonadota > Gammaproteobacteria > Pseudomonadales > Pseudomonadaceae > Pseudomonas > Pseudomonas sp. NFXW11. Next base: position 192,580 of record NZ_JAGEKI010000008.1, on the reverse strand, counting down.
GCGTCCCGGAGACCTGGCTGCGCTGCTGACCAATCTTGAACCCCATGACGTGCTGTTCATCGACGAAATCCACCGGCTGTCGCCGATCGTCGAAGAGGTGCTGTACCCGGCCATGGAGGACTTCCAGCTCGACATCATGATCGGTGAAGGGCCGGCGGCGCGCTCGATCAAGCTGGATCTGCCGCCCTTCACCCTGGTGGGCGCCACCACCCGTGCCGGGATGCTGACCAACCCGTTGCGTGATCGCTTCGGCATCGTCCAGCGCCTGGAGTTCTACAGCACCCAGGACCTGGCCACCATCGTCGGCCGTTCCGCGGGGATTCTCGGTTTGCCGCTGGACCCGGAAGGCGCCTTCGAAGTGGCCCGGCGTGCCCGCGGCACCCCGCGGATTGCCAACCGCTTGTTGCGCCGGGTGCGGGATTTCGCCGAGGTGCGGGCCAAGGGGCATATCACCAAGCCGATCGCCGACCTGGCACTGAATCTGCTGGACGTCGATGAGCGTGGCTTCGATCACCAGGACCGGCGTCTATTGCTGACCATGATCGAGAAGTTCGACGGTGGGCCGGTGGGGGTCGACAGTCTGGCCGCGGCCATCAGCGAGGAGCGTCATACCATCGAGGATGTGCTGGAGCCTTATCTGATCCAGCAGGGCTATATCATGCGTACCCCGCGGGGTCGGGTGGTGACCCGGCATGCCTATCTGCACTTTGGTCTAAACATCCCGTCACGATTGGGGGACATGCCCGTGGTAGACGAGTTTCTCGATGCCGTGGACGATTAATCAGAGGCTTTTGCGCGATTTATTCGGGGTTTGTGCTGTCCTAGGGGCTGGCATGACGAAAACTTCACGAAAAGTCGTACAAGAATGAAAAAACAGTTGCCTGGCCGGATTGGCAACCTGAGGAGTAAGCACTAGAGTATGCGCGCGCAAAACGGGCTTGAGCCGTTCGCACATCGTTGTCGCGTTTATTACGAGGACACCGACGCCGGCGGCATCGTGTATTACGTCAATTACCTTAAGTTTATGGAGCGGGCTCGAACCGAGCGGCTACGACACCTGGGCTTTGCCCAATCGCAGCTGGCAGGGGAGAACCTGTTGTTTGTCGTGCATTCCAGCGAAGCGCGCTACCACGCGCCGGCGCGACTGGACGACGAGCTACTGGTCAGTGCCCAAGTTACCGAATTGAACCGAGTCAGCCTGCGCTTCACTCAGCAGGTCAGGCGAGCTGCGGATCATGCGTTGCTCTGTGAGGGGCAGTTCCTGGTGGCCTGTGTGCGCGCCGACAATTTCAAACCCCGCGCCATTCCAGACGCTCTGCGTACGGCCTTTGTCGACGAGAGCAGCGCGGGTACACACTCAGAGCAGGAGATAAAGCGTGGAAGCTAACGTCGTCGACCATTCCTCCATGTGGAGCCTGGTCAGCAATGCCAGCGTTGTAGTGCAGTTGGTAATGCTGACCCTGGTAGCCGCATCGGTGACTTCATGGATCATGATCTTTCAGCGCAGCAACCTGCTGCGCGCCGGTCGACGTGCCCTGGAGAGCTTCGAGGAGCGCTTCTGGTCCGGTATCGACCTGTCCAAGCTGTACCGCCAGGCGGGCAGCAACCCTGATCCGGATTCCGGCGTCGAGCAGATCTTCCGTGCCGGCTTCAAGGAGTTCTCCCGTCTGCGCCAGCAACCGGGGGTTGATCCTGAGGCGGTTATGGAGGGTGTAGCCCGGGCCATGCGCGTGGCCATTTCCCGCGAGGAAGAGAAGCTCGAGCAAAGCCTGCCGTTCCTCGCCACCGTGGGTTCGGTCAGCCCGTACATCGGCCTGTTCGGTACCGTGTGGGGCATCATGAACTCCTTCCGCGGGTTGGCTTCCGCCCAGCAAGCGACCCTGGCCACCGTGGCCCCGGGTATCGCCGAGGCCCTGATCGCTACCGCCATCGGCCTGTTCGCGGCGATTCCCGCCGTTATCGCCTACAACCGTTTCTCGGCCCGTGGCGAAACCCTGATCAGCCGTTACTACACCTTCGCCGACGAGTTCCAGGCGATCCTGCACCGCAAAGTGCACACCAGCGAAGAGTGAGCAGGTAGACCCCATGGCCCGAGTTCGCCACAAACGCAAGCCGGTCGCCGAGATGAACGTGGTGCCCTACATCGACGTGATGTTGGTACTGCTGGTCATCTTTATGGTCACCGCGCCGATGCTCAACCAGGGTGTCAAAGTCGACCTGCCCAAGGTTTCCAGCGAAGCCTTGCCCCAGGACAACAACACCCAGGTGCTGACCATCTCGATCAAGGCTGACAAGACCTACTACTGGAACCTTGGCAGTGAAGTCGACACCGAGAAGCAACAGGACAGGGCGATGACCCTGCCGCAAATGACCGACGCGGTGACCAAGATCATCCGTGCCGGCAATGAAGGCGGCAAGCGCACCCAGGTGTTTATCCGTGGTGACAAGTCCGTCGACTACGGCGCCGTGATGGGTGCCATGGGCGGCCTGCAGAAAGCCGGCGTCGGCAACGTTGGCCTGATTACCGAGGCGCCCTGATGCACCAACAGCGAGAGCCGTCCGCCTCGGAAAGCTACTTCTGGCCTAGTGTCTGGGCGATTGCCCTGCACGTGCTGGTGTTTGGCATGCTGTTCGTCAGCTTTGCCATGACCCCGGAACTGCCGCCGGCGCAACCGATCGTCCAGGCGACCCTGTACCAGCTCAAGTCCAAGAGCCCGGCGACCACCCAGACCAATCACAAGATTGCCGGTGAGGCGAAGAAGTCGGCTGCGCGCCAGACCGAAGCCGAGCAGCTGGAGCAGAAGAAGGTCGAGCAGGAAGAGATCAAGGCTGCGGAACAAAAGAAAGAAGAGGCTGCTCAAAAAGCCGATGAGGCGAAAAAGGCCGAAGAGGCCAAGAAAGCCGATGACGCCAAGAAAGCCGCCGAAGCGAAAAAGGTCGAAGAAGCGAAAAAGGCCGAAGAGAAACAATTGGCTGATATAGCCAAGAAGAAGTCCGAAGAGGAAGCCAAGAAGGCCGCTGAAGAAGAGGCCAAGAAAAAGGCTGCCGAAGAGGCGAAGAAGAAGATCGTCGAGGACGCCAAGAAGAAAGCCGCGGAAGACGCCAAGAAGAAGGCCGAGGCCGAAGAGGCGAAGAAGAAAGTCGCCGAGGACGCCAAGAAGAAAGCGGCTGCCGATGCGGCGAAGAAGAAGGCTCAGGACGCGGCGCGCAAATCGGCCGAGGAGAAAAAGGCCCAGGCCCTGGCGGACTTGCTGTCCGACAAGCCGGAGCGCGAGGCCACCAAGTCGGATGAAGTGGGTGACAGTGTTGCCGGCAGCTTCGATGACCTGATTCGTATCCGTGCGGCAGAAGGCTGGACTCGTCCGCCATCGGCGCGCAAGGGCATGACGGTGGAACTGCGGATCGGCATGTTGCCTGATGGCACGGTGACTACGGTCAGCGTGATCAAGTCCAGTGGTGACGGCCAGTTCGACGCTTCGGCGGTGGCGGCAGTCAAGAACATTGGGCGTTTGACAGAAATGCAGGGGCTGAGTCCGAAGGATTTCGCACCCTATCGTTCATTCAAGATGACATTCACACCTGAGGATCTAGCCTTGTGAGAAACCTTCTTCGAGGAATGCTTGTCGTTATTTGCTGTATGGCAGGGATAGCGGCAGCGGATGAAAAAAACATTCTGGTCACCAGTGGCAGTGACCGGGCGACGCCGATCGCGGTCGTGCCGTTCGGTTGGCAGGGCGGTAGCGTGCTGCCGGACGACATGGGGCAGATCATTGCCGATGACCTGCGCAACTCCGGCTACTACGCGCCGATTCCAAAGCAGAACATGATCAGCCTGCCGACCCAGGCCAGCGAAGTCATCTTCCGTGACTGGAAGGCCCTGGGCGCACAGTACGTGATGGTCGGCAGCATTGTTCCGGCGGGCGGTCGCCTGCAGGTGCAGTACGCCCTGTTCAACGTCGCCACCGAGCAGCAAGTGCTGACCGGCAGCGTGTCGGGCAGTGTCGACCAACTGCGGGACATGTCGCACTACATCTCCGACCAGTCCTTTGAAAAGCTCACCGGTATCAAGGGCGCGTTCTCCACGCGTCTGCTGTACGTGACCGCCGAGCGTTTCTCGGTGAACAACACTCGCTACACCCTGCAGCGTTCGGACTACGACGGTGCCCGGGCAGTGACCCTGTTGCAGTCCCGCGAGCCGATCCTGTCGCCGCGTTTTGCCCCCGATGGCAAGCGCATCGCCTATGTGTCGTTCGAGCAGAAGCGTCCGCGCATCTTCGTCCAGCACATCGACACCGGGCGTCGTGAGCAGATCACCAACTTCGAAGGCCTCAACGGTGCTCCAGCCTGGTCGCCGGATGGCAGTCGCCTGGCGTTCGTGCTGTCCAAGGACGGCAACCCGGACATCTACGTGATGAACATGGCTTCGCGCCAGATCAACCGTGTTACCAGCGGCCCGGGCATCAACACCGAGCCGTTCTGGGGCAAGGATGGTTCGACCATCTACTTCACTTCCGACCGGGGCGGCAAACCGCAAGTTTATAAAAGCAATATCAATGGCGGTGGCGCTGAGCGTGTGACCTTTATTGGTAACTACAACGCCAACCCGAAACTTTCTGCTGACGAAAAGACCCTGGTAATGATTCACCGCCAGGACGGTTTCACCAACTTCCGGGTGGCGGCTCAGGATTTGCAACGCGGTAGCGTAAAAATCCTTACAGACACCAACCTAGATGAGTCAGCTACTGTTGCGCCCAACGGCACCATGGTAATCTACGCCACCCGCCAGCAGGGCCGGGGAGTCTTGATGCTCGTGTCCATTAATGGACGTGTGAGGCTCCCGCTTCCTACCGCTCAAGGCGAAGTCAGAGAACCGTCCTGGTCCCCTTACCTGAACTGACGCGGCGCTACAATGTTTCACTTAACACACTGGGGTTCATTAGGAGTTTCACGATGGAAATGTTGAAGTTTGGTAAGTTTGCTGCGCTGGCTCTGGCCATGGCTGTAGCAGTAGGTTGCTCCTCCAAAGGTGGCGACAACGCCGGTGAAGGCGCTGTTGATCCAAACGCTGGTTACGGCGCTAACACCGGTGCTGTTGATGGCTCCCTGAGCGAAGAAGCAGCTCTGCGCGCAATCACCACCTTCTACTTCGAATACGACAGCTCGGACCTGAAGCCAGAAGCCATGCGCGCTCTGGACGTTCACGCCAAAGACCTGAAAGCAAACGGCGCTCGCGTTGTTCTGGAAGGCAACACCGACGAACGTGGTACTCGTGAGTACAACATGGCTCTGGGCGAGCGTCGTGCGAAAGCCGTTCAGCGCTACCTGGTTCTGCAGGGCGTTTCCCCTGCTCAGCTGGAGCTGGTTTCCTACGGTAAAGAGCGTCCAGTTGCCACTGGCCACGACGAGCAGTCCTGGGCTCAAAACCGTCGCGTCGAACTGCGTAAGTAATTCGTCATGCGAACGTGCCGTCGTGCTCTAACTGTTTTGACTCTCAGCCTTGCGCCGCTTGCGGCGTGGGCTGCGGTTCCTGTGGTCGATAGCAACTCTGGCTATAGCAATAGCGGGAGTAGTTATCCGCCAGCGGGTTATGGCACGAACGGCGCCTATGCCGGGGGAGGGGTTTCGACCCCTGTCTCGGCACAGGGCGAGCTGTTCCAGCAACTGCAGCAAATGCAGGAACAGATTGCACGCCAACAGGGTGTGATCGAGGTTCTGCAAAATGATGTAGCGCGCATGAAACAAGAAAGCCTGGAGCGTTACCAGGATCTTGATCGGCGCATAGGAAGCGGTGTTGCACCTGCCGCGACTCCTGAGAATTCTTCTGCCGGTGGCGATGCAAGTGCCGCCGGTGCCGCCGCAGCAGCACCTGCCCAAGCGCCTGCCGCGAGCAGCGAACCGGGTGATCCGGCCAAGGAAAAGCTCTACTACGATGCTGCCTTCGACCTGATCAAGGCCAAGGATTTCGACAAGGCCAGCCAGGCCTTCTCGGCCTTCCTGCGCAAGTACCCCAACAGCCAGTACGCCGGCAATGCCCAGTACTGGCTGGGTGAAGTGAACCTGGCCAAGGGTGATCTGCAAGGCGCGGGCCAGGCCTTCGCCAAGGTTTCCCAGCTCTATCCCAAGCACGCCAAAGTGCCGGACTCGCTGTACAAGCTGGCTGACGTGGAACGTCGCCTGGGTCATACCGACCGGGTCAAGGGCATTCTGCAGCAGGTCGTGGCCCAGTATCCGGGCACCTCGGCTGCGCAGTTGGCACAACGGGACCTGCAGCGCATGTAACTGTGCTGGGTCCGGTTACAAGAAACCCGCGCTTGTCGCGGGTTTTTTCGTTAGAATCCATGCCCTTTTTCTGAAACACGCTTCCTGGGATCTGCGCGATGGCGGGGTTCCTCGAAGTGCCTGACGGAGGCGGACAGCCTGTTTAGCTGTTACGCCCGTGGCGACTATGCAAGACACATTGAGAATCACCGAAGTTTTCTACTCGTTGCAGGGGGAGACTCGGACTGCCGGGCTGCCCACGGTTTTTGTGCGCCTGACCGGTTGCCCGTTGCGCTGCCAGTACTGCGACAGTGCCTACGCCTTCAGCGGCGGCACCCAGCGCACCCTCGACAGCCTGCTGCAGCAGGTTGCCGATTTCCGCCCGCGCTATGTCTGTGTCACCGGCGGTGAGCCGCTGGCGCAGCCCAATGCCATTCCCTTGCTCAAGCAGCTGTGTGATGCCGGATACGAGGTGTCGCTGGAAACCAGTGGCGCCCTGGATATCTCCGCGGTGGACCCACGGGTCAGCCGTATCCTTGACCTCAAGACTCCAGGCTCCCAGGAAGTGCAGCGCAACCGCTACGAAAATATCGAGCTGTTGACGGAAAATGATCAGGTCAAGTTCGTCATCTGTTCCCGTGAGGATTACGACTGGGCGGTGTCCAAGCTGATCCAGTACGGTCTTGAGCGGCGTGCCGGCGAGGTGCTGTTTTCGCCCAGCCATCACGACCTCAATGCACGGGACCTGGCCGACTGGATAGTGGCCGATAACCTGCCGGTGCGACTGCAACTGCAGTTGCATAAATACCTTTGGAACGATGAGCCGGGGCGCTGAAATGACTGAACAAGCAAACAACCAGGCCGCAACTGAAAAACGTGCGGTGATTCTCCTGTCCGGCGGCCTTGATTCGGCCACCGTGGTGGCCATGGCCCGTGCCCAGGGTTACCGCTGCTACACCATGAGCTTCGATTACGGCCAGCGTCATCGGGCCGAGTTGCACGCCGCCGAGCGGGTCGCCCGGGACCTGGGGGTGGTGGAACACAAGGTGGTGGGCCTGAATCTCAACGGTATTGGCGGCTCGGCGCTGACCGACAGCTCCATCGACGTTCCCGAGGCCCCGAGCGAGGGTATTCCGGTGACCTACGTGCCGGCACGCAACACGGTGTTCCTGGCGCTGGCCCTGGGTTGGGCCGAAGTGCTGGATGCCCGGGATATCTTTATCGGCGTCAATGCGGTGGATTACTCCGGTTATCCGGACTGCCGCCCCGAGTTCGTCGAGGCTTTCGAGCGTATGGCCAACCTGGCTACCAAGGCTGGAGTGGAAGGGCAGGGGTTCCGTATCCAGGCGCCGTTGCAGAACCTCAGCAAGGCCGAGATCATCCAGGCGGGGGTAGCCCTGGGGGTGAATTATGGGCTGACGGTTTCCTGCTACCAGGCGGACGATAGCGGCCATGCCTGCGCCAAGTGCGACAGCTGCCGTTTGCGTGCGGATGGCTTCCTGGCGGCCGGTATCAGTGATCCAACCACTTATTTTTGATTTTTTTCATCTAGGGTGTTGAATTACCGTTAGAAATCAGTATTATACGCGCCACCACACAGCGGGTCGTTAGCTCAGTTGGTAGAGCAGTTGGCTTTTAACCAATTGGTCGTAGGTTCGAATCCCACACGACCCACCATATTTGGCGGTTTAGAAAATCCGGAAGGCCCACGAAAGTGAGGATTTCCGGGTTTTTTTTTGCCTGCAGAAAATCACCCTTCAGGATTCAGCGCGCAAGGGCAGGCTGTCGATCACATGGCACAGTTCGCCATCGGCCGACGGCACTTCTTCAGTGGCTGAAGTGCGACTGGCCTGGCGATACTCGCTGGGCGTGGAACCGGTGAATTGCTTGAAGGCGCGGGCGAAGTAGGAGGGGTCCTTGAAGCCCACCTCGTAGCCGATGCTGGTGATGGGCATCTGGCTGTTGTCGAGCAGGTCCTTGGCGCTGTCCATGCGCTTGCTCAGGATGTAGTCCATAAAGCCCAGTCCATAGGCTTCCTTGAACAGGCGGCTGAAGCGAAAGGCGGTCATGCCGCAACGTTTGGCCAGTTCCTTTTGATCGATGCTGTCGCGAAAGTGCTGGTCGATATGCACCAGCGCGTTGTGCAGTGCCTGGTTCTTCTGGTGTTCGGCGGTCAGGCGGATGCTGTCCGGCAGTGCAGGGCCGTGTTCGATCTGCAGGGCCTTGGTGCTGCTGCCGCTTTGCCGCCGCAGCTCGCAGAGCTGTTTCAGGGCGAGCATGAAACGTTCGATTTCCCCATTGTTGATCGGCAGCACCAGGTATTCCCAGACCCTTGAGCGCATGGCCCAGATCGCCAGTTCTTCCGAGTGCTGGACGGTGAACATGGCAATGGGGATGGAAGGGCTCTTGCGCTTGATCTCCAGCAGCAGGTTCAGCCCTGGCATGTCCGGGCGGTCATAGTGCATGCAGATCATGTCCGCCGCCGGTTCGCCGTTCGCGGTACTGGCTGCGTTGTTCTTGGCCAAGCGACATTCACAGGTGGAACGAAAGTGCGCGATCAGCTCCTCTGCCGATCGGTTTCGAGTCAGATCAAACCATAAAAGGTATGGCTTCTTGATCACCTCAGATTTCATTTCCCTATTCCTTCCTGGGTTTTGCGCTGGCTTATCCCGTCATACTCGCCTTGTACCCTGAGAGCTCCGGCCCGGTTTTCGGTACTTCACGGGCTGGCTGTTCAAATTCAAATGCTGCAGAGAATTATTGTCATTAATACTCTCTCATTGCTTGCTTCGTTCTTCTTAAGGTGTTGTAGCCAGTTTTCCTCGGGTTTGCCGGTCTTCGCAAAAAAGTCCTAGTTATCGACAAGAAACTCCTAACCCTTGCTGTTGCCCCTGACTAGGATTGCATCAGGCGGCAAACCAACTAACCGCTTTGAAAACAATACTTAGAGATGAGGTGACAAGATGAATCTGCAATCGATCAAGTCTTCGGTTCTGACATTCATCAAGGATGAGGATGGCCTGACCATAGTTGAATACGCGGTAGCCGGCGGTTTGATTACCCTGGGTGCAGTTGCCGCATTCATCACCCTGGGGGGCAATGTCAGCACGGCTATCACCAGCCTCGGCTGCGCGGTCCAGGGCAAGACCTGCTAACGCTATCCGTAGCTCTTTGGTCTCAGCCCAGGCTCGGAGAGGCTCATCCTCGCTTTGCAGGTCTTGCACTGCGAGGCTCTGGTGGGCGATCTCCGTAGGGCTGAGGTCCAGCATGGGCTCGGGATCAAGCAGCATCCGCAATGGATCTGGCATCTGTCCTTGAGTTCCTCTGTCGATTGATTTCCCTCCTGACCAGGATTTGCCCCGGGCTGGTGTCGGGTCGCCACCTCTGTTCGCTGTCCATTAGTATCGTCGCTGTACCTTCGCATTGAAGACCCAATCCTGATAAGTCTTTGCCAGCTTAGTCCATTGCGCACTATGTATTGACGCAGCCTGCTGGCGATGTCGTTGGCTATTCCAGGCAGGTATTAATGCAGGAAATGAGTGTCGATTTTATGTGCTGACTTTTCTTTCGCCGATTTTTCACCTTTCTTTCAGATACTTGCCTGGCGCCTTTATTGATGTACCTGACAGCGCAATAAAGTCCTAGCGATCAGCAAAAAACTCCTAACCCATGGTTTATCCAACTGACTAAGGTTTGTCCCAGGCAGCACGAAAAGTGTTGCTCTTAAAAAGCAAACAACTTCAGTGAGGTGGACAAAATGAATCTGCAATCGATCAAAACTTCGGTAGTGAAGTTCATCAAAGACGAAGATGGCCTGACCATTGTTGAGTATGCAGTGGCGGGGGGCCTGATCACCCTGGGTGCGGTTGCCGCGTTCATTACCCTGGGCACCAACGTGAAAACCGCCATCACCAGCCTGGGATGCGCTGTCCAGGGTAAAACCTGCTAGCAGGGCAATCTCCACAGAGGAACAGGGTCATGGACAAAGAGCCTTTTATTGCTGTGGCATTGTTGCTGGGCCTGCTGAGCGTGGCGGTGGTGAGCGACCTTCGTCGCCACCGCATTCCCAATGCCCTGGTCCTGCTGGGCCTGGGCCTGGGCCTAGTGGGCCATGCCTACTCCTCTGGAGCGCTCGGGTTGGGATATGGGGTGCTGGGCATGCTGACTGGCTTCGCCGTGTTTTTGCCGATGTACGCCTTTGGCGGGATGGCAGCCGGGGACGTCAAGTTAATGGCCATGGTCGGGGCTTTCCTGACCCCGCACACGGCGCTCTGGGCTGCTGCCTGCAGCCTGATTGCCGGTGGTGTGTGCGGGGTCCTGATAGTCCTGATCCGTGGCCAGGCGCAGCAGACCGTCGGGCGTTACTGGCTGATGTTGCGAGCCAGGGCCTACTTCTCGCCGGCGACCGATGAGGTCGCGGGCAAGCCCTTTCCCTACTCGGTCGCGATCATGCTTGGCACCTCGATCAGCCTCTTCTGGCTGCCATTCAGCCATTAGTTCAGGAGAGCACTATGTACGCTATGAGTAACAGCCATGTGTCCTCTTCTGAACGTGAAGCGGTGCGGCGATTGGCGCCACAGCCTTGCACGATTCTCGAGACCGGCCTGGCAGACAACTTTCTCGGCGATCTGGTGTGCAAGCATCTGTACGATGCCGGCGTGCTGGACATGTCGCGACTGGTGGAGCGCCTGGCGCTGACGGGCGCAGTGCTGGACGAAGTGTTGACCTTCCTGCGCAAGGATCACCGAGTAGAAGTGCTGGGGCAGACTCCTGGCCAGGCATTGCGTTACGGCCTGACCGAGCGTGGTCGCAGCGCCGCCCGTGATGCACTGGCACGCAGTGGTTATATCGGCGCGGCACCGTTTCCGGTGAGCACCTATCGTTCCCTGCTCAAGGTCCAGACCATTCACCATGGCGGTGTCAGCGCTCCGGATATGCAGCGTTCCCTGGGCTCGCTGGTACTGGCCCAGGACATGCTCGATCAATTGGGCGTGGCCCTGAATTCCGGGCGAGCCATCATGATTTACGGCCCAGCCGGCACTGGCAAGACCTATGTCAGCAGCCGTCTGATCCGCTTGTTCGACGACTCCATCTGGGTGCCCCATGCCATCGCCATCAATGATGCGGTGATCGAGATCTTCGATCCCCAGGTGCATCGGCGCCTGGAGGATGACGAGCAGCAGAACAACCTGTTGCTCAACGAAGGAATAGACCGCCGGCTGTTGCGCTGCGAGCGTCCGATCATCATCACCGGTGGCGAGTTGACCATGGAACAGCTGGACGTGCGCTACGACCCCAGCACCCGCCTGTTCCAGGCCCCCCTGCAGCTCAAGGCCAGCAACGGCCTGTTCATCATCGACGACCTGGGGCGCCAGCGCATGGCTCCGGCCGAACTGCTGAACCGCTGGATAGTGCCAATGGAAGAAAAGCGCGACTTCCTCAACCTCGGTGGCGGTCGCCACTGCGAATTGCCGTTCGATCTGGTGCTGGTGTTCTCCACCAACATCAATCCCCTGGAACTGGCCGATGAAGCTTTCCTGCGACGCATTGGCTACAAGCTGCAATTCGGTTACCTGAAATCCGATGAATACCGGCGTATCTGGATCCAGGAGACCGAGCGCCTGGGCACCTTCTATGACCCAGAGCTGCTGGGGTACGCGCTTCACGAGCTGTATGGCGCGGAAAACATGCCGCTGGTGCCTTGTCACCCTCGCGACCTCCTGAACATGGCACTCGATCGGCAACGCTATCTCGGCGGCACCGGCCCCTTGTCAACCCAGGAGCTGGAGTGGGCATGGCGCAACTACTTCGTCCAGCTTGACTTTCTTGATTGAGGAGACAGCCCAATGAGCTCTCGTACCTTCACTCTCATCGCCTTGTCGGTGCTTCTCGGACTGGGCGCCGCCTGGATGGCTAACAACTGGATCAACGCCAGGCTCAATACCAGCCCCGACGACAACCAGCGCAACGTGGTGGTGGCCACCGTGGAAATTGCCTTTGGACAGATGGTCGAGGCTCAGCAGGTGGGAGTGGTACGCATGCCCAAGGACACGGTGCCGGATGACGCCTTTGACTCCACCGACAAGGTGGTGGGCAAGATCGCGACCTTTTCCATGCTGCGCGGCGACATCCTGCGGGGTGCGCGCCTGGCCGAGCACCTGGGCGGCAGCACCCTGGCATCGCTGATCGAGCCCGACAAGCGGGCCATTTCGGTGCGGGTGGACGATGTGGTCGGGGTCGGCGGTTTCCTGTTGCCCGGCAACCGGGTCGATGTGCTGGCCACCCGCCAGACCGGCAACGATGGCAACGCCGTGTCCAAGACCATTCTCGAGGACCTGCGGGTGCTGGCCGTGGACCAGACCGCCAGCACCGACAAGACCCAGCCGGTGGTGGTACGGGCGGTGACCCTGGAAATGACCCCGGTGCAGGCCGAGGAATTGGTCAAGGGCATGACTGCCGGCAAGTTGCAGTTGGCCCTGCGCAACCCGCTGGACAATCACAAGCAACCCGCGCTTACCGAGCCGGTGGCGATGATTCAAGAGGCACCGCCGGTGGTGGTCGCCAAGCCGATCATCCGTCGTCGCACCGCGCCTGAAGGGGCGGATATCACCGTGATCCGCGGTGTTGAGGTCAACGTGGTGAAGTCGCTGTAATGGCTCCGGAGCGGGCCTGAAGGGGAGGGCTTGAAAATGAATTCAACTATTCGACAGCCGCTCAGCGCGTTCCCATCGCGTCAACGGGGATCGATGCTGGTCCTGGTGGTGATCGGCATGGCCTCGCTGTTGCTGCTGGGCGCCCTGGCCCTGGACGGCAGCCATATGCTGCTGAACAAGACCCGGCTGCAGAATGCCGTGGATGCGGCGGCCTTGAGTGGCGCCAAGACCCTGAGCATGGTGCAGGGGGTGACCGGCGCCGCCAGCCTGACCCAGACCGCGGCGCTCAATACCCTGACGCTCAATGCCAATGCCAGCGGCAACCAGGAACTGGCCACGGCCATCGCCGGCAATGCCTCGACCTTCGCCAAGGTGGAATTGGCCTCCAGTGTCTATGGGCCTTTCTCTTTCCCGGGGCCGAGCAATGCCAGTTACGTCCGGGTAACGGTCAGCAACTATCCCTTGAGCAGCTTTCTCTGGGGGGTGTTCCAGACCCTGGGTAACAGCTCCATGAGCAAGGCCGTGGCGGCAGTGGCCACTGCCGGCCCGAGCCCCACCAGCCCATGCGACCTGACGCCCTTGATGGTGTGCGGCGATCCCAGCCAGAACAACCCGGCCACGGGTATGTTCTGGGGCTTCAAGTTCGGTGATCTGCAGGTGCTGAAAACCGCTGCCAACAACAACTCGGCCATTGGCCCGGGAAATTTCCAACTGCTGGACTTCGGCTCGGGCGGCAACACCGTCAGGCAGGGCCTGGCGGGCGGGATCAACCAGTGCGACAGCGTCGGCTCGACCGTCCTGACCAAACCCGGCAACACCGTGGGCCCTTCCGCCCAGGGTCTCAATACCCGCTTCAACCAGTATTCGGGCGGCCTGAGCGCCAGCGACTATCCACCGGACCTGGTGATCACGGTCAACTCCAAGTCCTTTACCTACACCGGCTCGCCGGCGCAGATCCAGTACAACGGCCAGGCCGTCACCTCGAGCAATGGCAACCTGTCCACCTCCAGTGGCGCCTTGTACGGCTACAACAACTGGCTCCAGGCCTCGGCTGCCTGCGCCGCCGGTACGGGCGGCGGTTGCCAGGCCAATGGGGCGTTCGAGCGGCGCATCCTGAAGATCGTGATCGGCAATTGCTCGGGCAAGAACGATGGCGCTTCTTCCATACCGGTGCTGGGATTCGGCTGCTACTTCGTACTGCAGCCCGAGGCACAGCAGGGCAATTCGGCGCAGATCTTCGGTCAGTTCGTCAGCGCCTGCGAAGGTGACAACGTGCCCGATGCCAACCCCGCCAGTTCCACGGGACCGCAGATCATCCAGCTGTACAAGACCTATATCGACAACAACCAGACACCGAGCACCGACTCCTAGGAGGCTGCCATGGCTCGCAGTGGATTCAGATTGCCAAAGGCCCAGGGCGGCATGGCGATGATTGAGCTGGCGCTGACCTTGCCGTTGCTGGCGCTGTTGATGCTCAGCCTCGGTGAGTTCGGACGCATGCTGTTCCAGTACAACAGCCTGCTGCAGGCCAGCCGCGACGCCAGTCGCTTTGCCGCCGGCCAGGCGTGGAACGCGACCCTGGGCACGCTCGACCTGAATGCCACGCTGATCGCCCAGACCAAGAACGTCGCGGTCTATGGCGTACCGGCCAACCCCAACGGCTACCCGGCGGTGGTGTCGGGGCTGACCACCGGCAATGTGACCGTGAGTGCAGTGGGGACCGATCATCTTCAGGTCAGCATCAGCTACACCTTCGTGCCGGTGATCGGCAGTGCGCTACCCGCCCTTTATGGCAGTAGCGTACCGCTGGGCCTGGCGTTGACCTCCACTGTCGTGATGAGGGCCCTGTGATGAACAGCAAACGCATGCGCGGGGTGTATACCGTCGAGTTCGCCATTACCAGCCTGGTGCTGTTCGTGCTGCTGTTCGGCGCGCTGGAAATGGGCCGGCTGTATTTCACCGTCAACACCCTCAATGAAACGGTGCGTCGTGGCGCGCGCCTGGCTGCAGTCTGCGATATCAAGGACCCGGTGATCCTGCGTCGGGCCATGTTCAACTCGGCGACCAATACCGGGCCCAGCAGCCTGATCGCCAGCCTCACGAGCGCCAACCTGAACCTGGTCTATCTGGACGCCAACGGCGCGGTGGTCGCCAACCCCGGCGATCTCACCGGCAGTGCCGGGTTCCGGGCGATTCGTTATGTCCATCTGGAAGTGACGAATTTCAGCTTCAACCTGCTGATCCCCGGATTCAACGGGGTGTTCATCCTGCCTGCATTCAGGTCCACCGCGCCGCGTGAGAGCCTCGGCCGGCAACCTGATGCCACGGCCAATCCGGGGATCACACCATGCTGAGTAGCCGAGTAGCGCCCGTGGCGGCGCCCGAAGAAAAAACCGCGATGCGCCTGCTGATCAGTGCGCGTGACCAGAACGCCTTGAATCATCTGAAAACCTTGAGCCAGAGCCTACCGGGATTGCAGGTCAGTACCCGGCTGGTGAGCAACGGGCATACCGACCCCCTGTACGGGCTCGAGCAGATGCCGGACTTCCTGTTGCTGCGGGTCAGTCACCTGTGGCGCGAGGAACTGGCGGCGCTGTTGCTGCATCCCCTCAAGATGCGTCCGCCGCTGCTGGTCTGCGGGCCCCTGGACGAGCGCGAAGGCATGCGCCTGGCGATGCAGGCCGGCGCCCGGGATTTCCTCCCCGAGCCGGTGGCGCCCGAAGAGTTGCAGGCGGCGCTTGGCCGCATGCTGATGGAGGCCCATGCCGAACACGGGGCGGGAGGCAAGCTGGTGGCGGTGATGAATGCCAAGGGCGGCTCGGGTGCTTCCATGCTGGCCTGCAACCTGGCTCATCAGCTCAGCGTGCGCGCCGGCAGGACCCAGCTGTTGGACCTGGACCTGCAATTTGGCAGCGTCACCCACTGCCTGGACGTGCAGCCGACCCACAGCCATATGGAGGTGCTGCAGCAGATCGAGTCCCTGGACGGCATGGCGCTGCGCGGTTACTGCAGCCATTTCAGCCCGAGCCTGCATGTGCTGGGGGGCCGTAGCGGCGAGTTGTGCCTGGCCCAGGATGTGCGCATGGAACAGCTGGAAGGCCTGTTGCGCCTGGGACGCAGTACCTATGACTGGGTGGTGGCGGATCTGCCACGGCAGATCGATCACCTGACCGGCGCCACCCTGGAACATGCCGATCACATCTACATAGTGCTGCAGCAGAGCCTCAGTCATCTGAAGGACGCCACCCATCTGTTGCGCATCCTGCGTGACGACCTGGGGGTGCAGAGCCAGCGCCTGCAGATAGTGGTCAACCGCTACGACAAGTCCGCAGCCGTCAGCCTCAAGGATATTTCCGAGGCCTTGCGCTGCCCCGATCCGTACCGGCTGCCCAACGACTACACGGTAGTCGCCGAGAGCCAGAACACCGGCACCCCACTGGAACTGCACGCGCCGCGTGCAGCCATCACTCAGGCCATGCGCGAGTTGAGCCAGAACCTGATCGGAGTCCAAGCCCACCAGCAGGGCTTGCTCAAACGCACTTTCAGCCGCCTTTTCGGAGGGTAAGCCATGCTCAGCGACTTTCGTAATCGTTTGCGTCAGCAGTCCGGCAAGCCCGTCCCGGCCACGGAGCAAGAACCCGCCAGCACCGAAGAGTGCGTCAATGTGCTGATGGCCTGGGAAGCCAGCGTGCCGGACGTGCTCTACGAAACCAGGACCAAGCTCAGCCCGATGGACACCGAGTGGCGGGAGAAGATCTACCAGCAACTGCTCAAGGTCATGGACCTGTCGTTGCTCGACACCCTGGAGCCGGCCGACGCCGCGCGGCAGATTCGTGAAATAAGCCAGCGCCTGCTGGACGAGCATTCGGCGCCGGTCAGTGCTAGCAGCCGCCAACTGATCATCAAGCAGATCACCGACGAGGTGCTGGGGCTTGGGCCCCTGGAGCCATTGCTGGCGGATCACACGGTGTCCGACATCCTGGTCAACGGGCATGCCTCGGTCTATGTGGAGCGCTTCGGCAAGCTGCAGAGAACCGACGTGCATTTTCGCGACGACCATCACCTGCTGAACATCATCGACCGTATCGTTTCCAGCCTGGGACGGCGCATTGACGAGTCCTCACCGCTGGTGGATGCTCGCCTGAAAGACGGTTCCCGGGTCAATGCGATCATTCCGCCCCTGGCGATCGATGGGCCGAGCATGTCGATCCGGCGCTTCGCCGTGGATCTGCTCAACACCGAGAGCCTGGTGCAGATGGGCACCTTGACCCCGGCCATCGCCCTGATGCTCAAGGCCATAGTGCGCGGGCGGCTCAATGTGCTGATTTCCGGCGGTACCGGCAGCGGCAAGACCACCATGCTCAATGTGCTGTCCAGCTTCATTCCGCACAACGAGCGGATCGTCACCATCGAGGACTCGGCCGAGCTGCAATTGCAGCAGCCCCACGTGGTGCGCCTGGAAACCCGGCCGTCGAACATCGAGGGACGTGGCGAGGTGAGCCAGCGCGAATTGGTGCGCAACAGCCTGCGGATGCGCCCCGATCGCATCGTCATCGGCGAGGTGCGTGGTGCCGAGGCGCTGGACATGCTCACGGCGATGAACACCGGCCACGACGGCTCCCTGACCACCATTCACGCCAACACCGCCCGCGATGCCCTGGGGCGGATCGAGAACATGGTGTCGATGTCCGGGGCGACCTTCCCGATCAAGGCCATGCGCCAGCAGATTGCCTCGGCCATCGGCGTGGTGATCCAGCTGGAGCGCCAGGAAGACGGCAAGCGGCGGCTGGTCAGCGTGCAAGAGATCAACGGCATGGAGGGTGAAATCATCACCATGACCGAGATCTTCGGTTTCGTGCGCCGCGGTATCGGCGAGAAGGGCGAAGTGCTTGGCGAGTTCCGTCCCACTGGCATGGTGCCGGCATTTCGCAATGTGCTGGCCAAGCGCGGCATCGAGCTGCCGCTGAGCCTGTTTCGGCCGGAGTGGATGGAGGAGCAGTCATGAACCAGATTCCCACCGAGTTCATCCTGGCGTTCCTGGGCATGGTGTTCACCGCCATATTCCTGCTCAGCCAGGGGCTGGTGATTCCGGTGTTCGGCGAGGCCAGCAAGGTACGCAAGCGCATTCGTGGTCGCCTGGGTGTGCTGGAGCGTGCCAGCAACCTGCCGAACATGCAGTCGATACTGCGTCAGAAGTACCTGCGACGCCTGTCTCCGCTGGAGGCACGGCTGGAGCAGTTGCCGGCGATGGAGGCCCTGGCGCAGATGATCGAGCAGTCCGGTCATGAATATCGAGCCTACCGGGTACTGTTGCTGGGCCTGGTATTGGCGACGGTGTCGGGCCTGCTGCTGTGGCTGCTGCTGCAACTCTGGTGGGTGGCGATTCCGGTGGCGCTGGCGGTGTTCTGGCTGCCGGTGCTGAAGATTTCCCGTGACCGCGGCAAGCGTTTCGCGCTGTTCGAGGAAGGCCTGCCCGATGCCCTGGATGCGGTGTGCCGGGCCTTGCGTGCCGGGCATCCGTTCAACGAAACCCTGCAGTTGGTGGCCGATGAGCATCAAGGCCCAGTGGCCCATGAGTTCGGCCTGACCTTTGCCGATATCAACTATGGCAACGACGTGCGGCGGGCCATGCTCGGGCTGCTGGAGCGCATGCCGAGCATGACGGTGATGATGCTGGTGACCACGGTGCTGATCCATCGCGAGACGGGGGGCAACCTGACGGAGGTTCTGGATCGCCTGAGCAGCCTGATTCGCGGGCGCTTCCGCTTCCATCGCAAGGTCAGGACCCTGTCCGCCGAGGGGCGCATGTCCGGCTGGATACTGGTGTCGATGCCCTTTGTGCTGGCCGCGGCGATCGTGATTTCGAGCCCCAGCTACCTGCCGCTGCTGTTCCAGGAACCGTTGGGGCAAAAACTGATCATCGGCGCCTTTGTCGCGATGCTGATCGGCATTCTCTGGATACGCAAGATCATCCGGATCCAGGTGTGAACTAAGGCGTAGGAAGGGGGCAAGGCCATGGATTATCTGTTGAGTCTGATCAATCGAGTAGTGGGTAATCAGGAACTGGCGCGTGTGCTGTTTTCCGCCGCCGTCGGGCTGAGCGTGGTGTTTGCAGCGGTGACCCTGGTGCTGCTGGTCATGGGCTTGCAAGACCCAGTGCAACGTCGCCTGTTGTTGATCAAGCGCGGTCATGGCGCAGGCAACACAGAAGCTCCGAGCAACCTGCAATTGATGCTCGAGCAAGTTGGCCAGCGCTTCAGCCCGGGCGAGCAGGAACAGGCGTCGGCTACCCGCACCCTGTTGCTGCACGCGGGCTACCGTTCGCCCGCAGCGGTGCAGATGTACTGGGCGCTGCGACTGCTGGCGCCGCTGTGCATGCTCGGCCTGGCGGTCGTGGCGTTGCCGCTGATTCCCAAGCTGTCGCTGCTGCTGGGGTTGGGTCTGTTGATTCTGGCCGCAGGCGTGGGCTGGCTGGTCCCGGCCATCTACGTCAACATGCGCCGCCAGTCGCGCATGACCCGGTTGCTGGTGGCCTTTCCGGATGCGCTGGACCTGATGGTGGTCTGCGTGGAGTCAGGCCTGGCCCTGCCCCAGGCGATCGAGCGGGTGTCCGAGGAAATGGCGGTCAGCCAGCCGGACCTGGCCCTGGAGCTGGCGCTGGTCAACTCCGAGATTCGCGCGGGGATTCCCAGTACCGAGGCGCTGAAGCATCTGTCCGATCGCACCGGGCTGGAGGATATTCGCGGCCTGGTGAGCCTGTTGGCGCAAAGCATCCGCTTCGGTACCAGCGTGGGGACCACCTTGCGCATCTATGCCGAAGAGTTTCGCGACCGGCGCACCCAGCTGGCGGAGGAGAAGGCGGCCAAGGTGGGCACCAAGCTGGTGTTCCCGCTGATCTTCTGCCTGTGGCCGAGCTTCTTCCTGGTGGCCATAGGCCCTGCGATCATTGGCGTGTTCAAGGTTTTCGGAAAGCTCTGAGGCGGGCGCCGGGCTGTGGCCCACGCAGGAAAACACCCCGGCCGGTCAGTTGCGCTGACCGGCCGGGGTGTTTGCACTTCACTCCGGCAACCGGAGTGAAGCGAGGTCTTATGAGGTTTTACTTGCCCTTGCCCCCTGTCGAGTACTCCTTGTAGTACTCGGGGATCGGGTGCTTGAAGCTTTCCATCCAGCGTTGCAGGCTCAGTTCCCGTTCACCGGGGGAGGCCGGTTGCGCATGGTTGGAGGCCAGTTGATTGCGGGCCTGCATCTGCAACCAGACTTCGGTGTGATGCTGCTGTGGCGAGGAGGGGCCGGGTTCGATGGCCTGAGCGGCGAGGGGCAACAGCAGGAGTCCCAGGCAGTTGAGCATGTGCGGTTTCATCGCTACCTCTGCGTTGTTGACGCGCTGGCTTGGGGAGATGACGGA
This sequence comes from Pseudomonas sp. NFXW11, assembly GCF_049887815.1. Classification (NCBI taxonomy): domain Bacteria; kingdom Pseudomonadati; phylum Pseudomonadota; class Gammaproteobacteria; order Pseudomonadales; family Pseudomonadaceae; genus Pseudomonas; species Pseudomonas sp. NFXW11. The sequence goes on along the minus strand of NZ_JAGEKI010000008.1, from coordinate 172,264 downwards.
TCGAGGGTGCTAGCCACTCGATCCTTGTTGGGGGCGGTGCTCTTGAGCTTTTCCGCCCGGGCCTGGGCCTCGGTGACTTGCCCGGGGCTCAGGCCGATGCGACTGACCACTTCCGAGGCCTGCTTCCAGTTGCCCTGGTAAATCAGCAGGGTCACCAGGTTGAGCGCGGCCAGGGGGTCGCCCTGCTTGAGCTCCATGGCCGTGATGAACTCGAAGCGGGCCTCCTTCAAACGTCGTTGATTGAGGTAGACCACGCCCAGGTCGTTGCGAATTTTCTCGTCGGTGGGCGACAGGCGGGCGGCTCGCTGCAGATAACGCAGGGCCAGCTCGTTATCGTTGTGTGCCGCTGCCAGTTGCCCCAGGCCATGCTCGCCTTCGGCGGCCAGGCAGCCACTGAGCAGGCTGCGGTACAGGGTGTCGGCCTCGGGCTGGCCCAGCAGGCGATAGATCTTGGCCTTGCGCAGGCGCACCGCCGGCAGGTCGTCCGGCAGGCGCTGCAGGTTGGCCAGGCCGGCATGCAGCTTGCCATTGTTGATCATCTCGTCCGCCAGGCTCAGGGACAGCTCCTGGTCGGAATCGACCTTGGCGCAGCTCGGTGGCGCGCTTTGCGACGACCAGGAAGCGCCGCCATGGCTGGCGCAGCCACTGAGCAGCGCCAGGCCGAGCGCCAGCGCCAGGCCGTTGATCTTGCGCTTGCGAACAACCTGGCGGGAGAGCGAAAGCAGAGGCTGGTTCATTGCGATAACCCACTGCGGTGATCGAATTCGCCGTCTTCCAGGAAGTACATGCGGAACCAGTTCGGGTCATAGTTACGCATCTGCTCGCCAGGCAAGGTTGGCAGTTGGGCATTGACCGCCAGCGGCTGCACCAGGTGCGGCGTCACTATCATCAACAGCTCTTTTTCTTCGCGCTTGATGTTGGAGTCGCGAAAGAACGCGCCAAGCACCGGAATATTGCCCAGGCCCGGCAGTTTGCTCACCGAAGAGCTGTTGGCCGTGCTGATCAGGCCGCTGATCATGAAGCTTTCGCCGTCGGCCAGGGAGATGCTGGTGTCGGTGCGCCTAACGATTAGCGCCGGTACCGTGGTGCCGGAGATGGTCACGCCATTGTTGTAGTCGAGCTCGCTGACCTCCGGTGCCACTTTCAGGGCGATGCGGTCTTGCCCGATCACGGTGGGGGTCAGGGTCAGGCGGATGCCGAACTCCTTGTACTCGATGGAAATGCTGTCACTGCCACTGCTGGGCACTGGGATCGGCACCTCGCCGCCGGCCAGGAAACTTGCGCTTTGTCCACTCAGGGCCACCAGGCTGGGGCGGGCCAGTGTGTAGGCGAAACCGCTGCCTTCCAGGGCATTGATCAGGCCCAGCACGTTGCCGCCGCCGAAGCCGATGTTGTAGCTGCCATTGGCCAGTGGAATGTTCGGTGCCAGGTTGCCTAGCCGCCCCGGGGTCACGGTCACGCCTGGAACGGTGCCGGGCGAACCAAACAGAAAGTTGCCGCTCTTGCCGAAGATCGAGGTGCTGGCTTCCTTCAGCTTGGTGCGGCTGACCTCGACAAAGCGGATGTCGGTCTGTACCTGGCTGGGCAGCGCAGCGTTATCGGAGGCGGGGAGCACCGAGCCGGTCAGCGATTGCGCCGCCTTGCCCCGGACGAACACCATGCTCTGGCGGGGAGTGCTGGAACAGGCGCTCCAGACCATCAGGCTAGTGGTTCCGGGGGCGATGCCGGTGAGCAGGTAGGCATTGTTGCCATTGATATGCACATCGGCGATCTTCGGATCGCCCACGGCCAGCCGGGTTATCGCTACCGAGGAGCGCAAGGCGGTCTGCATGCCTTCACCGACCTCGACCACTGCCGGTAGTGGCTCCAGGGCCGAACAGCCACCTGCCGCCGCGTGGGCCATTCCCGCAGGCAGCCCCGCGATAATCAATGTCCATGTCACGCGTCTGAGCACCTGCACGAAATCACTGTTCATTAACGGCTTCCTTGATTGGTCGAGAGCATCAGCTGGAAAACTCGGGCTGTCACGCTTCGTTCATCTGCGCTTGTTGAGACCGGCTGTTACAGCAGGCTTCAGATAACTGTTTCGTTATTTGACGTTAGCGCAGAAAGCTCAAAATGCTATTAGTTGTAAAAAAATGCTGTCGCAGGATTTCGAGCCCTTAGAAACAACAGGCTGCAAAGGTTTTGGCCCTGCTGTCACTGCGCCCTTGTGGCTCAGTTCCAGCTAAGTTTTCCCCCGTAGGCTCTCCCTTGCGCCAATTCAGGTGCCGTTAGGGAGAGGCTCGCATGCAGCCGTTGAGCAAGGCCGATTGGCTGAACAAGGTTCCGGAAGTGACGTTGTCCTTCTGGATCATCAAGATCATGTCCACCACCGTGGGCGAAACCTGCGCCGACTACCTGGCGGTGGATGCCGGGCTGGGGCAGGGGGTAACCAGTATCGGCATGGCCCTGCTGCTGGCGCTGGCACTGTTCGGCCAGTTCCGCACCCGGGCCTACACGCCCTGGATCTACTGGCTCAGCGTGGTGCTGGTGAGCATTGTTGGTACCCAGATCACCGATGTATTGACTGACAAACTGGGAGTCAGCCTGTACGCCAGCACCGCGGTGTTCGCGGTGCTCTTGGCCGGCAACTTTGCGCTCTGGTATCGGCTCGAGCGCAGCCTGTCGATCCAGCAAATCGTCACCCCGCGGCGTGAGTTGTTCTACTGGACGACGGTGCTGTGCACCTTTGCCCTGGGTACCGCTGCCGGCGACCTGGCCACCGAGGCCCTGGGGCTGGGCTTCAGCCTGGGCGTGGTGATCTTCGCCGCGCTGCTGGCCCTGACCTTCGCCGCCTGGCGCCTGGGAGGCAATGCGGTGCTGAGCTTCTGGATCGCCTACATCCTGACCCGGCCTTTCGGTGCCTCCCTGGGAGATCTTCTGACCCAGGCCAAGACCTACGGCGGCCTGGGCATGGGCGCGACCTGGACCAGTGCGATTTTCCTCTGCGTGATTCTCATGCTGGTGACTGCTGCGCAGCTCGGCGTCGGCAACCGCCAGCGCCTCAGTCAATAATTTTCTGACATTCGATCAAGGAGTCACCATGGACGTTATTCATTCCGTTACCCGCAAGGTCATGCTGCTGTCCGTCCTGGCCCTGCTGGGAATGGCCGCAGGTTGTTCGAAACCGGCCGACGCACCCCAGGCCGCTGCATCGGGCTCGGCAGCGGCTGGCCAGGCTTCGGTGTCGAAGCTGGGAGACCTATCGGCCTTCCAGGGCATCAGTGCCGAGGTCGCGGCCCTGGTGGACAAGAATGACCTGGCTGGCGCCAAGGGCCGGATCAAGGACCTGGAAGTGGCCTGGGACAGTGCCGAGGCCGGCTTGAAGCCCCGTGCCGCCGCCGACTGGCACTTGCTCGACAAAGGCATCGACCGGGCCCTGGATGCCTTGCGCGCCGGCAGCCCGACGCAGGCCGATTGCAAACTGGCGATGGATGAGTTGCTGAAGACCTTCAACTCGTTGCAAGGCAAGTCATGAGCTCGCCAGACACGGCAGGTCGATAACAGGCTGGGGGATCGGCCCTGAAGGTGCTTCAATCCAGGCGCGGCGTTCTTCCAGGAGAACGCCGCGCCTGATTGATTGCGGAGGCTCTATGCGGATCTTGCTGGTGGAAGACGATGCGATGATCGGCGAGGCCATCCAGGGGGCGCTCAAGGACGCGGGTTACGCCGCCGACTGGGTTGGCAATGGGCTGACCGCCCTGGCCGCCCTTGAGGCCCAGCATTACGACCAGGTGCTGCTCGATCTTGGCCTGCCGGGCAAGGACGGCCTGCAGGTGCTCGATGCCATACGGCGTGGCAACAACCCGGTGCCGTTATTGATCATTACCGCCCGCGACAGCCTGGATGATCGCTTGCGCGGTCTGGACGGTGGTGCGGATGACTATCTGCTGAAACCCTTCGCCATGGCCGAGTTGCTGGCGCGCATGCGGGCGGTGATGCGTCGCAAGGGCGGCAGTGCTACGCCCTTGTTGAGCAATGGCCTGGTGTCGCTGGACCCGGTATCGAAGCTGGCGAGCACTGCGCAGCAGGCCGATGTGCAACTGTCGAACCGCGAGTTCAGCCTGTTGCAGGCGCTGTTGATCCGGCCGGGGGCGATTCTTTCGCGTGCCGAGCTCGAGGACCGCATCTACGGCTGGGGCGAGGAAGTGGAAAGCAATGCGGTGGAGTATCTGATTCACACCTTGCGCCGCAAGCTGGGCAGCCAGGTGATCAAGAATGTCAGGGGAATGGGATGGATGGTTTCAAAAGGCGCCTGAGCGAGTCGGTCCAGCTCAGGCTGTCCGTGGCCTTGTCGGCGGCGGTGTTGGTGGTCGCCCTGCTGGCCGGGATCTTCGCTTATGTCTCGGCTTTCGATGAGGCCTTGGAGATGCAGGACAATACCCTGCGCCAGGTCGCTGCGCTGTTCGAGCGTCAGCAGATGACCCTGGGGTACCCGGCCTCTGGTCAGGTGATTGCCGATGACAATGAGGAGTCCAGGGTGGTCATCCAGTACCTGGCCGATGGCGCTCGGGCTCAGACGGACAGTGATGCCGATGCGCCATTGCCGTTGCCCACCACCCTGGCCGATGGCCTCTCGACCCTGATGGTCGCCGGAGAGCCGTTTCGCGTACTGGTCAAGACCACCCGTAGCGGCGAGCGCATTGCCGTGGCCCAGGAAACCGGCGCCCGTGACAAGGACGCACGTGAAAGTGCGTGGCGCGGGCTGCTGCCATTCCTGATCCTGTTCCCGGTGCTATTACTGGTGCTGGCCGATCTGGTGCGCAAGCTGTTTCGCCCCATCGCGGTGCTGGCGGCGGAGATCGATCTGCGTGACGAGCAGGAGCTGCACCCGATCGACGAGCGTCATCTGCCCAGTGAAGTGCGGCCATTTGTCCTGGCCATCAACCGGCTGCTGGCGCGGGTCACCCAGTCGATGACGGCGCAGAGGCGCTTTGTCGCGGACGCCGCCCATGAGCTGCGTTCGCCCATGGCGGCCCTGTCGCTGCAGGCCGAGCGCCTGGCCGCCGCCGAGATGCCGGCGGCCGCCCGCGAGCGCCTGATACCGCTGCAGCGTGGTATCGAGCGTGGCCGCAAACTGATCGATCAGTTGCTCAGGCTGGCGTCCGTGCAGTCGGGGGCCGAACGACCCATCACCACGGTTTCCGTGCATGAGGTCTATCGCCAGGTGCTGGAGGACCTGTTGCCGCTGGCCGAGGCCAAGGCGATCGATCTGGGCGTGGAGGGCAGCCAGGACGCCCAACTGCTGATCAGCGAGGAGGACCTGCTGACCCTGGTGAAGAACTTGGTGGATAACGCCATTCGCTATACGCCCGATGGCGGTCGGGTGGACCTGTCGCTGGCGCTGGAGCCGGGGTGGGTCAGGCTTATGGTCAGCGATACGGGGCCGGGGATCGCGCCACAGGAGCGCCAGCAGGCATTCGATCCCTTCCATCGCGGCCAGGCAAGCGCAGAGCCGGGTTCAGGCCTTGGGCTGTCGATCGTCAAGGCCATCGCGGATCGTTATGGGGCGCGGGTTCATCTCGATTACCGAGACCTTCAGGACGAGCGTGGGTTGTGCGTATCCGTGGCATTTATTGCGCTGGAGCCTGCAACCGGTAAGTAGCGGGTGGGCGCCGGGCAGAATGAGCTTTTGCCCGCCCCGGTTATTCTGTAGCCTTGCGCGGCTCCACGATCATCCATGCCTGATGAACCCACTCTCCCGGCGGGGCCCTAAGCGGTCCGGAGCCGGTGGTATACTCGACTTTCGCGCCCAAGCGCCTGCAGGTCTTGCGAACATGACGCAAATTTCTGAACGCCTTCTGGTTCAAGCCCACCTCGATGCCAAACAGCCCAAACCCTTGAGTGCTGAGCAAGAGGCCCATTATCGTGCTGCCATCGCCGCTGAGCTCAAGGCTCAGGACGCGGTGCTGGTGGCCCACTTCTACTGTGACCCGGTGATTCAGGCCCTGGCCGAAGAAACCGGCGGCTGTGTTTCCGACTCCCTGGAAATGGCCCGCTTCGGCAATGCCCACCCGGCCAAGACCGTGGTGGTGGCCGGGGTGCGCTTTATGGGCGAGACGGCGAAGATCCTCAATCCGGAAAAGCGCGTGCTGATGCCGACGCTGGAAGCCACCTGCTCCCTCGACCTGGGTTGCCCGGTGGATGAGTTCTCGGCGTTCTGCGACCAGCATCCCGAGCGCACCGTGGTGGTGTATGCCAACACTTCGGCGGCGGTCAAGGCGCGGGCCGACTGGGTGGTGACCTCCAGCTGCGCCCTGGAGATTGTCGAAAGCCTGATGGATAACGGCGAGAAGATCATCTGGGGCCCGGACAAGCACCTGGGCACTTACATCCAGCGTCAGACCGGCGCCGACATGCTGCTCTGGGACGGTGCCTGCATCGTTCACGAGGAGTTCAAGTCCAAGCAGCTCGAAGACATGAAGGCGCTGTACCCGGATGCCGCGATTCTGGTGCACCCCGAGTCGCCCACCTCGGTGATCGAGCTGGCCGATGCGGTCGGTTCCACCAGTCAGCTGATCGCCGCGGCGCAGCGCCTGCCGAACCAGACGTTTATCGTCGCCACCGATCGCGGCATCTTCTACAAGATGCAGCAGCTGTGTCCGGACAAGGTATTCATCGAGGCGCCTACAGCAGGCAATGGCGCGGCCTGCCGCAGCTGTGCCCATTGCCCGTGGATGGCCATGAATACCCTGGAGCGCACCTTGCAGTGCCTCAAGCAGGGCAGCAACGAGATCCAGGTGGACCCGGCGCTGATTCCCAATGCCATCCGTCCACTCAAGCGCATGCTGGATTTCACCCAGGCCGCGCGGATGAAACTGGCGGGCAACGCTTAAGCTTTTCTGCCGCCACACACAAAAACGCCCCGAACTGTCGGGGCGTTTTTGTGTGTGGCGCCTTACTTCTTCCGCTTGGGAATGCGCACCAGCTGGGTGTTGGAGTAGATGTCGTGCCAGCTGCGTTTCTGCTTGTCCACCAGCACCCAGAAAAAGCCCAGGCCGGCGCACAGCCAGGAGGCGATGGACACCATGAAACGCAGCAGCGCCTGCCACAGGCTGATGCGGCTGCCATCGGCGTTCTGCACGCGGATGCACCACACTTGCATGCCCAGGGTCTGCCCGTTGTGGGTCCAGAACTTGGCGAAGAAGCCGAACAGTACGAACAGCAGGACGGTGGAGTAGAGCGGGTCGCCGTCCAGGGCGCCGGATTCGGTCAAGGTGCGCATCCGCGCTTCGCCGATGATCTGCATCTGGATCAGCTTGTAAATGCCGCCGGTGACGATCAGCAGGGCAACGCACAGCAGAAAATCATAGAACATCGCTGCCAGGCGGCGACCCAGGCCGGCGGCGGGGAATTCGCCTTGAGGGCTTAGCAGATGTTTGGACATGACAGGCTCTCGACTGAAAAAGAAAGCCATTTTACGGAATTGCGCGCACAAAAAAGCCCCTGATGTCAGCATCAGGGGCTTTTTCGTTACAGACGATTAAGCTTCTGCTTGTACTTCGTCAGCCTGCATGCCTTTCTGGCCTTGCACAGCGATGAAGGTCACTTTTTGGCCTTCTTTCAGGCTCTTGAAGCCGTTGCCCTGAATGGCGCGGAAGTGTACGAACAGATCCGGACCGCTTTCTGGAGTGATAAAACCAAAACCTTTCTCGTCGTTAAACCACTTGACGGTACCGCTCTGACGTTGGGACATTTCTTATTTCCTTTGACGCTAAAAAATTAATGACAGTCTCTTTCTCATGAAAGAGTACTGGGCTGGGTTGCAGGAAAGTAAGAGACGTCGAACGGGTTGTAGCAAACTTGTTAGCTACTGCCCAGGTCACGATTCCAAGCGACCCATGCAAACACAGTGGGGAAACTCTACGCCAACTACGGGAGAAAAAACAAGCCCCGCGAAGCCGTGGTTTTACGCAGCTTGCCGCGCTTTGGCGGAACTAGCGTGCAGGGCTTATTCCATAGAATTGTTCAATTGTTTTCGGACGATATAAGTGAAATTCAGTATCGAAAACATGCACTGTTTTATGGCGGTTGCGTTACAGATTAGTGCACTTTTAACGCAACCGCGTTACTTATAGAAACAGCCTCTTAGCCGCGGTAGTAGCGTTGCGCTACGAATGGCATTTTGCTTACAAGCATTGGCACCCTTTTCCCACGCACTATGGCAGCAACTGCTGTATCCAGTGCTGCGTGCTGGGTATCGAGGTAACCCATGGCCAATGGACCACCCAGGGTCGGGCCGAAACCGCCGCTGCACACATGGCCGATGACCTGGCCGTCGGCGTCGACGATTTCCGCGCCTTCACGCACCGGCGTGCGCTCTTGCGGCAGCAGGCCCACGCGCTTGCGCGCTACACCATTGTGCTGCTGGGCAAAGATCTGCTCGGCGCCGGGGAAGCCACCGGCCCGGGCGCCATCGGCCCGACGCACCTTGGAGATGGCCCACAGCAGGCTGGCCTGGATCGGCGTGGTATCGGCGTTCATATCGTGGCCATACAGGCACAGCCCGGCTTCCAGGCGCAGCGAGTCGCGGGCCCCAAGGCCGATGGCCGCCACTTCCGGCTCGGCCAGCAGGGCGCGGGCGATCTGTTCCGCATGGGCGGTGGGGATGGATATTTCAAAACCGTCTTCACCGGTGTAGCCCGAACGGCTGACAAAGCAGTCCACACCCAGCACCTTCAGCGGCTTGAATTGCATAAAGGTCATTGTCGCCACTTCCGGGGCCAGGCGCGCCAGCACCTTGACCGCCGCCGGGCCTTGCAGGGCCAGCAGGGCGCGCTCTGCGAACAGCGGTTGAATCTCGCAGTGGTTGCCGATGTGCTGGCGCAGGTGGGCCAGGTCCTGGTCCTTGCAGGCGGCGTTGACCACCAGGAACAGTTGCCCGTCGCCCAGGTTGGCGACCATCAGGTCGTCGAGGATGCCACCCTGTTCGTTGGTGAACATGGCATAGCGCTGCATGCCCACCGGCAGATCGATGATGTCCACCGGCACCAGGGTTTCCAGGGCCTGGGCGGCCTCGGCGCCACGCAGCAGGATCTGCCCCATATGGGACACGTCGAACAGGCCGGCCTGTTCACGGGTGTGCTGGTGTTCCTTCATCACGCCCAGCGGGTATTGCACCGGCATGTCGTAGCCGGCGAATGGCACCATGCGCGCGCCAAGTTCCAGGTGCAGGCTGTGCAGCGGGGTTTTCAACAGTGGTTGGGTGGACATGGGCAACTCCTGAAAAATCTGCGGATGCGTCTGTAGGGCATCAGCACTCGATAATGTTCACGGCCAAACCGCCACGGGCGGTTTCCTTGTATTTGCTTTTCATGTCGGCGCCAGTCTGGCGCATGGTGCGGATGACTTTGTCCAGGGAGACGAAATGCTGCCCGTCGCCCCGCAGCGCCATGCGCACCGCATTGATGGCTTTCACCGAACCCATGGCATTGCGCTCGATGCAGGGCACCTGCACCAGGCCGCCAATCGGGTCGCAGGTCAGCCCGAGGTTGTGTTCCATGCCGATTTCCGCGGCGTTCTCCACCTGCTGCACGCTGCCGCCGAGCACTTCGCACAAGGCGCCGGCAGCCATCGAACAGGCCACGCCGACTTCCCCCTGGCAACCGACTTCGGCACCGGAGATCGAGGCGTTTTCCTTGTACAGAATGCCGATGGCGGCAGCGGTCAGGAGGAAGCGCACCACACCGTCTTCATTGGCACCGGAGACGAAGCGCATGTAGTAGTGCAGCACGGCGGGAATGATTCCGGCCGCACCATTGGTGGGCGCGGTGACCACCCGTCCGCCGCTGGCGTTTTCCTCGTTGACCGCCAGGGCGTAGAGGTTGACCCAGTCCAGCACCGACAAGGTGTCGCGCAGCGCCGCCTCCGGGTGCAGGCACAGTTGCCGGTGCAGGGCCGCGGCCCGGCGCTTGACCTTGAGCCCGCCAGGCAGGATTCCTTCGTTGCGGCAGCCGGCGGTCACGCAGTCTTGCATCACCTGCCAGATCTTCAGCAGGCCGGCGCGGGTTTCCGCTTCCGGGCGCCAGGCGCTTTCGTTGGTCAGCATCACCTGGCTGATGGACAGGCCGTAGGTACTGCAGTGCGCCAACAGCTCCTTGGCGGTCTTGAAGGGGAAGGTCAGGCGGGTGCTGTCTTCGACGATGCGGTCGGCGCCGGCGGCGTCTTCGTCGACCACGAAGCCGCCGCCCACCGAGTAGTACTCGCGGCTGCGAATCTGCAGGCCGGCGCTATCGAAGGCACGAAAGATCATGCCGTTGGGGTGATAGGCCAGGGGTTTGCGGATCATCGCCAGGTGTTCTTTCTCGGTGAACGCGATCTCGTGTTCGCCGAGCAGGTTGATGCGCCCGTTGCTGCGTATTTCCTGCAGGCGCGAGGCAATGTCTTCGGTATTCACGGTGTCCGGGTGTTCACCTTCCAGGCCCAGCAGCACAGCCTTGTCGCTGCCGTGGCCCTTGCCGGTGGCGCCCAGCGAGCCATACAGCTCGACCTTGACGCAGGCGGTGCTGGCCAGCAGCTGATCACGTCGCAGGCCCTCGACGAAGCGCGCGGCTGCGCGCATCGGGCCAACGGTGTGGGAGCTGGAGGGGCCGATGCCAATCTTGAACAGGTCGAACACGCTCAGGGACATGTGGGTTCTCCGGTTTCTTATTATTGAGAGTAGCGGCAAGCCACAAGCTGCAAGCAGCAAGAAAGAGCCGATCGGCTTTTAACTTGCCGCTTGCCGCTTGAAGCTCACCACTGCTTCTTAGGCGTAGCTTTCGATCGACGGGCAGGCGCACACCAGGTTGCGGTCGCCGAACACGTTGTCGACCCGGCCCACCGGCGGCCAGTACTTGCCTTCAATCAGGGACGCCACCGGGTACACCGCCTGCTCGCGGCTGTACGGGTGAGACCACTCGCCCACCAGTTCGGCCGCGGTATGCGGGGCGTTCTTCAGTGGGTTGTCGTCCTTGTCCAGGGTGCCGTTCTCCACCGCGCGAATTTCCTCGCGGATACGGATCATGGCGTCGCAGAAGCGGTCCAGTTCTTCCTTGGATTCGCTTTCGGTCGGCTCGATCATCAGGGTGCCGGCCACCGGGAACGACATGGTCGGGGCATGGAAACCGAAGTCGATCAGGCGCTTGGCCACGTCGTCGACGCTGATGCCGCTGCTGTCCTTCAGCGGACGCAGGTCGAGGATGCATTCGTGGGCCACCAGGCCGTTGCTGCCGGTGTAGAGCACGGGGTAGTGCTCCTCCAGGCGCCGCGAGATGTAGTTGGCATTGAGGATCGCCAACTGCGAGGCACGCTTGAGGCCGGCGCCGCCCATCATGCGGATATACATCCAGGTGATCGGCAGGATGCTGGCGCTGCCGAACGGAGCGGCACACACTGCGCCCTGCTTGTTTTCCAGCGCGGCGTGGCCAGGCAGGAAGGGCGCCAGGTGCGACTTGACGCCAATCGGGCCGACGCCCGGGCCGCCACCGCCATGGGGAATGCAGAAGGTCTTGTGCAGGTTCAGGTGCGATACGTCGCCGCCGAACTTGCCCGGGGCGCAGAGGCCGACCATGGCGTTCATATTGGCGCCGTCGATATACACCTGGCCGCCGTTGTCATGAATGATCCCGCAGATTTCGCGGATACCTTCCTCGAACACACCGTGGGTCGAGGGGTAGGTGATCATCAGTGCGGCGAGGTGCTCGCGGTGTTCGATGGCCTTGGCTCGCAGGTCCTCGATGTCGACGTTGCCGCGGGCATCACAGGCGGTGACTACCACGCGCATGCCGGCCATGTTGGCGGTGGCCGGGTTGGTGCCGTGGGCCGAGGACGGGATCAGGCAGATATCGCGACGCTCGTCGCCACGGCTCTGGTGATAGGCACGAATCGCCAGCAGGCCGGCGTACTCGCCCTGGGAACCTGCGTTGGGCTGTAGCGACACGGCGTCATAGCCGGTGGCGGCGCAGAGCATGGCTTCCAGTTCGCTGGTCAATTGCTGGTAGCCGGCGCTTTGCTCGGTGGGCGCGAACGGGTGCAGGGCGCCGAACTCGGCCCAGGTGACCGGGATCATCTCGCTGGCGGCATTGAGCTTCATGGTGCAGGAGCCCAGCGGGATCATGGTGCGATCCAGGGCCAGATCCTTGTCCGCCAGCTTGCGCAGGTAGCGCATCAGCTCGGTTTCCGAGTGATAGCGGTTGAACACCGGGTGGCTGAGGATCGCCGACTGGCGCAGCAGCGCAGCCGGGATGCGGCTGGCCACGGCTTTTGCCAGGCTGTCGAAGTCCGGCGCGGGCTTGCCATCGGCCAGCAGCTTCCAGAGGTTTTCAACGTCGGCCTGGGTGCAGGTTTCGTCCAGGGACAGGCCCAGGCGTTGGCTGTCGATCACCCGCAGGTTGATGCCCTGGGCGCGTGCCTTGTCGTGCAGCGCCGCGGTGCGGCTAGCGGTATGCAGGCTCAGGGTGTCGAAGAAGCTTTCCTGCTCCACCACCAGGCCCAGGTCCATCAGGCCCTTGGCCAGGATCGCGGTCAGTTGATGGATGCGCTGGGCGATCTGGGTCAGGCCCTGGGGGCCGTGATACACGGCGTACATGCTGGCGATATTGGCCAACAGTACCTGGGCGGTGCAGATGTTGCTGGTGGCCTTCTCGCGGCGGATATGCTGCTCGCGGGTCTGCATGGCCAGGCGCAGGGCCGGCTTGCCGAAGCGGTCCACCGAGACGCCTACCAGGCGGCCGGGCATATCGCGCTTGAAGGCATCGCGGGTGGCGAAGTAAGCCGCATGCGGGCCGCCAAAACCCAGCGGTACGCCGAAACGCTGGGCACTGCCGATGGCCACGTCGGCGCCAAATTCGCCGGGCGGGGCCAGCAGGGTCAGCGCCAGCAGGTCGGCGGCCACGGCCACCAGGGCGTTGGCGGCGTGGAAGCGCTCGGTCAGTTCGCGGTAGTCGAACAGGTCACCGTTGCTCGCCGGGTATTGCAGCAGGGCGCCGAAGAACGGGCTGACGTCGGTCAGCTTGCGTTCGTCCCCCACCACCACATTGATTCCCAGAGGCTCGGCACGGGTGCGCAGCACGTCGAGGGTCTGCGGGTGGCAATGTTCCGAGGCGAAGAACGCATGGCTGCCCTTGTTCTTGCTCAGGCGCTTGCAGAAGGTCATGGCTTCGGCGGCGGCGGTGCCTTCGTCGAGCAGCGAGGCGTTGGCGATCGGCAGGCCGCTGAGGTCGCTGATCAGGGTCTGGAAATTCAGCAGGGCTTCCAGGCGGCCCTGGGAGATTTCCGGCTGGTACGGGGTATAGGCGGTGTACCAGGCCGGGTTTTCCAGGAGGTTGCGCAGGATCGGCGACGGCGTGTGGCAGCTGTAGTAGCCCTGGCCGATATAGGTCTTGAACAGTTGATTCTTGGTAGCGATGGCCTTGATCGAGGCCAGGGCCTGGGCTTCGCTCTGGCCATTGCCCAGCTCCAGCACGCTGGTGCCCTTGATGCTCTCGGGGATCACGCTGGCGCTCAGGGCTTCCAGGGAATCAAAACCCAGGCTGTTGAGCATGGCTTGCTCATCGCCCTGGCGCGGGCCGATATGGCGCGCGATGAATTCGTTGGCGGTACTCAGGTTGACGGTCATGGCGGGCTCCTCAGGCTTCGGCGCTGGCTTTGATCAGGCGGTCGTAGGCGTCCTGATCCAGCAGTTGGCCGACAGCGGCGGGGCCCTTGGGAATGAAGCGGAAGAACCAGCCTTCGCCCAGTGGCTCTTCGTTGACCAGCTCGGGGCTGTCTTCCAGGGCCGGGTTGATGGCCACCACTTCACCGTCCAGGGGCATGTACACGCCGCTGGCGGCTTTCACCGATTCCACAGTGGCGGCTTCGGCGCCCTTGTCGTAGTTCTGCAGTTCAGGCAGTTGCACAAACACCACATCGCCCAGGGCGTTCTGGGCGAAAGCCGTGATGCCGACGGTGACACTGCCATCGGCTTCGCTACGCAGCCATTCGTGATCTTCGGTAAAACGCAACTCGCTCATGGAAACTCCTCAGGGCCAGATTCGTCTGGTGGACGCGATTGAATGCTCGTGCAGGGCCGAGCCGAATGGCAATACCCATAGCAAGAACGCGGCCAATAGTTTTTATTCCTTTAAATTCAATGCCTTGAATGAATTTTCCGGAGGCGGGACTGTTGCTTCTGTAGCGAAATCGCTACATCTTGCGCCGCAGAAAAAAGGCTTTGAGGATCAAAGCCTTGCGCGGCCGCTATTACAAGCGCCTGTAGCGAAATCGTTCCGCTGTAGCGCTTTCAGTACAGATGCAGGTCGTTTCCAGAACTGCGGTGCGGTGGGCCGTTCACGGCTTGCCAGCGAGGGGGCCCCCAAGGACAGCGCCAGGCTCAGGGGCCTATTCGCCGGCAAGCCGGCTCCTACCGGGAATCGTCTGCCGTAGTTCGAGCCGGCTTCTGCGCTCAGGCCTTGCCGGGAATGCCGTACTTGCGCAGGCGATGGGCGATGGCGGTGTGGGAGGTCTGCAGGCGGTTGGCCAGTTGCCGGGTCGAGGGGTAGTTGACGTAGAGGTTTTCCAGCAGCTGCTTTTCGAAGCACTCCACCGCCTGTTCCAGGCTTTCCACTTCAACGTCGTTCTGCCGCGCCACCGAGGTGCCGGCGATGTCCAGGTCGCCAATGTCCACCAGGTTGCTGTCGCAGATCGCCGCGGCGCGGAAGATCACGTTCTGCAACTGGCGCACGTTGCCCGGCCAGCGGTTGCCCAGCAGCGCCGGGTAAGTGCCCGGGGTCAGGCGGCACACCGGGCGCTGGATCTGCGTGCACGCCTGCTGCATGAAATAGCGGGCCAGCAGCAGGATGTCCTGGCCGCGTTCGCGCAGCGGCGGCACTTCGACATTCAGCACATTGAGGCGGTAGAACAGGTCTTCGCGGAAGCTGCCTTCGCTGACCATTTTCTCCAGGTCGCGATGGGTGGCGCTGAGGATCCGCACATTGACCTTGATCTCGCGATCGCCACCCACCCGGCGGAAGCTGCCGTCATTGAGAAAGCGCAGCAGCTTGGCTTGCAGGTAGGGCGACATCTCGCCGATCTCGTCGAGAAACACCGTGCCCTGGTTGGCCAGTTCCATCAGCCCCGGCTTGCCGCCACGCTGGGCGCCGGTGAAGGCCCCCGGGGCGTAGCCGAACAGTTCGCTTTCCGCCAGGTTCTCCGGCAGCGCCGCGCAGTTCAACGCCAGGAAGGGGGCGTTATGACGAGCACTGATGGCGTGGCAGGCGCGGGCCACCAGTTCCTTGCCGGTGCCGGTCTCGCCCTGGATCAGCAGCGGTGCATCCAGGGCCGCCACCCGCTGGGCCCGGGCCTTGAGGGTACGGATCGCCGGGGATTCGCCGAGCAGGGCATCGAAGCCCTCGGCGTGATCGTGGTGCAGGGCCGACAGGCGTTCGCCAATGCGGTTGGGCTGGTACAGGGTCAGCAGCGCGCCGGCATCGGTGATGGGGGTGGCGTCCAGCAGCAGGGTCTGGCCATTCAGGGTGATTTCCCGCAGTGGCAAGCGAAAGCCCTGTTCCAGCAGGGCTTCGAGCAAGGCCGGGTCGGCAAACAGTTCGGCGACGCTTTCCCCCGCCGGTTCGCGGCCATACAGGGCGATCAGCGCCGGGTTGGCCAGCAGCACCTTACCGGCGCTGTCCAGGGCCAGCACCGGGTCGGTCATGGCGGCCAGCAGGGCGTCCAGCTGCAAGTGCCGGCGCTGGCCGGGAAGGATATCCACCACCGTCACCGCCTGCACGCCATGCACGTTGAACAGCGCATCGCGCAACTCTTCCAGCACCTCGGGGCTCAGGGTCGGGGCGTCGATATAGACGTTGGGCGGGACCATCTCCACCGCGTCCAGATTGAGGTTGCGTCCGCCCAGCAGGGCCAGGACTTCCTGGGTGATGCCGACGCGGTCGATAAAGCTGACATGGATACGCATGGGGTGGCGGAGGTTTCTGCGACACGGAAGGCCGCCAGTATGCCTTGAGGGAGGGTGAAATTCGAGGCAGGCGAACGCAGTGGCGGGGGCGCTCGCTGCGGGTCGGCGGCAAGCGGAGTAGCGGGGGTGGTGGGGCTGCGGTGCAGCCCAGCGGGAGCAAGCTCCCTCGCCACGGTGGGGGGGGTTATGCCAGGTGCTCGGGTTTGATCGGGTCACCAGGCTTCACGTCCAGCTGCTTGCGCACGTCCTCGAACATCTCGTCGTAGTACTTGTGCATGGAAGCGATGCTGGCGCTCTTCGGCAAACCGTATTGCTGGGCGATGCGGGTGGCGTGGCGGGCGAAGTCGAAGGCCATGTCCTTGGCCAGGAAGAATTGTTCCTTGAGTGTCTTGCCTTCGATGCTGCCATGCAGGGTGAATTGCATGCCCTTGCCTTCCTTGGGGTCCTGGACGACCTGGTAGTCGATGCACAGGTTGTAGCTGAAGTCGTCCTTGTTCAGCGCGTGACGCTCGATATGCAGGTGACCGGGCTCGAACATGGCCATGGGCGTCTCTCCTTCAAGGCATGAGAGGGGCGGGCGCGACCCGCCCCCGTGGTTTCTTCTGGCGTGGCTCCTAAAGGTAGCTGATGCCGGGCTTGGCCGTGCTGATACGAGTGCCGGCATGGCCCTGGACTATCGCTTCGATGTCGGAGAGTGAACCTATCACCGCGACTTTGCCCGTGTGCCGGGCGAACTCACAGGCCGCCTGGACCTTGGGCCCCATGGAGCCGGCGGCGAAGCCGAGCTTTTCCATTTCATCCGGGTGGGCCTGGGCGATGGCCTTCTGGGTCGGCTTGCCGAAGTCGATGAACGCCGCGTTGACGTCGGTGGCGATCACCAGCAGATCGGCTTCCAGTTGCTCGGCCAGCAGCGCCGAGCACAGGTCCTTGTCAATCACCGCCTCGATGCCCCGCAGCTTGCCGTCCTCACCGTACATCGTCGGGATGCCGCCGCCGCCGGCGCAGATCACGATGCTGCTTTTCTCCAGCAGCCACTTGATCGGACGGATCTCGAAGATGCGCTTGGGTTTAGGGCTGGCCACCACGCGGCGGTACTTGTCGCCGTCGGGGGCGATGGCCCAGCCTTTTTCCTTGGCCAGCCTCTCGGCTTCTTCCTTGCTGTAGACCGGGCCGATGGGCTTGGTCGGGTTGTTGAAGGCCGGGTCCTTGGCGTCCACTTCCACCTGGGTCAGCAGGGTGGCGAACGGCACTTCGAAGTCCAGCAGGTTGCCCAGTTCCTGTTCGATGATGTAGCCGATCATGCCTTCGGTCTCGGCCCCCAGCACGTCCAGCGGGTAGGGCGAAACCTGGGTGTAGGCCGCCGCCTGCAGCGACAGCAGGCCCACTTGCGGGCCATTGCCGTGGGCAATCACCAGCTGGTTGCCGGGATGGATCTTGGCGATCTGTTCGGTGGCGATGCGGATGTTGGCGCGTTGGTTGTCCGCGGTCATGGGTTCACCACGGCGGAGCAGGGCGTTACCGCCCAATGCAACGACGATACGCATAATGCAGTCCTTCTAGAGGCTCTGTAGGAGCCGGCTTGCCGGCGAATTGCGTTTGGCTGGCCAGCCAGCTCCTACAGGGGAGGCAGGTTAGAGGTCGGCCAGGGTCGAGACCAGGATCGCCTTGATGGTGTGCATGCGGTTTTCCGCTTGCTCGAAGGCGATGCAGGCGGGCGATTCGAACACGTCGTCGGTCACCTCAATGCCGTTAGCCAGGTGCGGATACTGCTCGGCGATCTGCTTGCCAACCTTGGTGTCGCTGTTGTGGAAGGCCGGCAGGCAGTGCATGAACTTGGTCCGCGGGTTGCCGGTGGCCTTCATCAGCTGGGCGTTGACCTGGTAGGGCAGCAGTTGCTCGATGCGCTCGGCCCAGGCTTCCACTGGCTCGCCCATGGACACCCAGACGTCGGTGTGGATGAAGTCCACGCCCTTGACCGCGGCCTTCGGGTCTTCGGTGAGAGTGATGCGCGCACCGCTTTCTTCGGCGTATTGCTTGCAGCGGGCCACCAGGTCGTCATGGGGCCACAGGGCCTTGGGCGCGCAGATGCGCACGTCCATGCCGAGCTTGGCGCCCACCAGCAGCAGCGAGTTGCCCATGTTGTTGCGGGCATCGCCCAGGTAGGCGTAGCTGATCTCGTGGATCGGCTTGTCGGCATGCTCACGCATGGTCAGCACGTCGGCGATCATCTGGGTCGGGTGGTATTCGTCGGTCAGGCCGTTGAACACCGGCACCCCGGCGAATTTCGCCAGCTCTTCGACGATTTCCTGCTTGAAGCCGCGGTACTCGATGGCGTCGTACATGCGCCCCAGCACCCGAGCGGTGTCCTTCATGCTTTCCTTGTGGCCGATCTGCGAGGAGTTGGGGTCGATGTAGGTGACGTTGGCGCCCTGGTCATAGGCCGCCACTTCGAAGGCGCAGCGGGTACGGGTGGAGGTTTTTTCGAAGATCAGGGCGATGTTGTTGCCTTTGAGGTGCTGCTGCTCGGTACCGGTGTACTTGGCGCGCTTGAGGTCGCGGGACAGGTCCAGCAGGTAGCGCAGTTCCCGTGGGGTGTGGTGTTCCAGGCTCAGCAGGTTACGGTTGTGGATGTTGAACGCCATGATGATTTTCCTCGGATTCGGTAATCGGTCCGACCGGCGCCGGGTAGGCGCGGTCGGACTGCTGGTCGTCTAAAGGTTTAGTAGTCGATCGGGTCGCGAATGATCGGGCAGGTCATGCAGTGGCCGCCGCCACGGCCCCGGCCCAATTCGCCGGCGCTGATGGTGATGACCTCGACCCCGGCCTTGCGCAGCAGGGTGTTGGTGTAGGTGTTGCGGTCGTAGCCAATCACCACGCCCGGCTCCACGGCCACCACGTTGTTGCCGTCGTCCCATTGCTCGCGTTCGGCGGCGAAGCTGTTGCCGCCGGTTTCCACCACGCGCAGGGCCTTGAGGTTGAGGGCCTTGGCCACGGTGTCGAGGAAGCTGGTTTCCTCGCGGCGCACATCGATGCCACCGGGCTTGCTGTCGTCAGGGCGCAGGCTGAAGGCAACGATCTGGCTCACCACTTCCGGGAAGATGGTCACCAGGTCGCGGTCGCAGAAGCTGAACACGGTGTCCAGGTGCATGGCCGCACGGGATTTCGGCAGGCCGGCGACAATCACTCGCTCCACCGCCTTGTGCTTGAACAGGTTCAGCGCCAGTTGGCCGATGGCCTGGCGCGAGGAGCGCTCGCCCATGCCGATCAGCACCACACCATTGCCGATGGGCATCACGTCGCCGCCTTCCAGGGTGGCGTTGCCGTGCTCCTGGTCCGGGTCGCCGTACCAGATCTGGAAGTCGGCGTGGGTGAACTCGGGGTGGAACTTGTAGATGGCGGTGGTCAGCAGGGTTTCCTGGCGTCGCGCCGGCCAGTACATCGGGTTCAGGGTCACACCGCCGTAGATCCAGCAGGTGGTGTCGCGGGTGAACTGGGTGTTGGGCAGCGGTGGCAGGATAAAGCTCGAGTGGCCGAGGAAGTCGCGGAACATCTCGATGGTCTTGCCGCCGAAGCTGGTGGGCAGGTCATCGGCCGATACGCCGCCAATCAGGAATTCGGCGACCTTGCGCGGCTCCAGGCTGCGCAGCCACGAACCCACTTCGTTGACCAGGCCCAGGCCCACCTGGTTGGCGGTGATCTTGCGCTCCAGAATCCAGTCCAGGGCTTCAGGGATGGCGACGATATCGGTCAGCAGGTTGTGCATTTCCAGCACATCGATATCCCGCTCGCGCATCTTGGTGACGAAGTCGAAATGGTCGCGTTTGGCCTGGGCCACCCACAGCACATCATCGAACAGCAGTTCGTCGCAGTTGTTCGGGGTCAGCCGCTGATGGGCCAGGCCTGGGGAGCAAACCATGACTTTGCGCAGTTTGCCGGCTTCGGAATGGACGCCGTACTTAACTTTTTCCGTGGTCATTTCTGTGATCCTCCAGAGATAAAACAATCAGGGGTGTAGCTTCAAAGGCAGTGCTACAGGGTCAGGAAGCCGTCGTAGAGTCCGTAGGCGGCCACCAGGGCGCCTATGACCACTGCGGCGAAAATCAGCTTCTCGACGTTGGTGAAAATCGGTTTGTGCAATTCCATCTTGGCCTTGGCGAACAGCACCACGCCGGGGGCGTAGAGCAGCGCCGAGAGCAGCAGGTACTTGACCCCGCCGGCGTACAGCAGCCAGATCGCATAGAGCAGGGCGATGCCGCCGATGATCAGGTCCTTCTTGCGCTCGGCCAGGGCCTGTTCGTAGCTTTCGCCACGTACCGCCAGCAGTACCGCGTAAGCCGCCGACCACAGGTAGGGCACCAGGATCATCGAGGTGGCGAGGTAGATCAGCGACAGGTAGGTGCCCTTGGAGAACAGGGTGATGACCAGGAAGATCTGCACCATGGCGTTGGTCAGCCACAGGGCGTTGGCCGGTACATGATTGGCGTTCTCGCGGCGCAGGAACTCCGGCATGGTGTGGTCCTTGGCTGCGGCGAACATGATCTCCGCACACAGCAGTACCCACGACAGCAGCGCCCCCAGCAGCGAGATGATCAGGCCGACGCTGATCAGCACCGCGCCCCAGTGACCCACCACATGCTCCAGCACTGCGGCCATGGACGGGTTCTGCAGCTTGGCCAGTTCCGGCTGGGTCATGATCCCCAGGGACAGCACGTTCACCAGCACCAGGAACAGCAGCACGGTGATAAAGCCGATCACGGTGGCCTTGCCCACGTCCGAGCGTTTTTCCGCCCGAGAGGAGAAGATGCTCGCGCCCTCGATGCCGATGAACACCCAGACGGTGACCAGCATCATGTTGCGCACCTGGTTCATCACGCTGCCCAGGCTCGGGTTCTTCACGCCCCAGATGTCGGCGGTGAAAATCTCCAGCTTGAAGGCGAACAGCGCAATCAGCACGAACAGCAGCAGCGGCACCACCTTGGCCACCGTGGTCACCAGGTTGATGAAGGCCGCTTCCTTGATCCCGCGCAGTACCAGGAAATGCACGGCCCAGAGCAATACCGAGGCGCCGATCACCGCGGCCGGGGTGTTGCCCTCGCCAAAGATCGGGAAGAAGTAGCCCAGGGTGCTGAACAGCAGGACGAAGTAGCCAACGTTGCCCAGCCAGGCACTGATCCAGTAGCCCCAGGCAGAAGAGAAACCCATGTAGTCGCCGAAGCCGGCCTTGGCGTAGGCATATACGCCACCGTCCAGATCGGGTTTGCGGTTGGCCAGGGTCTGAAATACGAAGGCCAGGGTCAACATGCCGACGGCAGTAATAGCCCAACCAATAAGAACTGCACCTACATCAGCGCTGGCGGCCATGTTCTGCGGCAAGGAGAAGATCCCCCCGCCAATCATGGAACCTACTACCAGAGCGACTAATGCACCAAGTCTTAGTTTACCGGGGGATTCAGACATCGTATGACTCCAATGCAATAGGAGAGAGTCCACAGAGTAAGTCCGCTTGAACTTCAATCAGCTGACTCAGATCAGTTGATTGCGGCATTTCGTTGTGAATGAACGACTTAAGAATTGTTGCAGAATCTGATCTGGTACCCTGGAACACGGGTTCCTGAGGGTGTTTTTCTCCTTGTTGGTAGCCTTTCTCATTGGCGATGACGTTTGAAACTAGACCCTTTTGTAGAATGTGCAACTCAATGTCGGCATTTGATTTTGCACTTGTCGATGATGGCAATTAGTACATGTTCAAAACAAAACAGTCGGATATTCAGTGGCTTCTGCAAGGTGCTTCGCAGGCTGGCTGATAAAGGATGAATAATTGACTGTTACTGTTAGACGTCAATGTGTGGAAGTTATTTAATTGCGTGTAGCTTTATCGCCAGATCGGCTCACTGATATAGAGGTAGGGATGTCACAACCGGCGCAGAAGCTTCAACTCGGTGCATTGATCGCCTTGGTGGTGGGCTCGATGATTGGCGGCGGGATCTTCTCCCTGCCGCAGAACATGGCGGCCCGCGCCGATGCCGGGGCGGTGCTGATCGGCTGGGCGATCACTGCGGTGGGCATGCTGACCCTGGCCTTCGTGTTCCAGACCCTGGCCAACCGCAAGCCGGAGCTGGACTCCGGGGTCTATGCCTATGCCAAGGCCGGTTTTGGCGACTACATGGGCTTCTCTTCCGCCTGGGGTTACTGGATCAGTGCCTGGCTGGGCAACGTCGGCTACTTCGTCCTGCTGTTCAGCACCCTGGGCTATTTCTTCCCGGTGTTCGGTCAGGGCAATACCCCGGTGGCCATCGGCTGCGCCTCGGTGCTGCTCTGGGCCGTGCACTTTTTGGTGCTGCGCGGGATCAAGGAAGCCACCTTCATCAACCAGCTGACCACCGTGGCGAAGATAGTGCCCCTGGTGATGTTTATCGTGATTGCCGCCGTGGCCTTCAAGGCAGAGGTCTTCACCCGGGATATCTGGGGCCGCAGCAACCCGAATTTTGGCGGGGTGATGGACCAGGTGCGCAATATGATGCTGGTCACGGTGTTCGTGTTTATCGGCATCGAAGGCGCCAGCGTCTACTCGGCCCGGGCGCAGAAGCGCGCGGATGTCGGCCGGGCCACGGTGATCGGCTTTCTCGGGGTGCTGGCGCTGCTGGTGCTGGTCAATGTGCTGTCCCTGGGGATCATGAGCCAGCCGGAGCTGGCGCAACTGCAGAACCCGTCCCTGGCGGCGGTGCTGGAGCACATAGTGGGGCCCTGGGGCGCCTTGCTGATCAGCATCGGCCTGGCGGTGTCGCTGCTCGGGGCACTGCTGTCCTGGGCCCTGCTGTGTGCCGAGATCCTCTACGCCACCGCCCGCGATCGCACCATGCCGGCGTTCCTGACCAAGGAAAACGCCAACCATGTGCCGGTCAATGCCCTATGGCTGACCAATGTGATGATCCAGGTGTTCCTGCTGATCACCCTGTTTTCCGCCGGCACCTACACCAACCTGATCTACCTCGCCTCGTCGATGATCCTGGTGCCCTACCTGTGGTCGGCGGCCTATGCGGTGCTGCTCAGCGGCCGTGGGGAAACCTACGAGCAGGCCTCCCGCGAGCGCCTCAAGGACCTGGGCATTGCCGTGGTGGCCCTGAGTTACGCCATCTGGCTGCTGTATGCCGGCGGCCTGAAGTACCTGCTGCTCTCGGCCCTGCTCTATGCCCCGGGGGTGATCCTGTTCGCCCAGGCCAAGCGCGAGCAGGGCGAGCCGCTGTTCACTCACCTGGAAAAGCTGATCTTCTGCGCGGTGCTCGCTGGCGCGTCTCTGGCTGCTTACGGCCTGTACAGCGGCTTGCTCAGCCTATGAGCCAGGAGCAGCACCTGCTGCTGCCTTATCAAGGGCCTTACGACTGGCCGGCGATGCTGGGGTTTCTGGCCCTGCGCGCCATCGATGGGCTGGAAGTGGTGCAGGGCGACACCTATGCCCGCAGTTTCGAGCTCGAGGGCTGCCAGGGCACCTTGAGCCTGCGCCCCGGCCCGGTAGGGCACCTGCAACTGCGTTTGAATCTGGCACAGGCACATCTGCTGCCCAAGGTGGTGGAACGTTTGCGCCGTCAGTTCGACCTGGAGGCGGACCTGCCGCTGATCCATCGCCATCTGGCGACTGACCCACTGCTGGCGCCCTTGCTGGCCGCGCGTCCCGGCCTGCGGGTGCCGGGCGCCTGGGACGGTTTCGAGCTGGCCATTCGTGCCGTGCTGGGCCAGCAGATTACCGTGCAGGGGGCGATTCGCCTGGCGTCCAGGCTGGTGGCGACTTATGGCCGGCCGCTGATGTGCCCCGACCGCCAATGGCCTGGCTTGACTCACGTATTTGCCACGCCCGAGGTGCTGGCCGGTGCCGATCTGGCCGGCCTGGGCATGCCTCGCAGTCGGGCGCGCACCCTGTCGGTGGTGGCTCAGGCGCTGCTCGATGATCCGCAGTTGCTGCAGCCCGGGGGCGACTTGCAACACAGCCTCGAACGCTTGCTGCAACTCCCGGGGATCGGGGATTGGACCGCGCACTACATCGCCTTGCGGCAGATGCGCGAAGGCGATGCCTTTCCGGCGGCGGATGCCGGCCTGCTCAATGCCATGGCGGCGCTGCAGGGGCAGCGCCCCACCGCCCGCCAACTGCTGGCCCGGGCCGAGGCCTGGCGGCCGTGGCGCGCTTATGCGGCGCAGCATTTGTGGACGGCTTCGGGGTGAGGTTGTGGGCGTGGGTGGTTGGCTATAGGCCCGGCAATCTTGTCGCCGGCTGGCCGGCGAAGGCGCTCACCACCATCTCGGACGATGGGCGCCCAGGGTGCTGGCGGGGCAACTCCACTGCACCGGCGTTCCACTGATGTGCAGCGGCACCCGCAGGCGTCGCGCGATTCCCCAAGGGGTGTGTTCCGGTAGCAGCCCCTGGTCCTCCTCGTCCTCGGTTCGTAGTGGCGGCTGGCTTCCCGGTGGTGCGCTGTGGTCGATCAGCAGCTTGGCGGTACGGGCCAGGGACAGGCGTGCCGAACTTCCTTGGCCATGGCTCCAGGACAGGTTCAGGGCCCGCAGGGCGCTGGCCGCCATCAGGTAGCCGGTGGCGTGGTCCAGGGCCTGCACCGGCAAGGGTGTGGGTTGGCTGGCGGCTTTCCAGGCCATGCCGGCTTCGGCGATGCCGCAGCTCATCTGCACCAGGCTGTCGAAACCCCGGCGATTGCGCCAGGGGCCGTTCCAGCCGTAGGCATTGAGGCTCACGTCGATCAGCCCCGGGGCGATTCGCTGGCGCTCTTCTGCGCCGTAACCCAAGTGCTCCAGGGACTCGGCGCGATAGCCATGCAGCAGCAGGTCGGCGTCTGCCAGCAGATGCTCGAACAGCTTGCGCTCTTCAAGGTCGTGCAGGTTCAGGCGTGCGCAGCGTTTGCCCAGGGTCACTTCCGGCTCCAGGGCCGGTTCGTTCCAGCCCGGCGGATCGATGCGCAGCACCTTGGCCCCCAGCCCGGCGAGCAGGCGGCTGGCCACGGGGCCGGCGAGCACCCGGGTCAGGTCCAGCACTTTCAGCCCGGCTAGGGGCCGTTCGCTGCAACCGTTCCAGGTTTTCTGTCGCTGGCTGGCCTGGGGCAGCCAGTGCACCAGGGGTTCGCCGTTGACTGCCTGGCCCTGGGGATGGTCCTGCCACTGTGCCCAGCTGCGCATCTGCGCGGCGCAACCGCCCTGGTCGACTATGGCCTGTTCCAGTTCCAGGGCATCCCAAGCGGCGACCCTGGCGGCCATGGCCGTGCGGTCGGCGGCCGTTCCCAGCACCTGTTCGGCGGCGGCCCGGTGATGGGGAGCGTTGGTGTGCAGGCGTATCCAGCCGTCGCGGCTGGGGTAATCCCCGGCGATGGGGTCCCAGAGCGAGGGCAGGCTCCAGCCTTGCGGGCGGATCGAGCTGGCGAACCAGAACGAAGCCAGGCGTCGGTCGACGCTGACATCAGGCAGGCGCCCGGTCTGGCTGTAGAGGAGTTCGGCGACCGCTTGCCCGGCTGCGGCAATGCTGGCACTGGCCAGGTCGGTCACGGCGAAGGCCGAGGGCAGGGCGCCCTGGCTGGTTTGCCTGATGCTTGAAGGCGTCAGGCCCAGCGCGGCCTGGATGGATGCGAGTAACTCGGTCATGGCCCACTCCCCGGATCAGAGGAGGGCATTGCACCCTGAAACCACCGCGGCTGTCGATGACCCTCGGTCATCGGCCGCGGCTGGCGATAGAGCCGTCCTTACACCCGGAACTGGTCCATCAGTTTCATCTGCTGGGTGGCCAGGGCATTGAGCTGGCTGCTGACCTGGGCCGATTCGTCGGCCTGTTCGGTCAGGGTTTCGGTGACGCTGCGGATCGCCGAGACATTGCGGTTGACCTCTTCGGCCACCGCGCTCTGCTGTTCCGCGGCGCTGGCGATTTGCAGGTTCATGTCGCTGATCACGGTGACCGCGTCGCTGATCTTGCCCAGGGCCTGGACCGCCTGCTGGATCTGCCCGGCGTTGTTCTGCGCCTGGCTCTGGCTGGCGTGCATGGTGTTCACCACGTCACGGGTGCCGCTTTGCAGGCGCTCGATCACCACCCGAATCTCTTCCACCGAATCCTGGGTGCGCTTGGCCAGGTTGCGCACCTCGTCGGCCACCACGGCGAAGCCGCGACCGCTTTCCCCGGCCCGGGCGGCTTCGATGGCGGCGTTGAGGGCCAGCAGGTTGGTCTGCTCGGCAATGCTGCGGATCACTTCCAGCACCGAGCCGATCTGCTCGCTGCTCACCGCCAGGGCCTCGACTTCACCCACCGCCTTGCTCACTTCATCGGCCAGCAGGCTGATGTCACGGGTGCTGCGTTCAATGATATTCATGCCCTCCTTGGCCGACTGATCGGCACCACGGGCGGCCTGGGCGGCGTTGGAGGCGCTGTTGGCTACGTCGTGGGCGGTGGCGCTCATTTCGTTGGAGGCGGTGGCCACTTGGTCGATCTCGCGGAACTGCACCTGCATGCCTTCGCTGGTCTGGCGGGCGATGGCCGAGGACTGGTCGGCGGTGCCCCGAGCTTCGCTGATGCTCTGTTTGATCTGGGCGATGGTCGGTTGCAGCTTGTCGAGGAAGCGGTTGAACCAGCCCACCAGTTCCCCCAGCTCATCCTTCTTGCTGTAGTCCAGGCGTTGGGTCAGGTCGCCGTCGCCGCTGGCGATGGCCTTGAGCATTTGCGCCACGCTGTTGATCGGCCGGGTCACGCCCGAAGCGCTGAGCCAGATCAGCAGCAGGCCCAGCAGGCCGGCACCGGCAGCCACCAGCAGGGTTTTCAGGGTGCCGCTGGTCTGGGCCTGGTCGAGCAGGGTCTGCAGCTTCACCGAATCGGCCAGCAGCACTTGCTGCGGCAGGTCGATGGTCACGCCCCAGGGCTTGGCATCGGCAATCGGGCTGAAGGGGAACACCGCGCGAATCAGCTCGCCTTGTTGCAGCACCTTCGCCTGGCTGGCGGCCAGTACGGCAAGAACGTCCTGGCCCTGGCTGCCCAGGGTGTCCTTGATGCTCTTGCCAACCTGGCCGGCATCGGTGCCAACCGCAGCCAGCAAGCCGCTGCCGGCGAGGATCTGCATATGCCCGGCACCGCCGAACAGGCCGCGTTGGGCTTCGACGGCGGCGGCTTGCAGGGAGTCCAGGGCGATATCGACGCCGATCACCCCAAGCACCTTGCCGTCCACCAGCAGCGGCAGGGAGATGGTGGTCATCAGCACCTGCTTCTTGTCCTCGCCGATGGTGTCGGCATAAGGGTCGAGCAGGCAGGTGCGGCGGTTGTCCCGCGGGCAGGTGTACCAGATGTTATAGGGCGTGCCGCTGAGGTTGAGGGTGGTCTTGGTCATGTCCGCCTCGACCATCACGCTGTTCAGCGGCTTGCCGTCGGGGCGGCTCCAGTAGCTGGCGAAGCGACCGCTTTCGTTGGAGGCGCGGGCGGCGTCGTTGGCGAACTCGCTGTCCTTGCCATCCAGGGCGTTGGGCTCGTAGGCCAGCCAGATGCCCAGCACCTTGGGGTTACGCTCGAAGGCGGTCTTCAGGCTGCGGTTGAGTTCCTCGCGCAGGGCCGAGGCCTCCAGGCCGCGCTTGCCGGCCATCTCCCGCAGGTCGCGCACCTGGTCCGCCAGGGCGGTGATCACCAGCTGGCTCTCGCCGAAGGTCTTCTGGATCCGCGCGGCCTGCTCGGCGGCCTTGGCCTGCAACAGGTCCTCCACCCCGGCGGTGAGCATCCGCGTACTGGAGGCGTTGACCAGCTGGTTGTTCTGCTGGCTCTGGTAGAGGTTCATGCTGACGATCAGCGCCACCACGCCCAATAGGCAGAGTCCGGACAACAGCACGATTTTCAGGCGGATGGAGAGAGAGTCGAGCATAAGGCGATCTCGCGAAAGGACGGATGGGAAGCACGGAATCCATGGATTCCACTCGCCAAGTCCATTCAGCGCCATGCCCGGAACATCGGCTCGGGCGGCCTTTGCGTGAGGTGTTGCCGACGAACGGTCATGCCCCTGACCTATATGGCCTCAAAGGCCAGGGCATAGGCGCCAGAGGGCGGGAATCAGGAGGTTTGCGGCAGGGCTTCGGGGCGCGACCAGATCCACAGGTTGCCCAGGGTCATGCCGGCGATGGCGGCGTACATCGTCCAGTGATGATTGAGCAGGCTGAGCATCAGACCGGCGCACAGCAGCATGCTGAGGGTGGCGCTGACCTTGGCCTTGCGGCTGACGATCCGGCCATTGCGCCAGTTGCTGAGGATCGGCCCGAACAGGCGGTGGTTCTCCATCCAGGCACTGAGCCTTGGCGAGCTCTTGGTGGCGGCCCAGGCGGCCAGCAGGATGAACTCGGTGGTCGGCAGGCCCGGCACGACGATGGCGATCAGGCCGATGCCCAGGCTGATATAGGCCAGCGCGCCGAACAACAGGCGGGAAATCTTCGACGGGGAGGGGCGAGTGGCGGTCATGGTTTCGGATGATGAGGTAACGCGGCGTCCGGCTCAATCGGTGATTGTGCCGGCCGACAAAATAGCGCTGCGGGCCAGGCCGTGCCTGGCCCGCAACGAGTGCTTCAGGCCGGTTGCGCGGCGCTGGAATAAGCCTGTTCCAGCAGCACGGTGAAGCGATTGAAGGCATCCAGGGCGCCTTTTTCCGCGGCGGCTTCTTCTTCGGCGCTGAACTCCAGGCCGTCGAGGATGCGGGTGAAGGTCTTCCAGCCTTCGGCACGGCCACCGGCCGGCTCGCCCAGGTGACGGGCACCGAAGGTTTCGCTCATGCCCAGGCTCACGGCACGCTTGATCAGGAACGCGGCGCCGAGCTTGGAACCTTCGGAAACGAAGATCCAGCCCAGGGCTTCGGCCTTGCTCGGGTTGCGCACGGCACCGGCCACTGGCGCCGGAACCTCGGTTTCCAGGTCGGCCAGGTCCGCCTTGGCGGCATCGGCGCGGCAGCGCTCGGCCAGGTCGGGCACGATCTTGATCAGCTCGGCATCGTTGTACAGGCTCACCAGTTCCGATTGGAACAGGTACTGGGCGACCACGAAGCGGGCGAAGGCGCCCTGGGTTTCGAACGGTGCATGGGCCTTGACCAGGGCGTCGAGCTTGGAATGCGGCTCATGGGTGATCTGGTTCAGACGCTGGGAACGCAGGTGATGACGCTGGGAAGAGTCCTGGGAGGTCATGGGTTGTCCTTGAGAATGAGAGGCAGTTAGTTACTAGACGAACAAGAAGACGCGGCACAGTAAAAAATCCTCACTGCCCCGGATAAAAAAGGGCAGTGAGGCGGTTTGCCGTCAGATATCCCACACCAGGTTGACCGAGAAGTTGCGCCCCGGCTGGGTCAGGCGATCGAGGTTGGCGGGCGCGGTCTGCCCGGCTTCGCCGACGCTGTCGTAGCCGCGTACATCGTCCCAGTTCCAGTATTTCTTGTCGGTGAGGTTGTACAGGCCGGCGTTGACGGTGAGGTCGTCGGTGACCTTGTAGAAGCCGCTCAGGTCGAGGATGCCGTAGCCCGGGGTCTTGAACTGGCCACTGGTGGTGCGGCCATCCGGGGCCTTGAAGGTGCTGTTGTCGACCCGGTCCTTGCGCTTGACCAGGGTCCAGCTCAGCAGCGCGCCATAGTTGTCCTGGTCATAGCCGAGGCCGAACACGCCCTTGAGCGGGTTGACGCTGTTGATCGGCTCGCCGTTGTCATTGTTGCGACCGTAGGCGTAGGCCACCGAGCCGATGCTGTACAGGCCTTGCGGCGCGCCGAAGGCATCGAGGTTGAGGCGGCCCTTGGCTTCGGCGCCCTTGATGGTGGCGTGCTTGATGTTGTTGCTCTGGATCACCGATTGCAGGGCGCCGGCGGTGATGGCGTCTTCATTGATGAAGTCGCGGTACTGGTTGTAGAACACCGAGACATCGAAGCTGCCAGCGTCGAAGTTGCCGCGCAGGCCGGTTTCGTAGCCCTT
The DNA here is from genome assembly GCF_049887815.1 of Pseudomonas sp. NFXW11. Classification (NCBI taxonomy): domain Bacteria; kingdom Pseudomonadati; phylum Pseudomonadota; class Gammaproteobacteria; order Pseudomonadales; family Pseudomonadaceae; genus Pseudomonas; species Pseudomonas sp. NFXW11. The sequence continues at coordinate 142,341 of NZ_JAGEKI010000008.1, read as the reverse complement.
GCTGGTTTCCGGCTTGAGGTTGGCGTTGGGTTCCACGACGTAGCCGGTGGCGAGGTTCTCGAAGCGTCCGTACAGGGCCTTGGCCGATGGCGTGCGGAAGCCTTCGGCGTACTGGCCGTAGGCGGTGTAGTGCTCGTCGAAGCTGTAGGTCAGGCCGAACTTGGGCGAAACCCGGTGCCAGGTCTTCTTGTCGTCACTGACCGGGAAGTTGCCGGTGGGGTTGGCGACATTGAGGAATTCCTGGGTCAGCTTCGGCTTGAGCTGGGTGTAGTCGTAGCGCAGGCCCGGGGTGAAGGTCCAGGCGTTCCAGCTGATCTGGTCCTGGGCGAACAGGCTGTAGGTGTTGACGGTCGGGTCCGGGAAGTCGCTGGACTTCTTCACGCTGTCGCTGGCGCTTGGGCTGGGTGCGCCAACTGCGGTGCAGCCGCCGCCGACCCTGAGGCAAGTGGCCGTGCCGTAGCGCGAGCCGGTGACCTTCTGCTGCTTGAGGGTGGTGCCGTAGGTCAGCTGGTGCTCGGTTTCACCCAGGCTGAAGGCTTTGTCCAGTTGGGCGTCGAATACCCACTGCTTTTCCTGATAGAGGGTTTCGCGTTGGCGCAGCACGTCGCGGGCAATGGTGTAGCGCTCGGTGGTGGTCTGGTCGGTCTTGGCGATCTGGTAGTTGAGGCTCCACTTGATCTTGTCGGCGACCGGCGATTCCAGGGCGAAGCTGTGTTCCAGGCCGAAGCGCTCGCGGCTGATGGTGTCGTTGCCGACCCGCGAGCGGTACCAGTTCTGCCCGACGCCGTTGAGGAACAGGCCGCCCACCGCGCTTTTCTGGTTGGTGTCGCGGTCGTCCTTGTACTTCTCGTAGGTCAGGCCCAGACGGGCGTCGTCGGCGTAGTTCCAACCGAGCTTGGCCAAAACGCTGGTGGTGCGGGCATCTTCCGGGTTGGCCGCGGTGCGGTTGAGGCCGGTGCCATTGTTGCTGCCGTAGGACTCGGTCTCGTGGCCGTCGCGCCGGCTCAGGTGCAGCAGGCCGTCGAACTCGCCGGCCCGCCCGGCCACGCTGGCGGATTTCAGCCAGCTTTCATCGGCCGAGCTGTAGCCGGTCTTCAGGCGTGCGCCGACGTCCTGGCCGGGCTTGATGATGTCGTCGGCGTCCAGGGTGTAGTAGCTGACCGCGCCACCGATGGCGCTGCTGCCGTAGAGCACCGAGGCCGGGCCGCGGAGGATTTCCACGCGCTTGACGATTTCCGGGTCGACGTAGTTGCGGTTGGTCTTGGCATAGGGGCCGCTGAAGAAGTGGTCCGGCACTTCCACGCCGTCCACCTGGGTGAGAATCCGGTCGCTGTCGATGCCGCGGATGTTGTAGCCGCTGATGCCGGCGCGCTGACCGGCGCCGCCCACCGAGACACCGGGCTCGTAGCGCACCAGTTCCTTGATGGTGTTGACGTTCTGCCGGTCCAGTTCTTGCCGGGTGTGCACGCTCACGGTGCTGGGCACCGAGCTGATGTCCTGCTCCTGGCGGGTGGCGCTGATGGTCACCTGGGGCAGGTTGACCACCTCGCCGGCGCTGCGCCTTTCCAGCACGATATTGTTGTTGCCCAGCTTGCGGTAGCTCAGGTTGGTGCCGCCGAGCAGCCGATCCAGGGCCTTCTCCGGCGGCAGCGAACCGCGCACGCCAGGGGAGGCAACGCCAGCACCCAGCTCGGCGGGCAGGCCCACTTGCCAGCCGGTTACCGCGGTAAAGGCATTCAGCGCCGACACCAGCGGCTGCTGGGCAATGGCGAAGTTGTAGTTGCCCATGCGCTGGCTGCTGGATGCCGGGGCATCGGCGGCCATCACTGGCGCGGCTTGGGCACCGGCCAGGAGGATGGCCGCAGTGAGCAGCGACAGAGTGCAGTGCTGCAGGCGGGCACTGGGAACTGGGGATCGGCTGTTGAGGCGAGGGGACATCGAGAGCGCTCCGGGTCGCACGAATCTTTTATAGGTGCAGATACGCATTCAAAAATGCGAATCAGTTGCATTGGCTATAACGAGACGTACCACCCGCGGCTATCGCGTAAAAATAATTGTTCTCAGTTGAGAATCACCAGCGCCGGGAATTCCGCAAGCCGCGCCGAAGTGATGTGGGCCAGGGAACGCACCACATCCAGGGGCTGGTCCAGGCGGTAGTTGCCGGTAACCGCGACATTCGCCAGTTGCTCGTTGGTGTTGACTATCCAGCCCGGGTAATAGCGCCGCAGTTCCGTCAGCACCTGGTTCAGGGGGCAGTTCTCGAACACCAGGCGACCGTCGATCCAGGCCAGTTCCTTGCCGGCGTCGAGCCGCGCCGGGCGATCGAAACCCTGGGGTCCGACTCGTACGCTTTCCCCGGCACTCAGGCGAATGCGCTGGTCGGCGTGGGTCGCCCGCAGGTCGATAGCGCCACGCTGCACCTGGACCTGGGCGATGCCGTCCAGGTAGCGCACGGCAAAGGCGGTGTCGCGCACGCTGGCCTTGACCGGGCCGGCGTCCAGCTCCAGGGGCAGGTCGCGATTGCCGGGAATCTCGAAGAACGCCTCGCCCTGGTAGAGCCGGGCCACGCGCTGGTGATCGTCGATCTTGCTGGAGAAGGCCGAGTTGGTGTTGAGCAACACCCGGGAGCCGTCCTCCAGCTGCAGGCGCTGGCGTTCGCCCACCAGGGTCAGGTGATCGGCTTGCAGGCGCAGCGGCAGGTTGCTGAAGCTGAACAGCCCGAGCAGCAGCACCGCGGCAGTGGCCAGGGGCTTCCAATGCGGGCGCAGGCGCGCCAGGCGGGAAATCTTCGTCGGGGTTGCCAGGGCTTGGGCACACAGCAGCACTTGCGGGCCGTCCCAGATTGCCTGGGCCTTTTCGAAGGCCTGGGCATTGAGCGCTGAAGCTGCCAGCCATTGATGAAACTGGCGCAGTTGCTCTTCATTCGGGTGTTCCAGCTCAATCAGCCAGTCCAAGGCCTGATCCATGGCCAGCTTGCTTGAGTGCGGGCCGGCGGCGTTGGGCGGCTCGGCGCTGTGGGAATCCGTCACGGGTGTTCCTTGGCTGTGTCTGTGCGCAGCTGTTTTTTCGAGAGAGAGCGAAAGCCGGCCAAGGTTAACAAAGGGCCGGGGCTGACGCAGTCATTCTGCCTGGCAGGTGAGACTCACTGGCCGTCCAGGCGTTCGGCGACGCCGACACAGATGGCCATGATCAGTTTCAATTCCTTCTGCACCGTACTCAGGGACACGTCGAGTTCGTCGGCGATTTCCTGGTAGCTGTGGCCGTGCAGGCGGCTGAGGATGAAGATCTGCTGCTGGCGCGGGCTGAGCTGGCCGAGGCTGACATTCAGGCGCTCGAGCAATTGTTCGGCGTGGGCGGCGTCTTCGGCGCTGCTGACCGGCGCGGCAACGTTTTCCAGCACCTCCGGCGGCACGTCCTCGAGCAGGGTGCGGCCCTGGATGCGCCGAGCGCGCAGGTGGTCGAGCGCCAGGTTGCGCGCGGTCTGGAACACGAAGGGCTCAAGGTGAGTGATGGGCCGCTCGCTGAGGGCCCGGGTCACTCGCAGGTAGGTTTCCTGCAGCAGGTCTTCGGCGGTGCTGTGGTTGTTGACCATCCGCTCCAGCGTGCGCAGCAGAGAAATTCGTTGAGCGAGGAACACGTGATTGAAGTGCGATTGACTCACAGCAAGGCCTGATCCAATTTGAGCAGCAGATGATAATGATTGTCATCTGCGTCAGTGGTCAAGCCTTGCGTGAATTATTCCCGGCCGGCCAGGTAGGCCGCGTAGTCGGGAATCCGGTGTTCATGGGGCTGATTCATCAGCGGGCTGCTGATCAGGTAGTCGGCGCTGCATTCGTTGCAGGCCACCGGAATGTTCCACACCGCGGCCACACGCAGCAGGGCCTTGATATCCGGATCGTGGGGCTGGGGTTCGAAGGGGTCCCAGAAGAACACCAGCAGGTCGACTTTCTGTTCGGCAATCTGTGCGCCCAACTGCTGATCGCCGCCCAGGGGGCCGCTGATCATACTTTCCACCGGCAGCCCCAGGCGCTTGCTCAGCAGCAGCCCAGTGGTGCCGGTGGCCACCAGCTGGTGTTCGGCCAGGCGCGTTTTTTGCCGCTCGGCCCAGTCCAGGAGAAACGCCTTGCAGTGATCGTGGGCGACCAGGGCGATGCGTTTGCGCGCCGCCATGGTCGTGTGCCGGAAACTGATACCTATCATCGGCGAGTGTCCCGGTTATTCCGCGTTGCACAGGGCCAGGCAGTTATCCAGCATGCGGTTGGAGAAGCCCCACTCGTTGTCGTACCAGGCCAGTACCTTGAGCAACCGGCCGCCGCTGACCTTGGTGTGGTTGGCATCGAAGATCGACGACAGCGGGTTGTGGTTGAAGTCGCTGGAAACCAGCGGCAGGGTGTTGTAGCCGAGGATCTTCGAGTGCTGGCTGGCGCTCTTGAGCAGGGCGTTGACCTCTTCGGCAGTGGTGTCGCGCTTGAGGGTCACGGTCAGGTCCACCAGCGACACGTTGATCACCGGTACCCGCACCGCCATGCCGGTCAGCTTGCCGGCCAGTTCCGGCAGCACCAGGCCCACCGCCTCGGCGGCGCCGGTCTTGCTCGGAATCATGTTCTGGGTGGCCGAACGGGCGCGGTAAGGGTCGCTGTGGTAGACGTCGGTGAGGTTCTGGTCGTTGGTGTAGGCGTGGATGGTGGTCATCAGGCCATTGTCGATGCCCAGTTCGCGGTGCAGCACCTGGGCCACCGGGGCCAGGCAGTTGGTGGTGCACGACGCATTGGAGATGATCTGGTGCGACTGGCGCAGAATGTCGTGGTTGACCCCGTAGACCACCGTGGCGTCGGCGCCCTTGGCCGGTGCCGAGATGATCACTTTGCGGGCGCCGGCAGTAAGATGGGCCGCCGCCTTGGTGCGGTCGGTGAACAGGCCGGTGCATTCGAAGACCACGTCGATCTTCTCCGCGGCCCAGGGCAGCTCGGCCGGATTGCGGATGGCGCTGACGGCGATGCGGTCACCGTTGACGGTCAGGCTTTCCTGATCGTGCGCGACTTCGGCATCGAAGGTGCCGTGGACGGTGTCGTATTTGAGCAGGTGGGCATTGATCGCGCTGTCACCCAGATCGTTGATGGCGACGATCTGCAGATCCTGGCGATAGCCTTGGGTATAGAGTGCGCGCAGGACGTTACGGCCAATACGGCCAAAACCATTGATAGCGATTCGAAGAGTCATATTTAAACGCCTGTCGTTGAATTTGTTATTGGAATTACAAGATTATTCGCATAGAAATAGAAAACAAGCCTTTTTAGTGGCAATATTTTGTTTTATCTACAACGAGTGACCTGAATCAACTGGTCCAAATGGTCAGGAATTCCCTCCGCGCTCCCGCGCCGGGGCTTTCTGGGCAAGCTAGACAAACAGGTCGCCACATCCGTTAGCCTGGAGTTCTACACATGCATCCCCGCGTTCTTGAGGTCACCGAACGGCTTATCGCCCGCAGTCGCGCCACTCGCCAGGCCTATCTCGCCCTGATCCGCGGTGCCGCCAGCGATGGCCCACAGCGTGGCAAGCTGCAATGTGCGAACTTCGCCCATGGCGTGGCCGGTTGTGGCGCCGAAGACAAACACAGCCTGCGGATGATGAACGCGGCCAACGTGGCGATTGTTTCGTCATATAACGACATGCTCTCGGCCCACCAGCCCTACGAGCACTTTCCCCAGCAGATCAAGCAGGCCCTGCGCGAGATCGGCTCGGTGGGCCAGTTCGCCGGCGGCACTCCGGCCATGTGCGATGGCGTGACCCAGGGCGAGGCCGGCATGGAGCTGAGCCTGCCGAGCCGCGAGGTGATAGCGCTGTCCACTGCGGTGGCGCTGTCGCACAACATGTTCGATGCCGCACTGATGCTGGGGATCTGCGACAAGATCGTTCCCGGCCTGATGATGGGCGCGCTGCGCTTCGGTCATCTGCCGATGGTCTTCGTGCCGGGCGGGCCCATGGTGTCGGGGATTTCCAACAAGCAGAAAGCCGATGTGCGCCAGCGCTACGCCGAGGGCAAGGCCAGCCGCGAAGAGCTGCTGGAGTCGGAAATGAAGTCCTACCACAGCCCGGGCACCTGCACCTTCTACGGCACCGCCAACACCAACCAGTTGCTGATGGAAGTCATGGGCCTGCACTTGCCGGGGGCCTCATTCGTCAACCCCAACACGCCGTTGCGCGATGCCCTGACCCATGAGGCGGCGCAACAGGTCACGCGCCTGACCAAGCAGAGCGGCAGCTTCATGCCCATTGGCGAAATCGTCGACGAGCGCTGCCTGGTCAACTCCATCGTTGCCCTGCACGCCACCGGTGGCTCCACCAACCACACCCTGCACATGCCGGCCATCGCCCAGGCAGCGGGCATCCAACTGACCTGGCAGGACATGGCCGACCTCTCCGAGGTGGTGCCGACCCTGTCCCACGTCTATCCCAACGGCAAGGCCGACATCAACCACTTCCAGGCGGCGGGCGGCATGTCGTTCCTGATCCGCGAACTGCTGGAAGCCGGCCTGCTCCACGAAGACGTCAACACCGTGGCCGGCCCGGGCCTCAGTCGCTACACCCAGGAGCCGTTCCTCGACAACGGCAAGCTGGTGTGGCGCGATGGCCCGATCGAAAGCCTCGACGAAAACATCCTGCGGCCGGTGGCCCGGGCCTTCTCCCCGGAAGGCGGGCTGCGGGTCATGGAAGGCAACCTGGGGCGTGGGGTGATGAAGGTGTCCGCGGTAGCCCCGGAACATCAGATCGTCGAAGCCCCGGCGGTGGTGTTCCAGGACCAGCAGGACCTGGCCGATGCGTTCAAGGCCGGCCTGTTGGAGAAGGACTTCGTCGCCGTGATGCGCTTCCAGGGGCCGCGCTCCAACGGCATGCCCGAACTGCACAAGATGACGCCGTTCCTCGGCGTGCTGCAGGACCGCGGCTTCAAGGTGGCGCTGGTCACCGACGGGCGCATGTCCGGTGCCTCGGGCAAGATCCCGGCGGCCATTCATGTCAGCCCCGAAGCCCAGGTGGGCGGTGCCCTGGCGCGGGTCTGCGATGGCGATATCATCCGCGTGGATGGCGTCAAGGGCACCCTGGAGCTTAAGGTAGACGCCGCAGAATTCGCCGCCCGGGAACCGGCCCAGGGCCTGCTGGGCAACAATATCGGCACCGGCCGCGAACTCTTCGCCTTCATGCGCATGGCCTTCAGCTCGGCAGAGCAGGGCGCCAGCGCCTTTACCTCTGCTCTGGAGACGCTTAATTGAAACTGGCCCTGGTCGGTGACATCGGTGGTACCAATGCGCGATTCGCGCTGTGGAAAGACCAACAACTGGAGGCCATCGAAGTCCACGCGACGGCGGACTATGGCAGCCCGGAACAAGCCATCCAGGCCTACCTGCAAGGCCAGGGCCTGGCGTTGGGGGCCATTGGTTCGGTGTGCCTGTCGGTGGCCGGTCCGGTCAGCGGCGACGAGTTTCGCTTTACCAACAATCACTGGCGCCTGAGCCGCCAGGCCTTCTGCCAGACCCTGCAGGTGGACCAACTGCTGCTGGTCAACGACTTCTCGGCCATGGCCCTGGGCATGACCCGCCTGCAGCCGGGGGAGTTTCGCGTGGTCTGCGAAGGCGTTGCCGAGCCTTCGCGGCCGGCGGTGGTGATAGGCCCGGGCACCGGCCTTGGGGTCGGCACCCTGCTGAATTTCGGCGACGGCCGCTACATGGCCTTGCCGGGGGAGGGCGGGCATGTCGACCTGCCCCTGAGCAGCCCGCGGGAGACCCAGCTGTGGCAGCACATCCACGACGAGATCGGCCACGTCAGCGCCGAAACCGCTCTGAGCGGCGGCGGCCTGCCCCGGGTCTATCGGGCGATCTGTGCGGTGGACGGCCATCAGCCGTTGCTCGACACCCCGGAAGCCATCACCGCTGCAGGGCTGGCCGGCGATCCCATCGCCCGGGAAGTGCTGGAGCAGTTCAGCTGCTGGCTGGGTCGGGTGGCGGGCAACAACGTGCTGACCACCGGCGCTCGCGGCGGGGTGTATATCGTGGGCGGGGTGATTCCACGCTTTGCCGATTTCTTCATGCGCAGCGGTTTTGCCAAGAGCTTTGCCGACAAGGGCTGCATGAGCGATTACTTCAAGGGCATTCCGGTATGGCTGGTCACCGCGCCTTACTCCGGGCTGACCGGTGCCGGCGTGGCCCTGGAGCAGGCCCGGGCCTGACGCGGTGTTCGCCGGCAGGGGCCATGTATGTAGGCGCTGGCTTGCCAGCGAAGAGGCCCTAACAGGCTATTCACCATCAGGCATAATCGCGCTCCCTGCCTAACAATAAGGACGGCCCCGGTGAGTTCAGTCAGTAAGTCGATCTTGTTGGTTGACGATGATCAGGAAATCCGCGAACTGCTGGAAACCTACCTCAGCCGCTGCGGTTTCCAGGTACGCAGTACCGCTGATGGCGCCGGTTTTCGCCAGGCCCTGAACGATGCCCAGAGCGACCTGGTGATCCTCGATGTGATGCTGCCGGACGAAGACGGCTTCAGCCTGTGCCGCTGGATTCGCCAGCATCCCAAGTGCAGCCAGGTGCCGATCATCATGCTGACCGCCAGCTCCGACGAGGCCGACCGGGTCATCGGCCTGGAGCTGGGTGCCGATGATTATCTGGGCAAACCCTTCAGCCCCCGGGAGTTGCAGGCGCGGATCAAGGCCCTGCTGCGCCGCGTGCAATTCGCACAGGAGCGGATCGCCGGCGAGGTGTTGTGCTTCGACGAATGGCGCCTGGATATGATCAGCCATCGGCTGTTCCATAACGACGGCGAGGAAGTGATCCTCTCCGGCGCCGACTTCGCCCTGCTCAAGCTGTTCCTCGATCACCCGCAGCAAATCCTCGATCGCGACACCATCGGCAATGCCACCCGCGGGCGCGACCTGATGCCCCTGGACCGCATTGTCGATATGGCGGTCAGTCGCCTGCGCCAGCGCCTGCGGGACACGGAAAAACCGCCGCGGCTGATCCGTACCGTGCGTGGCAGCGGCTATCAGCTGGCAGCCAATGTGATTGCCGGCAATGGCCACTGAGGCATTGCGCAGCCTGTTGCGACGCCTGCCGATGCCTCGCTCGCTGCTGGGGCGGATGCTGCTGCTGACCTTGCTGGCGGTGCTGTTCGCCCAGGCCTTGTCGAGCGTGATCTGGGTCTCGCAGTTGCGCGCCAGCCAGCTTGAAGGCTTGGTGACCAGTGCCCGCAGCCTGGCCCATTCGATGACCGCCAGTGTCAGCTACCTGCGCTCGTTGCCGGTGGCCTACCGGCCGCTGGTGCTCGATCAGCTGCGCAGTATGGGCGGTACGCGTTTTGTCGTGACCCTCAACGACAAGCCCCTGGGCATGCAGGTACTGCCCATCACCCCACGCAAGCAGGCGGTGCTGCAGGCGGTGGAACAGGTGCTGCGCCAGTCTCTGGGCAATGATGCGGACCTGTCGGTGACCTTTGTCAGCCCCGATGACCTGCGGATCTTCAATGGTGGTCTCAAGCTCGATGAATTGCCTCGCTCCTGGGCCCACTACGCCCTGACCCTGGAGCCGGTGAACCCGCCGGTGCTGGTGACCCAGATCCAGATGGCCCCGGGCGAATGGCTGTATATCGCCTCGCTGTTGCCCGAGCCCTACACCAGCCTCGAAGAGCAGGGCCTGCCGACGCAGCAGCTGTGGTTCATTCTGCTGACCAGCGGCTTCCTGCTGCTGTTCATCGGCCTGTTGGTGCACTGGCAGAGCCGGCCCCTCAAGCGCTTGGCCAGGGCGGCGCGGGAGTTGTCCCTGGGGGCCGATGTGGAACCCGTGGCCGAGGGCGGCGGCAGTGAAGTGGTGGAAGTGGGCAGGGCCTTCAACAGCATGCGCGAGCGCATCAGCCGCTACCTGACTGAGCGCAGCCAGTTGTTCAGCGCCATCTCCCACGACCTGCGTACGCCGATCACCCGTTTGCGCCTGCGGGTGGAGCTGCTGGAGGACGAACAAGTGCAGGCCAAGTTCGGTCGCGATCTCGACGAGCTGGAGCTGCTGGTCAAGGGCGCTTTGCAATGCGTCAAGGACACCGATATCCACGAGAACATCGAGCCGGTGGACCTCAACCATGTGCTGCATTGCCTGGTGGAACCTTACCTCGCGCCCCAGGGCAATGGCCGGGTGACCCAGCAGGGGCGGGCGCTGCACAGCTACCCGGGTAAGCCCCTGGCACTCAAGCGCTGCATGGGCAACTTGATCGACAACGCCCTGAAGTACGGGCAGAACGCCCACCTGTACATCGAGGACGACGAGCACGGTTTTGTCCTGCATGTGGACGACGAAGGCCCCGGCGTACCGGAGCAGCGCCTGGAGCAGGTTTTCGAGCCGCATTTCCGTCTTTCCGGCCAGCAGCAGGGCTACGGCCTGGGCCTGGGCATCGCACGCAATATCGCCCACAGCCATGGCGGCGAAGTGAGCTTGCAGAACCTGCGCGAAGGCGGCCTGCGGGTGACCCTCTACCTGCCGCGCAACGCCGATTGAGGATGTAAGCGTCCTTGAGTGTCACCATCTGGTGACATTCGCGGTGCCCTTCGTTACCTGCCGCTGGCAAACGCTTGATTAGACTCAGGCCTTCGACAAGAACAACAACAGGTCGTCCATGGACACTCTTTCCCTGCCTTTTGGCAGTTGGCTGAACTCGCCCGCCCATCAGCAATGGCTGGCCGCCGAAGGCCTGCGGCTATTGGATTTTGCCAAGGCTTCGCGCCTGCCCGAAGGCTTTGGCAACCTCGATGCGCAAGGCCGCTTGCCCGCCGATAGCCACGCTGAAACCATGAACAGCGCACGCATGACCCACAGTTTCGCCCTGGCCCATATCCAGGGTTTGCCAGGTTATGCCGAGCAGGTGGACCACGGCATCGCGGCCCTGATGGGGCCACTGCGGGATGCCGAGCATGGCGGCTGGTTCGCCGTGGCCAATCAGGCCGATGGCAATGGCAGCAAGGCCGCCTACCTGCATGCCTTTGTCGCCCTGGCCGCCAGCTCGGCGCTGCAGGCTCGGCGCCCCGGCGCACAGGCCTTGCTCGACGAGGCGGTGCGGATCATCGAGCGGTATTTCTGGAGCGAGGAGGAGGGCGCCATGGGCGAGTCCTTCAATCGCGACTGGAGCGAGCCGGAAGCCTATCGCGGGGCCAACAGCAATATGCACGCCACCGAAGCCTTCCTGGCCCTGGCCGATGCCACCCAAGACCCGCGCTGGCTCAACCGCGCCTTGCGCATCGTCGAGCGGCTGATTCACCAGCAGGCCGCGGCCAACGACTTTATGGTGATCGAACATTTCGACCTGGCCTGGCAGCCGTTGCGGGACTACAACCGGGCCTGTCCGGCCGACGGTTTCCGCCCCTTCGGCACCACCCCCGGCCATGGTTTCGAATGGGCGCGCCTGCTGCTGCACCTGGAGGCATCGCGAGTGCGCGCCGGCATGCTGACCCCGGGCTGGCTGGTGCTGGATGCGCAGCGACTGTTCGCCAGCAACTGCCGCAACGGTTGGGCGGTGGATGCTGCCCCGGGCATCGTCTACACCCTGGACTGGGACAATCGCCCGGTGGTTCGTCAACGTTTGCACTGGACCCACGCTGAAGCCAGCGCTGCCGCCAGTGCCCTGCTCAGGCGCACCGGCGAGGAGCAATACGAAACCTGGTATCGGCGGTTCTGGGAGTTCTGCGAGCTGTACTTCATCGACCGCCAACAGGGCAGTTGGCATCACGAACTGGGCCCGGACAACCTGCCCGCCGCTGAGATCTGGGGCGGCAAGCCGGACCTCTATCACGCCTGGCAGGCCCTGCTGATTCCCCGTCTGCCCCTGGCCCCGAGCCTGGCGGCGGCATTGGCCGAGGCCTCTGCCCCGGGCCCTGTGTAACTATGTCGTGACATTTCACCATCGCTTCGTTACCCGAAGGGTCAACTAGGCTGTTTAGACTCGTGTGCAGCGCAAGCACCAGACTTGCATGCATAACAACAAGAAAGGTACTTCAGATGAATGCGATTTCTCGCCTCGCCACTGTCATTTCCCTTGCCTCCCTGTTTCCCCTGAGTGCCCTGGCCGCCGACTCCAAAGGTTCCGTGGAAGTGGTTCACTGGTGGACTTCGGGTGGCGAAAAGGCCGCTGTCGATGTGCTCAAGGCCCAAGTGGAAAAAGACGGCTTCACCTGGAAGGACGGTGCCGTGGCCGGCGGTGGCGGTTCCACCGCGATGACCGTGCTGAAAAGCCGCGCCGTGGCCGGCAATCCGCCGGGGGTGGCGCAGATCAAGGGCCCGGACATCCAGGAATGGGGCAGCACCGGCCTGCTCAGCACCGACACCCTGAAGGATGTGGCCAAGGCGGAAAACTGGGACGGCCTGCTGTCGTCCAAGGTGGCCAATACCGTCAAGTACGAAGGCGACTACGTAGCGGTGCCGGTGAATATCCACCGGGTCAACTGGCTGTGGATCAACCCCGAAGTGTTCAAGAAGGCCGGGATCGACAAGGCCCCGACCACCCTCGAAGAATTCTATGCTGCCGGCGACAAGCTCAAGGCCGCAGGCTTCATCGCCCTGGCCCACGGTGGCCAGCCATGGCAGGACAGCACCGTGTTCGAAGACGTGGTGCTCTCGGTGATGGGCCCCGAGGGCTACAAGAAAGCCCTGGTGGACCTGGACCAGAAAACCCTTGCCGGCGCCGAGATGACCAAGGCCTTCACCGAGTTGAAGAAGCTCACCGGCTACATGGACCCCAACCGTGCCGGGCGTGACTGGAACATCGCCGCCGCCGACGTGATCAACGGCAAGGCCGGCATGCAGATGATGGGTGACTGGGCCAAGAGCGAGTGGACCGCGGCGAAGAAAGTCGCCGGCAAGGACTACCAGTGCGTGCCGTTCCCGGGTACCGACAAGGCCTTCACCTACAACATCGACTCCCTGGCAGTGTTCAAGCTCAAGGCCGATCGCAAGGGTGATATCGCCGCCCAGCAGGACCTGGCCAAGGTTGCCCTGGGCAAGGACTTCCAGAAGGTCTTCAGCATCAACAAGGGTTCGATCCCGGTGCGTACCGACATGCTCAACGACATGAGTGCCGAAGGTTTCGACTCCTGCGCCCAGGCCTCGGCCAAGGACTTCCTGGCGGACGACAAGACTGGCGGCCTGCAGCCGAGCATGGCCCACAACATGGCCACTTCCCTGGCCGTGCAGGGGGCGATCTTCGACGTCGTGACCAACTTCATGAACGACAAGGATGCGGACCCGGCCAAGGCCAGTGCGCAACTGGCTTCGGCGGTCAAGGCCGCGCAGTAACTCCGAGCGCCGCGGGCCTGCCCGCGGCAATTTATCTGACGACGCTTCCCCCTCCCTTTGTAGGAGCGAGCTTGCTCGCGATGACGGCCTGACATTCACCCTGGGTGTCGACGGTTGGATCGCTATTGCGAGCAAGCTCGTTCCTACAGTGGGCGCGTCGGACTTCACTCCTTCAACTGGGTTATTTCGATGAGCTCTGTGGCGGTTTTCAGCAAAGCCTCACCGTTGGATGCACTGCAGCGCTGGCTGCCCAAGCTGGTGCTGGCGCCGAGCATGGTGATAGTGCTGGTGGGGTTCTACGGCTACATCATCTGGACGTTCATTCTGTCCTTCACCAGTTCCAGCTTTATGCCGAGCTACAAGTGGGTTGGCCTGCAGCAGTACCTGCGGCTGCTGGACAACGATCGCTGGTGGGTGGCGAGTAAGAACCTGGCGCTGTTCGGCGGCCTGTTCATCGGCATCAGCCTGGTGCTGGGGGTGTTCCTGGCGGTGTTGCTGGACCAGCGCATCCGCAAGGAAGGCTTCATTCGCACCGTTTACCTGTACCCCATGGCGCTGTCGATGATCGTTACCGGCACCGCCTGGAAGTGGCTGCTCAACCCTGGCCTGGGGCTGGACAAGATGCTTCGCGACTGGGGCTGGGAGGGCTTTCGCCTCGACTGGCTGGTGGATCAGGACCGGGTGATCTACTGCCTGGTGATCGCCGCCGTGTGGCAGGCCTCGGGCTTTGTCATGGCGATGTTCCTGGCTGGCCTGCGGGGCGTCGATCAGTCGATCATCCGCGCGGCTCAGGTGGACGGCGCGAGCTTGCCGACCATCTACCTGAAGATCGTGCTGCCGAGCCTGCGCCCGGTGTTCTTCAGTGCCTTCATGATCCTCGCCCATATCGCCATCAAGAGCTTCGACCTGGTGGCGGCGATGACCGCAGGCGGCCCGGGCTACTCCTCCGACCTGCCGGCGATGTTCATGTATTCCTTCACCTTCAGCCGCGGCCAGATGGGCATAGGTTCGGCCAGCGCCATGCTGATGCTGGGTGCCGTGCTGACCATCCTGGTGCCGTACCTGTACTCCGAATTGCGGGGCAAGCGCCATGACTAACTCGCTGGGGAAACCGACCCTGAATTTCAGTCGGATCGCCATCTACACCACCTTGCTGCTGGCGGCGGCGGTGTACCTGGTGCCACTGGTGGTGATGCTGCTGACCAGCTTCAAGACCCCGGAAGACATCCGCACCGGCAACCTGCTGAGTTGGCCCCAGGTGGTGGACGGCATCGGCTGGATCAAGGCCTGGGACACTGTCGGCGGCTACTTCTGGAACTCGGTGAAGATCACCGTGCCAGCGGTGCTGATCTCCACCTTTATTGGTGCAATGAACGGCTACGTGCTGTCGATGTGGCGCTTTCGTGGTTCGCAGCTGTTCTTCGGCCTGCTGCTGTTCGGCTGCTTCCTGCCGTTCCAGACCGTGCTGCTGCCCGCGTCCTTCACCCTGGGCAAGTTAGGCCTGGCCAACACCACCACCGGCCTGGTGCTGGTGCACGTGGTCTACGGCCTGGCGTTCACCACCCTGTTCTTTCGCAACTACTACGTGAGCGTGCCGGATGCCCTGGTCAAGGCCGCGCGCCTGGACGGCGCCGGGTTCTTCACCATCTTCGGCAAGATCCTGCTGCCGATGTCGGTACCGATCATCATGGTGTGCCTGATCTGGCAGTTCACCCAGATCTGGAACGATTTCCTGTTCGGCGTGGTATTCGCCAGCGGCGATGCGCAACCGATCACCGTGGCCCTGAACAACCTGGTGAACACCAGCACCGGGGTCAAGGAATACAACGTTGATATGGCGGCGGCGATGATCGCCGGGCTGCCGACACTGCTGGTCTACATCTTCGCCGGCAAGTATTTCCTGCGCGGGCTGACGTCCGGCGCGGTCAAGGGGTAAAGCATGGCAACTCTCGAATTACGCAACGTCAACAAGACCTACGGTGCCGGCCTGCCGGACACCCTGAAGAACATCGAGCTGAAGATCGACGACGGCGAGTTCCTGATTCTCGTCGGCCCCTCCGGCTGCGGTAAATCCACCCTGATGAACTGCATCGCCGGGCTGGAAACCATCAGTGGCGGGGCGATCCTGGTGGACGACGCCGACATCAGCGGCATGAGCCCCAAGGATCGCGACATCGCCATGGTGTTCCAGTCCTACGCGCTGTACCCGACCATGAACGTGCGCGACAACATCGCCTTCGGCCTGAAGATCCGCAAGATGCCCGCCGCCGAGATCGACGCCGAAGTGGCGCGGGTGGCCAAGCTGCTGCAGATCGAGCACCTGCTGGGGCGCAAGCCGGGCCAGCTGTCCGGTGGCCAGCAGCAGCGGGTGGCCATGGGCCGGGCCCTGGCGCGGCGGCCGAAGATCTATCTGTTCGACGAGCCGCTGTCCAACCTCGACGCCAAGCTGCGGGTCGAGATGCGTACCGAAATGAAGCTGATGCACCAGCGCCTGAAAACCACCACGGTGTACGTCACCCACGACCAGATCGAGGCCATGACCCTGGGCGACAAGGTGGCGGTGATGAAGGACGGGATCATCCAGCAGTTCGGCACGCCGCAGCAGATCTACAACGATCCGTCGAACCTGTTCGTGGCGAGCTTTATCGGTTCGCCGCCGATGAACTTCATTCCCCTGCGCCTGCAACGCCAGGACGGCCGCCTGCTGGCCCTGCTGGACAGTGGCCAGGCCCGTTGCGAGTTGCCGCTGGGGCCGCAGGATGCCGGGCTTGAAGACCGCGAGGTGATCCTTGGCATTCGTCCGGAACAGATTGCCCTGGCCCCGGCTGAAGCCAATGGCCTGCCGACCATTCGCGCCGAAGTCCAGGTGGTGGAGCCTACCGGGCCCGACACCCTGGTGTTCGTCACCCTCAATGGCACCAAGGTCTGCTGCCGCCTGGCGCCGGACCAGGCCCCGGAAGCCGGGACAAGCCTGACCCTGCAACTGGACCCGGCCCGGGTCCTGCTGTTCGACGCCCAGAGCGGCGAGCGCCTGGGAACCGCCAAGCCAGCGGCCGAGGCTCGAAGCGGCAAGGTGGCGCAATTCAAGGGGCGTTGAATCCGTGGCGGATGGCCTGTTATCCGCCGCACCGGCTGTAAACCGCGTTGGATAAATCGTTAATAACAATAAAGACGAGGATGTAGGGATGAAAAAGCAACACAGTAGTAACCGCCTGCTCTGCCAGTTGTCGGTAGCGGCGGCCCTGGTGCTGTCCGGCCAGGCCATGGCCGACGACGCCTTCAGCAGCGACTCCAAATGGATGACCGGCGACTGGGGCGGCGAGCGCACCCGACTGCTGGAGCAAGGGGTGGATATCAAGGCCGACTATGTCGGTGAAATGGGCGCCAACCTGCATGGCGGCTACAACGATGACAAGACCGGGCGCTATAGCGACCAGTTCGGCCTGGGCGTGGCCCTGGACCTGCAGAAACTCCTGGGCTGGGACAACACCCAGGCCAAGATCCAGCTGACCAACCGTAATGGCCAGAACATCTCCAACGACCGTATCGGCGACCCGCGCGCCGGCACCCTGAGCTCGTCCCAGGAAGTCTACGGTCGCGGCCACATGGTCCGCCTGACCCAGTTGTGGATCCAGCACCAGTTCCTCGACGGCAAGCTGGACGTCAAGGCCGGTTACTTCGGCGAGGGCGAAGACTTCAACACCTTCCCTTGCGAGTTCCAGAACCTGGCCTTCTGCGGCTCCCAGGTGGGTAACTGGGCCACCGGCATCTGGTACAACTGGCCGGTAAGCCAGGCGGCGCTGCGCATCAAGTACCACATCACCCCCGAGCTGTATGCGCAGATCGGTGCCTACAACCAGAACCCTTCGCAACTGGAGCACGGCAACGGCTTCAAACTCAGCGGCAGTGGCACCAAAGGCACAGTGCTGCCGGTGGAGCTGGTGTGGTCGCCGAAGGTCAACAGCCTGCCGGGCGAGTACCGTGTGGGCTACTACAAGAGCACGGCCGAGGCCAATGACGTTCGCAAGGACGTCAACGGTCTGGATGCCGCGGATACGGGCGACGCCTACCGCGTGCACAACAGTAAGCACGGCTACTGGTTCGTCGCCCAGCAGCAGCTCACCACCCACAATGGCGATGCCTCCCGCGGCTTGAATATCGCCGCCAACGCCACCTTCCACGACAAGGACACCAACGTCGTCGACAACTACCAGTCGCTGATGTTCGTCTACAAGGGGCCCTTCGATGCTCGTCCCAAGGATGACGTGGGCATAGGGTTCGCCCGCATTCATGTCAACGACGACGTGAAGAAGAACGCCGAGCTGATCAACGCCGACAACGGTGTCAGCAACTACGACAACCCGCTGTACATGCCGCTGCGGGACACGGAGTACAACTACGAGATCAACTACGGCTTCCACGTGACCAACTGGCTGACCGTGCGCCCCAACCTGCAATACATCACCCATCCGGGCGGTGTGGACCAGGTCGACAACGCACTGGTGGCCGGGCTGAAAATTCAGTCGGTGTTCTAACGCTGTTGCGATAAGCTCCTTCTCTCTATGCGCATATTGCGGATGGCCCAGGCCGTCCGCTTTTTTTTGTGAGGGTTGCGCAGCCCGTCGATGACTATCGAGACAGCAGTGTTTTCCAGGACCGCGGCCCATGCATGAGCATCCCCTGCAACGTTTTTTCAAATCCTTGCGCGAGCGCCCGGTGTTCGCCTGGGAGCGCTACCAGATGCGCGACGTGCTGGTGATCGATCACCCGTTGTGCCAGGCGGTGTTCAGCCGCCAGGGTGCGCAGTTGCTGCACTTCCAGCCCCGCGGGCAGAAACCCTGGTTGTGGTGCGCCGCCAAGTGGCCGCAAGTGGGGGCTATCCGTGGCGGGGTGCCGGTGTGCTGGCCCTGGTATGGCCGCCATCCCAGCGAAAATGCCTGGCCCTCCCATGGCTGGGCGCGGCTGCTGGACTGGAAACTGCTGGACAGCGGCAGCGCTGAAGACGGCGTGCACCTGCACTGGCAATTGCAGCTATGCGACTGGAAGGTCGAGCTGCATGCGCACCTGGGGCAGGGCATGGAGCTGCGCTTGAGCACCGAGCATCAAGACACTGAGCCCTGCCAGTTGAGCCAGGCGTTGCACGCCTACTGGCGTATTGGCGATGTCGGTGAGATAGCGCTGTCTGGGCTCGATGGCGCCCAAGGCTACGACCAGTTGAGCCGCCAGGCCTGCCAGCAGCAGGGCGAGTTGCGGGTGGAGGGTGGCTGTCAGCGGGTGTTCCAGCATGAGGGTGAATTGCAGATCAAGGATCATGCCTGGCAGCGCGAACTGTGCATCGATACCGGGGAAGACGCCGATACCGTGGTCTGGCACCCCGGAACCCGGCCCCTGCTCGGGGTGAGCTGGAACGAGGTGTCGCGTTTCGTCTGTGTGGAAGCCGCAGCCGGGGGCACCGATAGCCTGTGCCTGGCGCCGGGGCAGCAGGCGCACCTGAGCTTGCAGGCGCGGGCGGCGTTGTAGAGAGGCGCGGAGCAAGTGTCTGCCAGCCGGCCCTGATGGAGCACGGCCTGGCGCAGGAGGGGGAGTGTTTCAGTCGTACTCGTCGCCCACCGGGTAGCGGCTGGCGTTGAGGCTTTCCTTGATCTTGCGCAGGTGCGGCTGGAAGTCCACGCCACGGCGCAGGGTCATGCCGGTGGCCAGTACGTCCAGTACCGTGAGCTGGATGATCCGCGAGGTCATCGGCATGTAGATGTCGGTGTCTTCCGGCAGCGGGATATTCAGGCTCAGGGTGCTGGCCTTGGCCAGGGGCGAGCCGGCGGCGGTCAGGCCCAGTACCGAGGCGCCGTTTTCCCGGGCGATGCGCGCCACTTCCACCAGCTCGCGGGTGCGGCCGGTGTAGGAAATGATCACGAACAATTCGCCGGTATGGGCTACCGAGGCAATCATGCGCTGCATCAGCACATCGGCATGGGCGCTGACTGCCAGGTTGAAGCGGAAGAACTTGTGCTGGGCGTCCAGGGCCACCGGGGCCGAGGCGCCAAGACCGAAGAAGTGGATCTGCCGGGCCTGGATCAGCAGGTCCACGGCGCGGCTGACCAGGTTCGGGTCGATGGCCTGGCAGGCGCTATCCAGCGAGGCGATGGCGCTGCCGAAGATCTTTTGCGTGTAGGCTTCGGGGTTGTCGTCGGCTTCCACCGCGCGGCTGACATAGGCCGCGCCGCTGGCCAGGCTCTGGGCCAGTTGCAGCTTGAGTTCCGGGTAGCCGCTGACACCGAAGGAGCGGCAGAAACGATTGACCGTCGGCTCGCTGACCGAAGCGGCCTGGGCCAGTGCGGCAATGCTGAAGCGCGTCGCCTGCTGCGGGTTGAGCAGTATGACTTCGGCCACTTTACGTTCCGCCTTGTTGAGTTCTTCAAGGCGGCTCTGGATCTGCTCCAGAAGGTTGCGCACTCGGTCCATTCAGGTTTCCTAGATCGGCTAGACAGGCGCAGAGGGCAGAACCGGGGGCGGGCAGCTCAGGCGGGCAGAAGGGGTCGGTTGGCCGACGCGGCCTTCAAGTTGCCGGTGATTGCGCTGGATGCCGAGGCGGTGCCGTGCCTGCAATGCGAAGTTGAGAGGTGGCCTATCCTACTGATGGCCCGGAGCGACCACCACCTGGAATCTGTATTTTGTAAAAATGTTGTGTTTATTACTACATTTTTCCTTGAGTGATACCTTGAAAAAAGGTATTTGTAGCTTAACTTGATAAAAGAACAAACATCATGCCTTCGATTACGGTTGAACCCTGCACCTTTGCCCTGTTCGGCGCGTTGGGCGATCTGGCGCTGCGTAAGCTGTTTCCTGCCTTGTACCAACTCGATGCCGCCGGCCTGCTGCACGAAGACACGCGGATTCTGGCCCTGGCCCGCGAGCCGGGCACTGCGCAGGAGCACCTGGCCCATATCGAAAGCGAGCTGCGGGGCTATGTGGGCGAGCCGTCCATCGATGCTGAAATCCTCCAGCGTTTCCTTGCCCGCCTGAGCTACCTGCATGTGGATTTTCGCAAGGCCGAGGACTATCAGGCCCTGGCCGAACAGGCCGGCAGCGCACAGCGCCTGATCGCCTACTTCGCCACGCCCGCCGCGGTGTATGGCGCGATCTGCGAGAACCTGTCCAAGGTCGGGCTCAACCAGAACAGCCGCGTGGTGCTGGAAAAACCCATCGGCTCGGACCTGGATTCCTCGCGCAAGGTCAATGACGCGGTGGCCCAGTTCTTCCCGGAAAACCGCATCTACCGCATCGACCATTACCTGGGCAAGGAGACGGTGCAGAACCTGATTGCCCTGCGTTTCGCCAACAGCCTGTTCGAAACCCAGTGGAACCAGAACTACATCTCCCATGTGGAGATCACCGTGGCCGAGAAGGTCGGCATCGAAGGCCGCTGGGGCTATTTCGACAAGGCCGGCCAGCTGCGCGACATGATCCAGAACCACTTGCTGCAGCTGCTGTGCCTGATTGCCATGGACCCGCCCGCCGATCTGTCCGCCGACAGCATCCGCGATGAGAAGGTCAAGGTACTCAAGGCCATGGCGCCCATCAGCCCGGAAGGCCTGACCACCCAGGTGGTGCGTGGCCAGTACATTGCCGGCCACAGCGAAGGCCAGTCGGTGCCGGGTTACCTGGAGGAAGAGAACTCCAACACCCAGAGCGACACCGAGACCTTCGTTGCCCTGCGGGTGGATATCCGCAACTGGCGCTGGGCCGGGGTGCCGTTCTACCTGCGCACCGGCAAGCGCATGCCGCAGAAACTGTCGCAGATCGTCATCCACTTCAAAGAGCCGTCGCACTATATCTTCGCCCCCGAGCAGCGCTTGCAGATCAGCAACAAGCTGATTATCCGCCTGCAACCGGACGAAGGCATTTCGCTGCGGGTGATGACCAAGGAGCAGGGCCTGGACAAGGGCATGCAACTGCGCAGCGGCCCGTTGCAACTGAATTTTTCCGATACCTATCGCAGTGCACGGATTCCCGATGCCTACGAGCGGTTGTTGCTGGAAGTGATGCGCGGCAATCAGAACCTGTTTGTGCGCAAAGATGAAATCGAAGCCGCGTGGAAATGGTGCGACCAGCTGATTGCCGGCTGGAAGAAATCCGGTGATGCGCCCAAGCCTTATGCGGCCGGGTCTTGGGGGCCGATGAGCTCCATTGCACTGATCACGCGGGATGGGAGGTCCTGGTATGGCGATATCTGATTTGCAACTGCCTGCGGGCGTGCGTGCCCATGAATTGCGCAGCCCGACGCTGCTGGCCGAGGGCCAGGCGCTGAGGGTGGCCGAGCTGCTGCGCGAGGCCATCGCGGCCCGCGGCAATGCGACCCTGGTGGTGTCCGGCGGGCGCAGCCCGGTGGCGTTCTTCCAGGCCTTGGTGAAGCAGGAGCTGGACTGGTCCAAAGTGCTGATCAGCCTGGCGGACGAGCGTTGGGTGCCGGTGGAACATGCCGACAGCAATGCCGGCCTGCTGCAGCGCCACCTGCTCCAGGGGCCGGTGGCCAAGGCGCGTTTCCTCGGCCTCTACAACGCCGCGGCCAACCTGGAAGAGGCGGCCCTGCACGCGGATGCTCTGCTGGCCGAACTGCCGGGCATCGATGTACTGGTGCTGGGCATGGGGGATGACGGCCACACCGCTTCGTTGTTTCCCAACAGCCCGAACCTGGCCGAGGCGCTGAAGGTCGATGGCGCTCGCCGCTGCTGGCCGATGCTGGCGCCGAGCGTGCCCCGTCAACGCCTGAGCATGAGCCGGGCCTTGCTGGCCTCGGCGCGCAATCAACTGTTGTCGATTTCCGGTCAGTCCAAGCTGACCACCCTGAGCGCTGCACTGGCTGGTGACGCTGTCGCCGACATGCCGATTCGCGCCTTCCTGCAAACCCCGTTAGAGATTTACTGGTGCCCATGAGCCAAGGATCAGCCGCTATGACAAACCTCGCCCCGACCGTTTCCATGGCGGACAAAGTTGCCCTGATCGACAGCCTCTGCGCCCAGGCGCGGATTCTGCCGGTGATCACCATTGCCCGGGAACAGGACGTGCTGCCTCTGGCAGACGCCCTGGCGGCCGGTGGCCTGACTGCCCTGGAAGTGACCCTGCGTTCGCAGTTCGGCCTCAAGGCGATCCAGATCCTGCGCGAACAGCGCCCGGAACTGGCGACCGGTGCCGGCACCGTGCTCGACCCGCAGATGCTGGCGGCAGCGGAAGCGGCGGGCTCGCAGTTCATCGTCACCCCGGGCATCACCCGGGACCTGCTGCAAGCCAGTGTGGCCAGCCCGATTCCGTTGTTGCCGGGAATCAGCAACGCCTCCGGGATCATGGAGGGATATGCCCTGGGCTATCGCCGCTTCAAGCTGTTTCCAGCGGAAGTCAGCGGTGGCGTGGCGGCGATCAAGGCCCTGGGCGGCCCGTTCGGCGAAGTGAAGTTCTGCCCGACTGGCGGTGTTGGCCCGGCCAATATCAAGAGCTACATGGCACTGAAGAATGTGATGTGCGTGGGCGGTAGCTGGATGCTCGATCCCGAGTGGATCAAGAACGGCGACTGGGCTCGAATCCAGGAGTGCACGGCAGAGGCCCTGGCCCTGCTGGACTGAAGATTTACCCGTTTCGTTGGTGTGTTCTACGGCTTTACGGTGCGCTTGGTCGGCGCACCGTTTTTTTTTGCCGTGGAAAAGGCTCTGCCGTCAGGGCCTGGGCGTCACTGGCTGGCCAGGTCCTTCAAGGCCGCGACCAGATGCTGGATATGCCCAAGCGGCGTCACCAGCCCCGGGGTGATGCGGATGCAGGGGCCGAAGCCGGCGCCGTTGCGGACCACGGTGAACAGGTTGTAGTCCTGCAGCAGGCGATCCACCAGGGCTTGCTGGTCCGGGTGCCGGGTAAAGCGCAAGGCGCTGATGGCGCAGCACAGGCGTGGGTCCGTTGGGGTGAGAATGTCGATGCCCGGCAGTTCACGCAGCGCTTCGGTCCAGGTTTCGCGCAGGTAGTTCAGGCGTGCGCCCTTGGCCGCCGCGCCGCCCATGGCCCGGTGTTCCTCGAAGACCAGGGGCAAGGTCATCAGCGCCGGAATGTTCGGGGTGCTGTAGGGCGTGCGCGAGCGTACGTCGTCGGCGGGAAAGTGGAACTCGCCCATGTCCGGGTCGATATCGCCCAGGCGATCCGGATGGATATAGATACAGCCCAGGCTCAGTGGCGCGCCAATCCATTTGTGCAGGTTGAAGCCGGCAAAGGCGATGCCCAGCTGGTTCAAGTCGAAGTCGATCTGGCCCAGGGCGTGGGCGCCGTCGAGGATGATATCCACGCCATGTTCGCGGGCCGCGCTGGCGATGGCCTGCACCGGCATCACCAGGCCGCTGCGATGGGTGACATGGGTCAGGGCCATCAGCTTGAGCCGTGGATAGCGCCGGAACGCGTCGTTGTAGCTGGCTAAAAGGCTGTCAAAACTGGCAGGGTGCTGATGCTTGATCTCAATGACCTCGACACCCCGCTGCCGGGCCAGCCAACCCATGGCGCCCTTGACCGTGTCGTATTCCAGGTCGCTGAACAGCACCTGGTCGCCGGGTTGCAGGCGGTTGTAGTTGCGGATCAGCGATTGCAGGGCATCGGTGGCGCAACGGGTCAGGGCCACGGCGTTCTCCGGGGCCTTGAGCAGCTCCGCCAGTTGCTCGCGGATGAGCAAGGCCTCGGTACGTTCGAAACACTGGCGCACATGCACCGAGTTGCTGCGATTAACCCACTGGATATTGCGCTGGTAGTCCTCGGCGACCCTGCGGCTCATGCGTCCGAAATAGCCGTTTTCCAGATTGATCGGCCCGGGTTCGAGATCGAACTGGCGGGCAATCGCCTGCCAGTGATCTTCGTCGCGGGCCAGTGTTGCGGCAGTCCTTGGCATATGGGGCACTCTTATTAATGGCGGGGCTTGGGTTTGCCATGCTTGGCACGCAACGGGTCCAGCAAGTCGGACAGGCCGTTGTGGTCGATTTCCTGCATCAGCGCCAGCAGGCCGCCGAGCTCGCCTTTGGGGAAGCCTTCACGGGCGAACCAGTTCAGGTAGGGGCCGGGCAGGTCGGCGAGGATGCGCCCCTTGTACTTGCCAAAGGGCATTTCCCGGGTGACCAGCAGTTCGAGTGTTTCAGGGTTCATGGCGGGTTCTGTGCAGTCAGGGGAACGCCTTGGAAAATACAGGCATTCTGCATGCAGGCCAAATGACAGATCATGCAAATAACGCGGATACAGATATTCAGTAAAAAGTTAACTTATTGAAAAATAAGATAAAAATTTATAGATCAAGTCTGGCATGGCAGGTGCAACAGTTCATTCGACTCTCGCAACCCGCAAGGAACCAGAAAATGTCTGACTTGAATAAAGAAGCGATTTCGGTACTCAACAGCCTGATCGAGACCAGCAAGGATGGCCAGGAAGGGTTCAAGACCTGTGCCGAAGACATCAAGCACCCAGAGCTCAAGGCGCTGTTCATCAAGCGCTCCACCGATTGCGCCGCCGCTGCCGCCGAGTTGCAGGCCGTGGTGCGCTCCATGGGTGGCGACCCGGAAACCTCCACCAGCGTCAGCGGCGACCTGCATCGGCGCTGGGTCGACCTCAAGGCGCTGGTTACCGGCAAGGACGAGGAAGCGGTGCTCAACGAGGCCGAGCGGGGCGAGGACCATGCCCTGAAGTCCTACAAGCAAGCGCTGGAGAAGATCAACAAGCACAACCTGATCGGCATCCGTGATGTGGTGGAGCGTCAGTTCCATGGTGCGCAACGCAACCACGACCAGGTCAAGGCCCTGCGCAACCAGGCTCGAGCCCGTTCGTAACGGCTAAAACCTGTCAAAAACGCCAGCCAGTCTGGCGTTTTTTTATGCCGATGATTTAGTGTTGGACG
The DNA here is from genome assembly GCF_049887815.1 of Pseudomonas sp. NFXW11. Classification (NCBI taxonomy): domain Bacteria; kingdom Pseudomonadati; phylum Pseudomonadota; class Gammaproteobacteria; order Pseudomonadales; family Pseudomonadaceae; genus Pseudomonas; species Pseudomonas sp. NFXW11. Next base: position 117,120 of record NZ_JAGEKI010000008.1, on the reverse strand, counting down.
AGCCTTAGTTAGCTTGCTAATAATTAGCTCGTGCCCGCTCATCGGCATCCCGACTATCGTTAATCTGTCCCTCCAAGAGTGCCGTTCCGTGCCCATTACCTTGCAGGCCCTGCTTGCTCCCAGCCGCCCCGCGTTGCAATTCGCGATCAAAACCCTGCTCGGTGGCGGGCTGGCGCTGTGGCTGGCGTTGCGCTGGGGCCTGGAGCAGCCGGCCTGGGCCCTGATGACCGCCTTTATCGTTGCCCAGCCGCTGTCCGGGATGGTGCTGCAGAAGGGCTTGGCGCGCTTGCTCGGGACCCTGGTCGGCACCTGCATGTCGGTGCTGTTCATGAGTCTGTTCGCCCAGACGCCGTGGCTGTTCCTGCTGGCCCTGGCGCTGTGGTTGGGCTTGTGCACCGCCAGCTCGACCCTGCTGCGCAGCGCCTGGGCCTATTCCTTCGTGCTGGCGGGCTACACCGTGGCGATCATCGCCTTGCCCGCCATCAGCCACCCGTTGACGGTGTTCGATCAGGCTGTAGCGCGCTGCACCGAAATTTCCTTGGGGATCATTTGCGCCACCGCCAGCAGCGCGCTGATCTGGCCCTTGCGGGTGGAGCGGCAACTGGCGGACCAGGCCCGCAGCGCCTGGGACAGTGGCCTGCAGGCGGCACGCGCGACCCTGGCGGGGGATGCCCAGGCACGCCGCGGGCTGCTGGAAATTCTTGGGCGCATCGTCGCGGTGGATGCCCAGCGTGAACATGCCTGGTTCGAAGGGCCGCTGGGCCGCCAGCGGGCCCGGGCCATCAGTGGCCTGAGCCAGAAACTGCTGATGCTGCTGCGCATCTCCCGCTCGGTGCGGCGCCAGTGGAAGCAACTGGACAGTCAGCAGGCCCGGCAACTGCAACCCTGGATGGATCAGGTGCAAGCGGCCCTGGAGGTCGCCGACCCAGCGGCCCTGCAGGCGCTGCGAGTGCGCCTGCTGGAAGCCTCCCACGATGTTGCGATCAGCCCGGCACAAAGCTTCTGCCTGGCGCGTTTCGCCTTGCTGCTGGACACCGCCCAGGCGGCGACTCAGGCCCTGGACGCAGTGCGTGAAGGGCGTGCGCCGGCACAGCAGCCAGCCACCCTGACACCCCACCGCGACCTGTCCCTGGCCCTGGTCTTTGGCGCCCGCAGTGCCCTGGCCTTCCTCAGCGTCGCCAGCTTCTGGCTGGCCACTGCCTGGCCTGCGGCTTCCGGGGCGATGCTGTTGACCTGCGTGGTGTGCAGCCTGTTCGCCAGTCGCGAGAATGGCGCGCAGATCGGCATGAGCTTTATGCGTGGGATCTTCCTGGCAATCCCCGCAGCTTTTGTCGTGGGCGAGCTACTGCTGCCCCAATGGAGCGGCTTCCCGATGCTCGCCATGGCCCTGGGCGTGCCGCTGTTCTTCGGTGCCCTGGGCATGGCCCAGCCGCAGATTGGTGCCACTGCTACCTCGTTCTGCCTGCATTTCATCGTGCTGATCGCGCCGCAGAACCGCATGAGCTTCGATGTCGCCACGTTCTTCAACAGTGCCCAGGCCATGGTGCTGGGGGTAGGCGCGGCGGTGCTGGCCTTCCACTTGTTGATTCTGCGCAATCCGGCCTGGCATGGCCGACGGCTGCTGGCGGCGACCCTGAGCGATCTGGTGCGCCTGACCCGGCGCAACCTGCGTGGCGCCGAGAGCTGGTTCGGCGGGCGCATGGCCGACCGCCTGCTGCAGTTGGCGCGGCATTATCCGGAGTTGCCGGAGCCGGCACGCAGTCGCTGGGACGATGGCCTGCAAGGCCTGGATATAGGCGACGAGCTGCTGCACCTGCGCCTCAGCCTGGCGGTGGCCCAGGCCTCGGGCGGGCGTGCCCAGCGCGAGTATTTCGAGCAGTTGCAGCGCATCCTCGAACAGGGCCCGGCGGGCAGTCGCCAGGAGGCCCTGGCGGCGCCCAGTGCCGCCTTGCTCGACGCCCTGGGCCAGCTGCCGCCCAGTGATGCCTTGAAACTGGCCAGTGGCGCGGTGCTGCAATTGCATAACAGCTGGCGCAATTGGTGCCGGCAGCAGGAGGACAGCCATGGGCTTGCGTGAGTGGTCGCTGGGCGGGGTGCTGCTCAGCCCCTTCCTGATTTATGTGCTGTTGGCGCTGTTGGTCACCGGAGGGTTGCGCTGGCTGCTGCGAATCAGCGGGCTGGGGCGCTGGATCTGGCACGAAGCCCTGTTCGACTGCGCGCTGTATGTCTGTGTCTTGAGCTTGATCACTGTGGTCCTGGGACCCTTGTAAGGAGTTGAATATGCGTACCTCAGTACGTGTCGCCGTGACCCTGTGCCTGGTGCTGCTGGCGCTGTTCGCCGGGTATCACCTGTGGCAGTACTACATGCTCACGCCCTGGACCCGGGATGCGCGGATTCGCGCCGATGTGGTGATAGTGGCGCCGGACGTTTCCGGCTGGGTGCGCGAGCTCAAGGTGGCGGACAACCAGCAGGTCAAGGCCGGCGACCTGTTGCTGAGCATCGATCGCGAGCGCTTCGAGGCTGCCCTGGAGAAGGCCCAGGCGGTGGTGCAGACCCGTCAGCAGCAACTGAGCCTGCGCGAGCATGAAGCCAGCCGGCGCGCCGCCCTCGGCCCCCAGGCCATCAGCGCCGAACTGCGGGAGAACGCCCAGATCAATGCCGGTATCGCCCGTGGCGAGCTGCGTCAGGCCCAGGCCGAGGCCAAGGTCGCCGAGCTCAACCTGGCCCGCAGCCAGGTGCATGCACCGCGCAACGGGCATATCACCAACTTGCGTCTGGCCGAAGGCAATTACGTCAACGCCGGGCAGCCGGTCATGGCCCTGATCGACGATGGGAGCTTCTATGTGCAGGCGTATTTCGAGGAGACCAAGCTGCCGCGGATCCAGGTTGGCGACCCGGTCAAGGTCTGGTTGATGAGTGCCGGAGAGCCCCTGCAGGGGCATGTACAGAGCATCAGCCGGGGTATTACCGATCGCAATGCCACCCCCGACGGGCAGTTGCTGGCGGAGGTCGAGCCGACCTTCAACTGGGTGCGCCTGGCGCAGCGGATTCCGGTGCGGATCAAACTTGAGCAGGTACCGGCGGGGATCAACCTGAGCGCCGGCATGACCGCCAGCGTGCAGGTTCAGGAACAGGATCGGCGCTAACCGGCGAGGGTGGGACGGGGCGCCAAGCGGCCCCGTCGCCGCGAGCCTTCAGCCGACAGTGATGGCCGGCAGGCTCGGCAGGGTCACGGTCTGCTGCTTGCGAGGGGCGAGGATCTCGGCTTCGCCGTCCACCACCAGCTCATCGCGCTGGTTGAACACGCGGGTGGCGATGCGCACGCGGAATTTCGGCAGTTTTTCAAGGATTTCCAGGCGCACGGTCAGGGTGTCGCCGATCTTCACCGGCTTCTGGAAGCTCATCTGCTGGCCGATGTAGATGGTGCCTGGGCCGGGCAGCTCGCAGGCCACCGCGGCACTGATCAACGCGCCGCTGAACATGCCGTGGGCAATGCGTTCCTTGAACATGGTGGCGGCGGCGAACTCGGGGTCCAGGTGCACCGGGTTGTGATCGCCGGACATGGCGGCGAACAACTGGATATCACGCTCCTCGACGGTCTTGCTGTACTGGGCGGTCTGGCCGACTTCCAGGGCTTCGTAAGGGGTGTTGGTAACCTGGGTCATGTTGCTCAATTCCTCTGACAGATAAATGAACGTATCGCTGCGGCTCACTCCGCCCGCGGCGGTCGGCGGTGCTGCAGGGCCTGATCCAGCCAGGCCAGTACGTCGTGGGTCACTGCATCGCGGTTGCTTTCGTTGAACAGCTCATGGCGTGCCTGCGGGTAGATGGTCAGTTGCACGCACTGGCTGCCGGCTTCGCACAAGGCGCTGGCCAGATCCTTGAGACGCTTGCCGGCGCTGACCGGATCACATTCGCCTCCGATCACCAACAGCGGCAGGCCCGGATCGATCTGTGCCAGGTTGGCGATCTTGCTGATTTGCTGCAGGCCGCCGAGCAGATCGATCCACAGCTGGTTGGTGCAGCGAAAGCCGCACAGCGGGTCGTGCACGTACTTGTCGACTTCAGCAGGGTCGCGGCTGAGCCAGTCGAAGGCCGTGCGATTGGGCTTGAAGGCCTTGTTGAAGGAGCCGAAGGACAGCCATTCGATCAGCGCGCTGCGCCCTTGGCCGCCCTGGCGCCAGCGCTCGAAGCGGGCGATCAGGCTGGCGATGCGGTACAGCGCCACGGGCTGGAAGTTCGAGCCGCTGAGGATGGCGCCGTGCAGGCTGGCGCTGTGGTGCAGCAGGTAGGCCTGGGCGATGTAGCTGCCCATGCTGTGGCCCAGTAGCACTATGGGGCTGCCGGGGTGTTGCTGGCCGATGTACTGGTTGAGGCTGGCCAGGTCGCCGACCACCTTGTTCCAGCCGCCTTGGTCTGCGTAGTGACCCAGCACGCCATGCGCTGCGGTCTGGCCATGGCCGCGCTGGTCCGGGGCATAGGTGGCGTATCCCGCTGCGCCCAGGGCCGCGGCCAGGCGCGCGTAGCGCTCACTGTGCTCGGCCATGCCATGGGAAAGCAGGACCACCGCCCTGAGCGGGCCGTCGGGCAACCAGCGATTGACGAACAGGCGCTGGTGGTCGCTGGTGGTCAGCCAGAACGTGTCGTGGGTCATGGCGATTCCTTTGCTCGAAGACGCTGCACTTTATAGCCCATCGGCGCTTGCGCGTCTGTTTCGCCAGCGAGTTGGACGCAAGATTCACAAAATTAATGACGCACTTGCGCATATTTGCCTGAATCGCCATAGCTGCTAACGTCCGGGGAGCCCCGTCCCTGACAGCGTTGCAGGGGCGGCCGGAACGCTCATGCAGCTAATAAGAGGACAAGAATAATGCAAGCTGATTTCTGGAATGATAAGCGCCCGGCCGGCGTCCCCAACGAGATCGACCAGGGGGCCTTCAAGTCAGTGATCGAGGTGTTCGAGCGTTCCTGCAAGAAGTTCGCCGATCGGCCGGCCTTCAGCAATATGGGCGTGACCCTGACCTACGCCGAGCTGGAACGCTACAGCGCGGCCTTCGCCGGTTACCTGCAGAGCCATACCGACCTGTTGCCGGGGGACCGGATCGCGGTGCAGATGCCGAATATCCTGCAGTACCCGATCGCCGTGTTCGGCGCCTTGCGCGCCGGCCTGGTGGTGGTCAATACCAACCCGCTGTACACCGCGCGGGAGATGCGCCATCAGTTCAAGGATTCCGGCGCCCGGGCCCTGGTCTACCTCAATGTCTTCGGGCAGAAGGTCCAGGAGGTGCTGGGAGACACCGATATCCAGTTCCTGATCGAGGCCCGAATGGGCGACCTGATGCCGGCAGCCAAGGGCTGGCTGGTGAATACCCTGGTGGACAAGGTCAAGAAGATGGTCCCGGCCTATCACTTGCCCCAGGCGATGGCCTTCAAGAGTGCCCTGCGCCTGGGCCGTGGCCAGCCCATGAAGGCGCAGCAACCGGGGCTCGAGGATGTCGCCGTGCTGCAGTACACCGGTGGCACCACGGGCCTGCCCAAGGGCGCGATGCTGACCCACGGCAACCTGGTGGCCAATATGCAGCAGGTGCGGGCCTGCCTTGGCCAGCATGGCGTCGATGGCAATACCCAGTGGCGGGATGGGCAGGAGGTGATGATCGCGCCGCTGCCGCTGTACCACATCTATGCCTTCACCGCGAACTGCATGTGCATGATGGTCACCGGCAACCACAACGTGCTGATCAGCAACCCGCGGGATATCGGTGGCTTTATCAAGGAATTGAAGAAGTGGCGCTTTTCCGCGTTGCTGGGGCTCAACACCCTGTTTGTGGCGCTGATGGATCACCCGGAATTCAAGAACCTGGATTTCTCCAGCCTCAAGCTCACCAACTCCGGTGGCACGGCCCTGGTCAAGGCCACGGCCGAGCGCTGGCAGAAGATCACCGGATGTCGCATCACCGAGGGCTACGGCCTGACCGAGACCTCACCGGTGGCCTGCACCAACCCTTACGGCGAGCGCTCGCGCCTGGGCACCGTCGGCCTGCCGGTGCCGGGCACCACCTTGAAGGTCATCGATGACCAGGGGCAGGAGCAACCCATGGGCGAGCGCGGCGAACTGTGCATCAAGGGGCCGCAGATCATGAAGGGCTACTGGAACAAACCCGAGGCCACGGCCGAGGTGCTGGATGCCGAGGGCTGGTTCAAGTCGGGGGACATTGCGGTGATCGATCCCGACGGCTTCGTGCGCATCGTTGATCGCAAGAAGGACATGATCATCGTCTCGGGCTTCAACGTGTACCCCAACGAGATCGAGGACGTGGTCATGGCACACCCCAAGGTCGCCAACTGCGCGGTGATCGGCGTGCCCGACGAGCGTTCCGGCGAAGCGGTGAAGTTGTTTGTGGTGCCCCGGGAAAGCGGGCTTAGCCTGGAAGAGCTCAAGGCCTACTGCAAGGAGAATTTCACCGGCTACAAGGTGCCCAAGCACATCGTGCTGCGCGAGTCGTTGCCGATGACGCCGGTGGGCAAGATCCTGCGCCGGGAGCTGCGGGATATCGCCTGATCGGCCTGCGTGCTGGTGCCAAAAGCTCCGCGTGCTCTAGATTGTTGATCCAGGGGCCGACCCATTGCTGCATGGGCCGGCCCTTGTGCCTTTGATCGGGCGCAAAGTACCGGGCCAGAGCGGATTTCAGGGTGGTAGAACTTTTGCTCTAAAAATGACCACTAGATTGTCTTGAGTCACTTAAGTGACTATTCAGGTCTTTATTGGCTCTAGTAGGGCTTTTGCAAAGCTGCTACTCTCGGCGCGCTTTGTGACTTCTCGGCCTTAAGTACTAGCCAGACTCACCAACAATAGACACCAATAAAAAACACAGACAAATAATAATCGCATCAACTGCGGTGATGAATTCGCGTTGCTGAGGAGTGGGCTTCCATGATCGAAGACTTTTGGAAGGATAAGTACCCAGCTGGGATTGCTGCCGATATCAATCCTGACGAGTATCCGAATATTCAAGCGGTGTTGAAGCAGTCCTGCCAACGTTTCGCTGACAAACCGGCCTTTAGCAACCTCGGCAAGACAATCACCTACGGTGAACTGTACGAGCTGTCCGGGGCCTTTGCCGCGTACCTGCAACAGCATACCGATTTGCAGCCCGGCGATCGAATCGCCTTGCAACTGCCCAACCTGCTGCAATACCCGATCGCGGTCTTCGGGGCGATTCGCGCCGGGCTGATCGTGGTCAACACCAACCCGCTGTACACCGCGCGGGAAATGGAACACCAGTTCAACGACTCCGGGGCCAAGGCCCTGGTCTGCCTGGCCAACATGGCCCACCTGGCAGAGGCCGTGGTGCCCAAGACCGGCGTCAAGCATGTGATTGTCACCGAAGTGGCGGACTTGCTGCCCACCTTTAAGCGCGTACTGATCAACAGCGTGATCAAGTATGTGAAGAAGATGGTGCCGGCCTATCACTTGCCCCAGGCGGTCAAGTTTAACGATGTGCTGCGCAAGGGCCAGGGCCAGCCGGTACGCGAAGCCAACCCGGCCAGCAGCGATGTGGCGGTGCTGCAATACACCGGCGGCACCACCGGCGTGGCCAAGGGCGCGATGCTGACCCACCGCAACCTGGTGGCCAACATGCTGCAGTGCAAGGCGCTGATGGGCTCCAACCTCAATGAAGGCTGCGAGATCGTTATCACCCCGCTGCCGCTGTACCACATCTATGCCTTCACCTTTCATTGCATGGCGATGATGCTGATCGGCAACCACAACATCCTGATCAGCAACCCGCGGGACCTGCCGGCGATGGTCAAGGAACTGTCGAAGTGGAAGTTCAGCGGTTTCGTCGGCCTCAACACCCTGTTCGTGGCGCTGTGCAATAACGAAACCTTCCGCAAGCTGGATTTCTCTGCGCTGAAAGTCACCTTGTCTGGCGGCATGGCCCTGCAACTGGCGGCAGCCGAGCGCTGGAAGGAAGTGACCAACTGCCCAATCTGTGAAGGCTATGGCATGACCGAGACCAGCCCGGTGGCCACGGTCAACCCGATCCAGAACATCCAGATCGGTACCATCGGCATTCCGGTGCCTTCGACCCTGTGCCGGGTGATCAACGATGCCGGCGAAGAATTGCCCCTGGGTGAAGTCGGTGAGCTGTGCGTCAAGGGCCCGCAGGTGATGAAAGGCTACTGGCAGCGTCAGGACGCCACCGATGAGGTGCTCGGCGATGGCTGGTTGAAGACCGGTGATATCGCGCTGATCCAGCCCAATGGCTACATCCGGGTTGTCGATCGCAAGAAAGACATGATCCTGGTCTCGGGTTTCAACGTGTATCCCAATGAACTGGAAGATGTGCTGACCTCGCTGCCGGGTGTCTTGCAGTGCGCGGCGATCGGCGTGCCAGATGAAAAATCCGGCGAGACCATCAAGATCTTCATCGTCGCCAAGCCCGGGGTCACCCTGACCAAGGAGCAGGTGATGCAGCACATGCGGGCCAATGTCACCGGCTACAAGGTGCCCAAGGCCGTGGAGTTCCGCGATGCGCTGCCGACCACCAACGTCGGCAAGATCCTGCGCCGCGAGCTGCGTGACGAAGAGCTGAAGAAGCTCGGGCTGAAGAAGTAAGCCCCAGCGCCCATGAAAAGCCCCGCCAAGTGCGGGGCTTTTTCATGGGCGGCAAACGAGCTGGTGCTACTGCTGGAACTGGGTGAAGTTCACGCCGGTACCGGCCGGGCGCACATCCTTGAGGAAGGAGTCCTTGTCGGCGCTCAGTTCCAGGCTCAGGGCTGCCTTGCGCTTGCCATCGTTGCGCACCACCAGGCCTTCGCGGCGCTCGCGCAGGAAGGCGGTCGGCACTTTCAGGTGAATCAGCTGATCGGTGTCGGGGGTATGCAGCAGCAGGTGCACCCATTCGTACTGACCGATGGCCAGCCGGGTCACCAGGATATCGAACCACCAGATATTGCGGTTGCGGTTCAGCTCCGCGAAATGGCAGTTGTTGACGCCCAGCACCGCACCGCCCAGTTCCTGGTTTCTACGGGCGATGGCCTGCTTTTTATCGAGTTTCATAACATTCCTACAGGGGTTGGATCTTCAGGGCCTGGCCTGAACAGGCTTGGCATTCTCCCGGGTTGCCCGACAAACATAAAGCGCAACCTTGGTGCCGCGATGAAATGGCCGCTGAAAAATAATTGAAACTCCCGGCCAAAGCCGCGGGTCAACCCTGGGTAACGCGATAAACCTTTGTTCGATCAATGAATGTTCTACGGAGAAATACCATGGGCAGCACAGCAGATAAGGCAAAAGGTCTGGCCAACGAGGCCGTCGGCAATATCAAGCAGGGCGTCGGCAAGGCCACCGACAACACCAAGTTGCAGGCTGAAGGCAAGATTCAGGAGAAGAAGGGTGAAGCCCAGCAAGCCCTGGGCAAGGCCAAGGATGCAGTGAAGAAAACCATCGACAAGGCGTGACAGCACAGCCCTCGATCAAGCAGCAAAACGGCCATCCCGGGGTGGCCGTTTTGCTGCGTGGCCGGTGCCGGAAAACCGGCGGATTGCCGAAGCTGATTGGTTGCCGTTCGCCAACTGAGCTAATTTGTTGTAGAAAACGCCCCCTGAGTCGCCATCGACTTCAATCTTTTTGCGGCGAAAGGAGACGCTATGTTTTTTCCGGACCTCAAAGGCTTGCCGTTGCACCGTGTGCTGGTTCGCACGGTGCAGGAATTCATCGCGGACGAGATGTCCACCTACGCCTCGGCTCTGGCCTACCAGATGCTGTTCTCGCTGTTCCCCTTCATCCTGTTCCTGATCGCCCTGATCGGTTTCCTGCACCTGCCGGACTTCTTCACCTGGCTGCGCCTGCAGGCCGAGATGGTGCTGCCCCGTGAAGCCCTGGAGCAGGTGAACCCGGTCATCGACCAGTTGCAGCAGTCCAAGGGCGGCCTGCTGTCGATTGGTATCTTCATTGCCCTGTGGACCGCCTCGGCCGGCGTGCGGCTGATGATGAGTGCGATGAACGCCGCCTACGACGTGGTCGAGGGCCGGCCGATCTGGAAGCGCTTTCCGCTGTCGGTGTTCTACACCGTGGGCATTGCCGGCATGCTGCTGGTGGCCGCGGCGCTGATGGTGCTGGGCCCGCAGGTGATGGCGTGGCTGGCGGGGCAGGTGGGGCTGGAAGATTTCATCGTCACCTTGTGGACTATCCTGCGCTGGCCGGTGATCGTGCTGCTGATGATGATGGCGGTGGCGCTGATCTATTACGTGATGCCGGATGTGAAGCAGAAATTCCGTTTCATTACCCCGGGTTCGGTGCTGGCGGTGGTGGTATGGATAGTCGCCTCCCTGGCTTTTGCCTACTACGTGAGAACCTTCGCTAACTACAGCGCCATGTATGGCAGTATCGGCGCGATCATCGTGCTTCTGCTGTACTTCTATATCTCCGCTGCAGTGCTGTTGCTGGGGGCGGAGATGAACGCGGTGATCGAACACCTGTCGGCCGAAGGCAAGAACCCTGGGGAAAAGGACTTTGCCGGGCACGATGAAAAACAACACGTTTCGGGACTGGGCCGGGACCACTCGCTCAAGCCGACCACTGATGAAGCCTGATCATGATTCGTGAAATCCTCAAGATGGGCGATGAGCGCCTGCTGCGCATCGCACCTGCGGTACCGCGCGAGATGTTCGACAGCCCGGAGCTGTGGGCGCTGATCGACGATATGTTCCAGACCATGGAAAGCGTCGGGGGGGTAGGCCTGGCGGCGCCGCAGATTGGCGTCGACCTGCAACTGGTGATCTTCGGCTTCGAGCACAGCGAGCGTTACCCGGATGCCGAAGCCGTGCCCCAGACCATCCTGATCAATCCCTTGATCACGCCCTTGAGCCCGGAGCTGGAAGAGGGCTGGGAAGGTTGCCTTTCGGTTCCGGGCCTGCGTGGCGCGGTGCAGCGTTATCGGCAGATCCGCTACGAGGGCTTCAATCCCAAGGGCGAGCCCATAGTGCGGGTGGCCTCGGGCTTTCATGCGCGGGTGGTGCAGCATGAGTGCGATCACCTGATCGGCCGGCTTTACCCGTCGCGGATCAGCGATTTTCGCAAGTTCGGATTCACCGAGGTGCTGTTTCCCGATCTCGATCCCAGCGCTGACGACTGAGGCTGCCCCTCAGCAAGCCTGCCGCTCGCAGCCGCAAACCATGGCCAGCAGCGGCTTGCTGCGCTGGTAGCGTAGCAGCCGTTCGGCCAGGGGTTGTGGCAGGTCGGGATCGAGGCTGAAACCCAGGCGCTGGTAGAAGGCTTGCAGGTGCGGATGGCAGAACAGCCAGACCGGCCCTTCAACCTGCTGCCGGGCCCGTTCCAGCAATTGCCTGGCCAGCCCCCGGCCACGGTGCTCCGGCGCCACCAGCAGCCCTGTCAGCCAATGCCCATGGGCCACGACCGTCAGGCTCATCCCGGCGACTATCTCGCTCTCCCTGATCACCCACAGCTGGCCTGCGGACGCCGCGCGCATGGGCGACTGGTGCTGACGGTAGAACTTGTTCAGCAATGGTCGTGCGCTATCGGCAAGCAGGCTGATCTGAAGGCTGGACATGGGCGCTCCGCGCGGGGCCAGGAAAAGCCGCGGATTATAAAGAAGCCGCGGTGGCTTGTGCTCCCGGCTTAGGCCAACTCCAGCGCCAAGGCTTGGCGTACCGCCGGGCGTTGTTCGACCCGGGCCTGGAAGCGCACCAGGGCCGGCCAGGTCGCCAGGTTGATGGCAAACAGCGTGGTCCAGCGCAGCACGGTGAACAGGTAGGCATCGGCGATGCCGAATTGCTCGCCTTGCAGGTAGTCCTGGTGCTCCAGGGTCTGTTCCAGCAGGGTCAGGCGCTTGAACAGCTTCTGCCGGAACACTTCTTTCACGTCCTCATCGAACTCGGGGTTGAACAGCCAGCCAAGGACCCCGTGCACTTCCGTGGTGATGAAGTTCAGGCTTTCCTGCAGCCGTACCCGTTGCCAGCTGCCATTGGCCGCCGCCAGCCCGGCTTCAGGCTTGAGGTCGGCGAGGTATTGCAGGATCGCCGGGCCCTCGGTCAGTACCTCGCCATTGTCCAGTTGCAGGGCGGCGACATAACCCTTGGGGTTGATGGCGAGAAAGTCCTGGCCATCGGCGGTGCGCTTGCTGCGGTTGTCGACGCGGATTGCCTCGAATGGCAATTGCAGTTCCCGCAGCACGATATGCGAGGCCAGGGAGCAGGCTTGAGGGGCGTAGTAGAGTTTCATCGGCGGTTCTCTGGTGAAGGTGCGGAGCAGTGTCGGGCAGGGCTGTGGCATGGGTAAAATTAATCTTTCAGAAAACTGCCATAAGGACAGCTACTGCCATGATGAACCTGATGCACTGGCGCCTGCTGGTGGCGATTGCCGATTGCGGCACCATCACCCGCGCCGCCGAGCAGGTGGGCATGACTCAGTCCGGGGCCAGCCAGGCCCTGGCGCAGATGGAAGACGTGCTCGGCGTGCAGCTGTTTGTCCGCGAGAATCGCCAGGCGCTGCCCACGGCCATCGGCTTGCAGGTGCTGGAGCAGGCGCGGGTGATGCTCGGTGCCCTGGCCCAGGTGCGACGCCAGGTGGATGAGGCCCGGGGCATGCTCCAGGGCAACCTGCGCCTGGCCGGGTTTCCCATGGTGCTGGCGCGTTTCCTACCCCCCTTGCTGCGCCGTTTCAAGCAGTTGCACCCGGGGATCGAGGTGATGCAACTGGAGGTCAGCGACGATGAAGTGGAGGCCCTGCTGGAGGCGCAACTGGTGGACCTGGGAGTGGTGTTGAACCCCGCGCCCGGGCGTCGTTCCTGGCTGCTGGGGCTGGATGCCTGGGTGGCGGTACTGCCCGCGGCGCACCCCTGGCGGGCATCCACTATCGACCTCTCGAGCCTGTTGGCCCAGCCCTTTGTCCTGGCCACGGGCGGTTGTTCGGTGAATGCCCGCAGCCTGGCCGCCGAGGCTGGGATGCCCCTGGCGGATGTGCGTATCGAGGTGCGGGAGTGGAACAGCGCGTTCAGCCTGGTGCGTGAGGGGCTGGGAGTGACCCTGGTGCCGCAGAGCACCCTGCCGGAACAGCGCCAGGGATTGCGGGTGCTGCCACTGAGCCACGCCATCGAACGCCAGTTCGCCCTGGTGGCGGCACCGGGGCGGGAGTGCTGCGAAGTGGTTCAGGCGTTCTTGCAGATGCTTGCCCAGGGCTAGTCGGCGACCGTGCATTGGCGAGCCATGTTTATGTCTTATTTGATACTTGTAGCGAATGCATTTCACTGCTTTACAGGTTGTGAAAACAGACTGACTGGTGGCCTTGCATAGACTTGCTGGCTGTCTATGCTCAATTGTGAAAAAGCCTGTTGGTGGTTTTTCAATCACTGTCCCGGGATGTCTTCGATCTTATAACCAGTGTTCGTCAAATCTTCATTCGGGCACAGGATTGAAGCCATGAATAAGGCCGAGAGTGCGCAACTAGAGGCACCGCCGGATCAGGAGCAACTAATTAGATGGAGTTTCCTTTCTTTGTTAGGGCTGGCCCGGTCACGGGTCATCAGGAAAAGGATGGCTTGATAAGAGTGTTGCCATATGGACTCTCCGATTAAACATCATTGATCACCTGATACTTCCTTTCTCGCCGGGAGAAAGGCGCTTGCCGTGTTTTATGTAACGTTGTGGTGGCTCAGTTGAAAGACTTGAAACTTCCGTCAATCAAAAGACAGCGTTGAAGGTGATACAACCATGTTTAACCTACATCACAAGGCTGACCTGCTGGAGATCGAACGCTTCAATTGTGCGCTGAGCGAGGCCAATGCCAAGTTGGCGGCCATCAGCCGCTCCATGGCCATGATCGAGTTTTCCCCGGACGGCATGGTGCTCGACGCCAACGAGAATTTTTGCCAGGCCATGGGCTATTCCGTCGAGGAAATTCGCGGCAAGCACCATCGGATCTTCTGCGAGGAAGAGTTCTACCGCAGTGAGGAGTACGCCAAGCTGTGGCGTGACCTGGCCCGCGGTGAACCCATCAGCGGCACCTTCCTGCGCCTGAACAAGCGCGGCCAGGAAATCTGGCTCGAGGCCAGCTACATGCCGGTGCTCGATGCCGAACGCCATGTGAAAAGCGTGATCAAGGTGGCTTCGGACATTTCCGAACGCATTCATATCGAACACGAGAACCAGAGCCTGCTGAACGCCATCGGCCGCTCCATGGCGATCATCGAGTTCAGCCCGGATGGCAAGATCATTCGCGCCAACGACAACTTCCTCAAGACGATGCAGTACTCGGCCAATGAAATCATCGGCCAGCACCACAGCATGTTCTGCCACCGGGCCGAAGCCGAGTCTGCCGAATACAAGCAGTTCTGGGCCTCGCTGAACCGTGGCGAATATCACTCCCACAGGTTCGAACGGGAGAACAAGTACGGTCAGACGGTGTTTCTCGAAGCCTCCTACAACCCGCTGTTCGATACCAAGGGCCGCTTGTACAAGGTGGTCAAGTTCGCCAGCGACATCACTCAACAGATGACCACCCTGCAGTCGGCGGCCGAGTCCGCCCACAGCACGTCGGTGCAGAACGACGCCTGTGCCCAGAAGGGCTCGGAAGTGGTACAGCAGACGGTGGAGATCATCCAGCAGATTTCCCACGACCTGAACGAGGCGGCGCTGAGCATCGACGCGGTCAGCAAGCAGTCGGAGATCATTGGCAGCATCGTCCAGACCATCCGCGGGATTGCCGACCAGACCAACCTGCTGGCGCTCAACGCGGCCATCGAGGCGGCTCGGGCCGGCGAGCATGGGCGCGGTTTCGCGGTAGTGGCGGACGAGGTGCGCAGCCTGGCGGCGCGCACCAGCCAGGCCACGGTGGAGATCGTCGAGGTGGTGCGCAAGAACCACGACCTGTCCAAGAGCGCGGTCACCAGCATGCAGTCCAGCCTGAGCCGCACTGGTCTGGGGGTAGAGCTGGCCAACGAGGCGGGGGAGGTGATCCTGGAGATCCAGCAAGGCTCACGGCATGTGGTGAATGCCATCAGCCAGTTCAATTCGAGCCTGCAATTGCAGTGACCTGTACCCAGGCCACTTGAACTCGTCGGGTCCTTTTTACCCGCTGCAAATGAAAACGCCGCTGGCTCTGTTCGAGGCAGCGGCGTTTTCCATTCGGGCAGCGGTTACAGCGAGGCCAGGAACTTCTCGTCGATTGGCTTGACGTTATCCTTTTTCTCTTCCGCGGCCAGCCGCATCTTGTCCTGCAGACGCTGGGCGATTTCCTGGCTGATCGCCAGCTGGCGCTCCGGCGGCAGGTTCTTCAGGTCTTCCTCGGTCAGGCCCATGTCCTTGAGGATGCTGTCGCGCAGACGCTGTTCCGGCGTCTTGCTCATGTAGTCCTTGAACTCGCTCAAGGCACCGGTTTCCGTGGCGCTGTTGGCCTGCGGAGTGCTGGTGGTGGGCGGCGTGGCCTGGAGCAGGACGCGGGTCTTGGCAAATGCCGCGTTGACGTTGTCATCCACGGTATTGGCTTGCTGGCTGGACTGCGACGTCGGCACTGTCACCGAGTTCTGGGCCTGCTGCAGCATGCCGCTGTACAGCGCGCTGGCGGCAGCGTTAGTCGGGTCCATATCGGTGCGCGAGGTGGGCTGCACCGAAACGGATTTCTGGGCGTTGACCAACATGATCGGGAACCTGTGTAAGTGGCTAGGCAAGTGTTTTAGCAAGTTCCATGCCTTAATTTAAGTCTCGCTAAATCAATGGCTTGAGCAAAGGCAGTGACAAGGAATCGGCAGCCAGCGGAAAACTCTTGCCGCTTACTGGCAAGCTCGACCGCCGGCTGTTGCCGTCTCAGTAGGTGATGGGGATGCCGAAGTCTTGCGCAAAGGCATCGTCCACCGGTTGGTAGCCCAACACCCGGGTGGTTTCGCTGAGGTCCAGGCGTTTGAAGCGATTGTTGGAAATGCCGTGCCCGATCAGCAGTTGCACCCCCGGGGTTTCCACCGCCCGTTGCAACAGCTGCACGGCATCCCGAGGGCTCAGCCAGGCACTCAGGTCGCGGGTGGTGGTCAGCTCGTGGTGCTCCGGGAATTCAAAGGCGCCAATGCGCAGGGCGATGCAGGACAAGCCGCGCCTGGCGGCATAGAAAGCGCACAGGGCTTCGCCATAGCACTTGCTCACGCCATACAGGTTGGCCGGAATCACCGGCATGCCCGGGGTGATCTGCCGGTCCACCGGGTAGCCTTCGATGGTCTGGGCGCTGCTGGCAAACACCAGGCGTCGGCAGCCGGCTTTGGCCGCCGCTTCGAACAGGTAGGTGGTGGCGAGGATATTGTTCGGCAGCAGCTCGTCGAACCCGGCACTGGCGTGGGGAATGCCGGCCAGGTGCACGATGACGTCGATCCCCTCTAGCAGGTGCTCGAGGGCCTGCGGCTGGTCAAGATCCAGGCGCAGGAAGCGGTGAGGCGCGGGCACTTCGAAGTCCGCATCCACCCGGTCGGTGAGGGTGAAGCGGTAGCGCTCCTGGGAGGCCTGGAAAAACGTCTTGCCGATCCTGCCGCAGGCACCTGTGACCAGTACGTTGAGTGCATCCATTGCCAATCTCCTAAGGGTTGAAAGTGCTCTGTCAGGGTGTGCCGTTGCGTCCATGCAAGAGAAAGCCCGGGCGCTGGCCGAGGCGTTCGTAGTAGGCCTCGATGGCCGGGAATTCGGGGTGTTGCATGGGGGTCATCTTCCAGCGGTTGACCGACAGGCCAAGGACGATATCCGCCAGGCTGAAGGCCTCGCCCAGGACAAAGGCGCCCGAGCCTTGCAGCTGCTGTTCGAGTATCGCCATCTTGGCGTTCCAGGCTGTCAGGCTGGCAGCGATGCGCTGCTTGTCCTGGCAATCCGCATGCTGGCGCACCAGGCCCATGAAGGCGTAGCTCCAGGAGGGATTGAGCTCCGTGGCCTGCCAGTCCATCCATTGCTCCACCAGGGCTCGGGCCCGTGGCGCGATGGGCAGCAGGCCGCTGCCGGGATGCAGGTTGGCCAGGTAGCGGCAAATACTGTTGGATTCCCAGAGAACGCCGGCCTCATCGATCAGCACCGGCACCTGGGCATTGGGGTTGAGGGCGAGGAACTCCGGGCTGTGAGTCGACTGAAAGCCGCTGCCCCAATCTTCCTGCTGGTAGGCGAGGCCGAGTTCCTCGCAGGTCCACAGGACTTTCCTGACATTGATTGACGAAGCTTTGCCGAGAATTCTGCAAGGGGTTGCCATGACGCTTCCTTGTTCGTGGCCTGGGTTGGCCCTGGGAATCTATCAGCGTGACAGGCGTTCGGCGACGTCAATTTACCGGCCCTTAGGCCGGCGCAGGTGTCAGGCCGGGTCGGGCAGGGCCGAGGCCGGCAGGCCGAAGACCCGGTCGAATAGCCAGTTGAAGGCGAAGGTGTAGCAGGGAATGAACAGGATCAGTGCCAGGTCCAGAAGGAAGGCCTGTACCAGGCTGATCTGCATCCACCAGGCGATCAGCGGAATCAGGAACACGATCAGGGTCAGCTGGAAGCCCACGGCATGGGCGATGCGCCGCTTGACTGTGCGGGTGCGCGACGCCTGGCGGCTTTCCCAGCGCTCGAACAGGCTGGTGTAGATGAAGTTCCAGGTCACCGCGATGCTGGTGATCACCACCGCCAAGGGGCCAGTGCTACTGGGTGAAGAGCCCGACAGCAGGGCCAGGCCCAGGGCCGAGAAGGTCATGCCGAAAACCTCGAACAGGGAGACATAGAGCAGTTTGCGTTTCACGCCTTGCATGCGGATTCCTCGTGATTGAATGCGGATGGCCAGGCCGGGGCTGGCGCAGGGCGCAAAAGATAGCTTCAATACGGATGACAGAAAAAGTCGGAAGCTTTCAGTTTTCCTGATAGGTTGGCACCCATGAATTTTTCCAGCGACAGCATCCAGTTGTTTCTCGCCGTGCTCGATCGCGGCTCCTTTTCCGCTGCGGCGCGTTTTCTCGGCAAGGTGCCTTCAGCGGTGAGCATGGGTATTGCCAACCTTGAGGCTGAACTGGGCTATGCCTTGTTCGATCGCCGCCATCGCGAGCCGTTGCCCACGCCGTTGGCCTTGTCCCTGGCGCCCCACGCGCGGCTGATCGCTGACCAGCTCAAGCAGTTGCAGGTGCATGCCGTCGAGCTGTCCCTGGGGCTGGAAAGCAAGCTGTCGATCGCCGTGGTGGATGACATCGACAAGCAGCGCTTGCTGGAGGCGATCAAGGTGCTGGCCGAGCGCTATCCGTTGTTGGAAGTGGAAGTGCTCAGCGCGCCCCAGGACGATGTGCTGCACCTGCTGCACAGCGGCCGGGTCAGTGTGGCACTGGCCTTTGCCGGGCTCAGCGTGAATGCCCTGGAGTACTTCCAGTACCTGGGCAGCGAGCAGATGATCGCCTGCATTTCGGCCCGTCACCCGCTGTACCAGGCCTGCGCTGGCTCGCTGTTCCTCGAGGAGCTGATCAAGGTGCGCCAGGTGGTGGTGGCCAGCCGCGACCTGCCACTCAGCGACACCCGGCCCCTGGTGGGCGAATCCCTGTGGCGCACCGACAGCCTGGCCATGGCCTTGCAGATGGTGGAGGCGGGCATTGGCTGGGGCAATTTCCCCTTGTCGGTGATCCAGCCCAGGCTGGCGGCCGGCAGTTTGCAGCGCTTGCAGTTCAAGAACATCGACAATGGCCTGCACCTGCCGGTGCACACGGTGTGGCTGAAGAACCAGCCACTGCAGAAGGGCGCCCTGGCCTTGGTGCAAGCGCTAGGGGCAAGTAGCGAGCCGTAAGCCACGAGCCACAAGCGGCAAGCTTGCAGCTCACGGCTTGAGGCTTGCCGCTGCCCTTATCCAGTTCAGAAGCCGGCCCGCTGCCGAATGTTCGTCGATGGCCTTTGGGGACAGCAGGTAGTAGGCGCTGCCGTCGGCGACAAAGTCGAAGGGTGCGCAAAGCAGCCCGCTGGCCAGGTCGTCGCGCACCAGTTGCCAGGGTGCGATGGCCAGGCCCAGGCCCGCCACTGCCGCTTGCAGGCTGAAGTAGAAGTGTTCGAAGACCTGCTCCTGGGGCGCCGGGGTCATTGGCCATTGCTGCAATTGCAGCCACTGCTCCCAGGCTTGGGCCCGGGTGGCGCTGTGCAGGCGTGGGGCCTGGGCCGCCAGTTGCACCTGGCCCTTGATCTGCGGTGCCCACTCGGCTTGTTTGTCTGGTCGGCACACGGGCCCCACGGCCTCGTCGAACAGCCAGTGGGCCTGGGTGTCGCGGCTCCAGGCAAAGTCGTTGCGGCGGATCGCCAGGTCGATCCCGGCGTTGAAGGAAAAGGGCCCGCCACCGGCCAGCAGCTGGATCGATACCTCAGGATGGGCCGCCTGGAACGCCGGCAGGCGCGGAATCAGCCAGCGCATCAGCAGGGTCGGCTCGCACGACAGCACCAGCGGAGCATTGCGCCCGGCTTCGCGCAAGCGCTGGGCGCCGCTGTCCAGCAGGTCCAGGGCCTGGGTCACGCTGTGCAGCAGTTCGGCCCCGGCGGGGGTGAGAAAAACCCGCTGCTGGCGGCGCTCGAACAGGGTGCAGCCCAGGTCATCCTCCAGGGCGCGCACGGCGCGGCTGATGGCGCCGTGGGTCAGGTGCAGGGCCGCGCCGGCCTGGGTAAAGCTTTCCAGGCGGGCCGCCGCCTCGAAGCAACGCAAGGCGCCCAGGGGCGGCAGGCGGCGCTTCAAGGGTTGTGAGTTTTTATCACCAAGAATGTCAGTTTTCATCGTTAGCAACGAAGGTGGGAGGCCCAATAGAGTAGCGCCTGATTCTATAACCAAGGCGCAGGCAAAGTGACCGAACTGTTAGTTGTCATCACCATCACCGTTCTTGCGGTACTCAGCCCGGGGGCCGACTTTGCCCTGGTTACTCGCAACAGCCTGGCGCTTTCCCGTCGCCACGGCGTGCTGACCGCCCTGGGGATCGGCCTTGGGGTGATGCTGCATATCGGCTACAGCCTGCTAGGGGTAGGGGTGCTGTTGCAGCAGTCGTTGCTGTGGTTCAACGGGCTGAAGATCGCCGGGGCCCTCTACCTGATCTATCTGGGGATCAAGCTGTTGCGTAGCCCGGTTACCGGCGAGCAGGAAAAGTCTGCGAGTGCCCGGATGTCGGGGTGGGCGGCCTTGCGTGCAGGGTTCCTGACCAATGCCCTGAACCCCAAGACGATGATTTTCGTCCTCAGCCTGTTTATGCAGGTGATCGAGCCGGGCACGGCCTTGCCGGTGCAGATCGGCTATGGCGCGATCATCGTCCTGGCCCATGTGCTGTGGTTTGTGCTGGTGGCGCTGTTCTTTTCGGCGCCGGCGATTGCCGGTCGGCTGCTGGCCTACAAGCGCCGCATCGACCAACTGTTCGGCGGTGTGCTGGTGGGCTTCGGCCTGTTGCTCAGCGTCTTGAGCCTCAGGCCCTGAGAGGGCTCAGGTACTTTCCCGAACCCGCAGTTCGAAGCCCATGTCCACCACCGGTTCGGCCACGCTGTTGCCGGCCAGCAGGGTCAGCATCTGCTCGGCGGCGCGGCGGCCGATGGCTTCGCGCGGGGTGCTGATGCTGCTCAGGCGCGGCACCATGTGCTCGGAGGCCGGCAGGTCGTTGAAGCCCAGCACCGCCACCTGCTCGGGCACCTTGATGCCGCAGCGCATGGCCTCCAGCAGGGCGCCCTGGGCCAAGTCGTCGTTGCCGAAGAAGATCGCATCCACTTGGGGCTGGCTCTGCATCAGCTGCAGGAACAGCTCGCCGCCCAGGCCCACGGAGGAGGGGCGTGGGGTCAGCAATTCCAGGTCGGGGTTGTACAGCCCGGCTTCTTGCAGGGCTCGGCGGAAGCCTTCGCCACGCAGCAGGGTGCGCTGGTCGAGTTGCGCGCCGACATAGGCCAGGTGCCTGCGCCCGCGGGAGATCAAATGGCGGGCGGCGGTTTCGCCGGCGCTCAACTGGGAGAAACCCACGCAGTTGAGCCCGGCACCGGAGTCCAGGTCCATCATGTAGACGCAGGGAATATTGTTGGCCTCGATCATCCGCCGCGAACTCTCGGTGCGATCGAAACCGGTGAGCAACAGACCCCGAGGCTGGTAGGTCATGTAGTTGCGCAGCAGGTTCTCTTCTTCGTCGCGGGAATAGTGGTAGTTGCCGATCAGCACTTCAAAGCCCTTGGGCCGCAGCACCTGATGGATGGCTTCCAGGGTTTCGATAAACAGCAGGTTGGACAGCGAGGGCACCAAGACCACCACCGACTGGCTCTGGGCCGAAGCCAGGGCGCGGGCGGCGGAGTTGACCACGTAGTTCAGCTCCAGTGCGGCCTGCTGCACCCGCTCCACCAGTTCGGTGGCCACGCTGCTGACGCCGCGCAGCGCCCGGGAGGCGGTGATCGGGCTGACGCCAGCCAGGCGGGCCACTTCATTGAGGGTCGGGCGACCCGTGGTGCGGGTGTTTTTATCGTTCTTCTGGGTGGTCATCAGACGGCTTGCCAAACAAAATTCAAGTCACTAAGGTAGCGCTGTCCTAGAACAGCTGCAATGCGTGAGCGAGGTGTGCCTGACCCTCGCTCTTTGGTTTGGCGGACTATATACGCGGCAACCCACAAAAATGACAAGAAGGCGTCGGCAGACACTGTTTTTGTACTAGATTTTTCAACTAGCGAAGGTAGCGCTGTCTGCGCGCTGAGGTGTTACATGAGTCAACCCATCACCGCCCTGGTCATCATGGGCGTTGCCGGCTGCGGCAAGTCCAGTGTCAGCCAGGCCCTGTGTCAGCGCAGTGGCGCCACGGCCATCGAAGGCGACAGTTTTCACCCGGCGGCGAACATCGCCAAGATGAGCGCCGGCATTCCTCTTGACGACGACGACCGCGCCGGCTGGCTCGACAGCCTGTGCGATGAACTGCGCCGTGCCCTGGCCGCCGGTCAGCGCCCGGTGCTGACTTGCTCGGCGCTCAAGCTCAAGTACCGCGAGCGCCTGCGCGCCGCGACCCCCGGCCTGGGCTTCGTCTTTCTCGAGCTGACCCCCGCCGTCGCCGCCGACCGCGTGGCGCACCGGCCAGGGCACTTCATGCCGTCGACCCTGATCGACAGTCAGTTCGCCACCCTCGAATCCCCTGTGGGCGAGCCGCTCACCCTGGCCCTGGATGCCAGCAGCCTGAGCGTCCAGCGCCTGGCCGAGCTGGCCAACCAGTGGTGGCTTGAGCATGGCCTTGAACCTTGATGCTGATTATCGGTTCGAAAAAGGTAGCGCTATCCCATTTCGTCATTGTTTTTAACGCTTAAATAAAAACAACAAACCGGAGGCAAATCCATGTTTGGCATGTCCCAAGAGACCTATCTGCTGGTTGATGCAGTGGTCACCATCATCGGGCTGATCGTGCTGATCACCCGTTTCAAGCTGCATCCCTTTATTGCCCTGACCATCGCCGCGGGTTTCCTCGGCCTGACTTCGGGCATGCCGGTGGACAAGATCATCAAGGCGTTCCAGGACGGCTTCGGTGGCGTGCTCGGTTTTGTCGGCATCATCCTGGCCCTGGGCACCATGCTCGGCAAGATGATGGCTGAATCCGGCGGTGCCGATCAGATCGCCCAGACCCTGATCCGCTCGTTCGGCAAGCAGCGGGTGCAGTGGGCGATGATGTTCGCCGCCTTCCTGGTGGGCATTCCGCTGTTCTTCGAGATCGGCTTCGTGTTGCTGATCCCGCTGGTGTTCATCGTTGCCCGGCGTACCGGGGTGTCGCTGATCAAGATCGGTATCCCGCTGCTGGCCGGCCTGTCTGCGGTGCACGGCCTGGTGCCGCCGCATCCGGGGCCGCTGCTGGCGATCGGGGTGTTTGGCGCCGATATCGGCAAGACCATTCTCTATGGCCTGATCGTTGCCCTGCCGACCGCGATCATCGCCGGTCCGATCTACGGCACCTTTATCGCCAAGTACATCCCCGGCCATCCGTCCCAGGAGCTGGTGGACCAGCTGGCGCGGGAAAATGACAACAGCAACCTGCCAAGCTTCAGCGTGACCCTGCTCACGGTGCTGCTGCCGGTGTTCCTGATGCTGCTCAAGACCTTCGCCGACGTGGCGCTGCCGGACGGGCATTTCTTCCGCATCTGGATGGACATGATCGGTCACCCGATCAGCGCCCTGCTGCTGGCCTTGCTGCTGTCGCTCTACACCTTCGGCTACAAGCAGGGCATCGGCTCCAAGCAGATCCTCGGCCTGCTCGATGCCAGCCTGGCGCCTACCGCGGCGATCATCCTGATCATCGGTGCCGGCGGCGGCTTCAAGCAGATGCTGGTGACCAGCGGCGTGGGTGATGTGATTGGCCATATGGCGGTCAATGCGCAGATCTCGCCGATCCTCCTGGCCTGGCTGGTGGCGGCGGTGATTCGTATCGCCACAGGTTCCGCCACCGTGGCCACCATCACCGGCGCCGGCATCGTGGTGCCGGTGGTGGGGATGATCCCGGGGGTCAACCGCGAGCTGCTGGTGCTGGCCACCGGCGCAGGTTCCTTGATTCTGTCCCACGTCAACGACGCCGGTTTCTGGCTGGTCAAGCAGTACTTCAACATGACCGTGGCGGAAACCTTCAAGACCTGGACGGCGATGGAAACCATCCTCTCGGTGGTGGGCCTGATCTTTATCCTGCTGTTGTCGCTGGTGGTTTAAAGCAGCCGTTAACCCGGCCACAAAAAAACCGCATCGCTGCGGTTTTTTTGTGCCTGCTCTATCTGTAGGAGCGAGCTTGCTCGCGATAGCGCTCCAGCGCGCCGGGTCGATCAACTGCCTTTCTGCACCAGCCCGTCCGCGCGGAACATGCCGCGGATGCCGCGCACCGCCTGGCGGATGCGGTCCTGGTTCTCGATCAGGGCAAAGCGCACATGGTCGTCGCCGTACTCGCCGAAACCCACGCCCGGGGAGACGCAGACCTTGGCCTCGGCCAGCAGCTTCTTGGCGAACTCCAGGGAACCGAGGTGGGCGTAGGCCTCGGGGATCTTGGCCCAGACGTACATCGAGGCCTTGGGGTTCTCCACCATCCAGCCCAGCTCATGCAGGCCCTTGACCAGCACATTGCGCCGCTGCCGGTACTGCTCGGCGATGTCGCGCACGCACTGCTGGTCGCCTTCCAGGGCCGCAATCGCCGCCACCTGCAACGGGGTGAAGGTGCCGTAGTCGTGGTAGCTCTTGATCCGCGCCAGGGCGTTGACCAGTTCCGGGTTGCCGACCATGAAGCCGATGCGCCAGCCGGCCATGTTGTAGCTCTTGGACAGAGTGAAGAACTCCACCGCAATGTCCTTGGCCCCGGGCACCTGCATGATCGATGGGGCTTTCCAGCCGTCGTAGACGATGTCGGCATAGGCCAGGTCGTGGATCACCAGCACGTCGTACTGCTTGGCCAGGGCAATCACCCGCTCGAAGAAATCCAGCTCCACGCACTGCGCTGTGGGGTTGGAGGGGAAGCCCAGGATCATCATCTTCGGCTTGGGAATCGAGCCGCGAATGGCCCGTTCCAGCTCGGCGAAGAAGTCCACGCCGGGCACCAGCGGCACCGAGCGCACCTGGGCGCCAGCAATCACCGCGCCGTAGATATGGATCGGGTAGCTGGGGTTGGGCACCAGCACCGTGTCGCCCTGGTCCAGGGTGGCCAGCATCAGGTGCGCCAGGCCTTCCTTGGAGCCGATGGTGACAATGGCTTCGCTTTCCGGGTCGATATCGACTTCGTAGCGATCCTTGTACCAACGGGATATCGCCCGGCGCAGCCGTGGAATGCCCTTGGAGGTGGAGTAGCCGTGGGTGTCTTCGCGTTGGGCGACGGTGACCAGTTTCTCGACGATATGCGGCGGAGTCGCGCCGTCGGGGTTACCCATGCTCAAGTCGATGATGTCTTCGCCGCGCCGACGCGCAGCCATCTTCAGCTCGGCAGTGATATTGAATACATAGGGGGGAAGACGATCGATGCGCGCAAAGCGGCGCGGCGAACCTTGTTCGGCCATTGTTGCCTCGATAGGACGTAAGCGCCCGGAACCGTCCGAGCGACGTTGGCCACTGCGGTGGCCTGCGGGGCAGACGATAAAGGCGCCGCTGGCGGCTTGTCCAGAGGGCTGGAAAATTATTTTCAAGCCCGGGCAAGGGTTTGCGAGGGCCCGGGGTTTGTCGCTATAACGTGCACGCTTCTTGCCTGCAAGCAACGCCAAGCGCCTTTGCGCGGACTCTTGATCGGCCTTCGATGGCCGTCGCAACGCTTCGAACAACCGCAGTAAACGGGACGAACAATGGAATTTACCAGCGGCTTCCTGCTGAGCCTTTCGCTGTGCCTGGACATCGGCGTGGCCAATATCGCGATGATCACCCTGGCCATGCAGCGTGGCTATTTCCAGGGCTTCTGCCTGGGCCTGGGCACCTGTGTCGGCGACCTGATCTACGCCTTGCTGGCCCTGGCCGGGATGACCGTGCTGCTGCAGTACCAAAGCGTGCGCTGGGTGCTGTGGATCGGCGGCTCGGCACTGCTGCTGTATTTCGCGGCGAAGATGATCTACGCCGCCATCCATCACGGCGGGGTGCTGGCCACGGCGGGGGAGGCGGACCCTGGGTCGCCGCGCAAGGAGTTCTTTCGCGGGATCTTCCTGGCCATGTCCTCGCCCAGTGCGATCCTCTGGTTCGCCGCCGTGGGCGGCACCCTGATTGCCCGATCCGGGGGCGGCGGGATCGCCGATTCGGGGCTGTTCCTCGCTGGTTTCTTCTGCGCAGGATTGGTCTGGACCCTGGGCCTGTGCCTGGCCGCGACCCAGGGCGGCAAGCTCTTGGGCGACAAGCTGCTGCGCTACTCCTACCTGGCATCGGCGGCGATCTTCTGCTATTTCGCGGTGTACGTGATTCTATCCGGCTATCAGGAGTTCATTCTCGGCGCCGCCACCGCGGACCTTCCGGCGCTCTGATCCTGGCCTGGGTGATTGGCTTCTATACTGGATGCCGAACCCATCTTTTCAATGGCAGGAGTGGCAGTCATGGATGAGCAAAAACAGGGCACTGCTTTGCAGCCGCGCTTCGAAAGGGAGCGTTTTTTGCTGATCGCAGGTTTCGCTGAGCGGGTAAAGCCCGCCGCCGTTCAAGACATCGGCCAGCTATGGCAACGTTTCATCCCGCATATCGGCAAGGTGCCGGGGCAGGTGGACGACGTGACCTACGGCATTTGCTGCAACCCTGACGGCCAGGGCGGTTTCGAGTACATCGCCGGGGTCGAGATCAGCAAGCTCGACGACCTGCCCGCGCGCTACCGCTGGGTCGAGGTGCAGCCGCAGCAGTATGCGGTGTTCGAGCACCCGGGTTCGCTGCTGGAACTGCCCCAGACCTTCAACTACATCTGGCAGACCTGGCTGCCGCAATCCGGTCGCGAAGCGGCCGATGCGCCGGAGTTCGAACGCTACAGCGCCGACTTCAACCCGGACACCGGCAGCGGCGTGGTCGAGGTCTGGCTGCCGCTGAAAAGTGCCTGACACCCCTCGGGGGCGCTGACCCGCCCCCGGCTTTCCCCGCTCCGCCCGCTCGATCTTAACGCCATCTTAATGCCGCCCCCGGCAATCAGTGCCCGGCCTTGATGCGCCCGCGCCTAACCTGCGTGGCGCAGAGCAGGGCGGTGGACCTGTGGTTCCCGACCGCCTGCCGGTGCCCATTGCCGGGCGCCTGAGCGGCCGCGCCCTGTATGGGGAGCGCGGCGTCAATGGAATAAGGGGAGCTGCCTTGCTGACACTGGAATTCATCTACGGCGCCAGCGGCTTTTGCGCCGTGCTGCTGTTCGCCTACCTGGGTTACGCGCTGATCCGTGCCGAGAAATTCTGATGCACGCACCCAGCCGTCGCCACCCAGCCGCATACGCCCGTCCGGGCATTCTCGAGAAAGGAAACCAGCCATGTACGACCTGATCTTCGTGGGCCTGTCCCTGGGGTTCTTTGTACTGACGGCCCTGGGCATCGTCGCCATGGGCAAGATTTGAACGGAGCATCGACATGTTGAGTACTGTGCTGGAATACGCGGTGATCCTCGGCATCATGACCGGGCTTGCCGTGCTGATGGGCAAATGGCTGACCCGGGTCTTCACCGGTCGCGGCCACGCCTTGCCGGAGCGCGCCACCTACCGCCTGCTGGGCATCGACCCCGGCGAAACCATGGGCTGGGCCCGTTACGGCTCGGCGCTGTTGCTGTCCAACGCGGCGATGATGCTGCTGGGCTACCTGCTGCTGCGCCTGCAACCCTTGATGCCCCTCAACCCCCTGGGGCTGGCGGCGCAAACCCCGGACCTGGCGTTCAACACCGCCGCGTCCTTTATCAGCAACACCAACTGGCAGGCCTATTCCGGGGAAAGCAGCCTGTCGAACTTCAGCCAGATGGCGGCGATTACCTTCCTGATGTTCGTCGGCGCCACCGCTGGGGTGGTGGCGGCGGCCGGCTTCATTCGTGGCCTGAGCCGCTCCAGCTCGGCGGATATCGGCAACTACTGGGTGGACTTCACCCGCACCCTGTACCGGGTGATGCTGCCGTTGTGCCTGGTCATGGCCCTGGTCTATGTCTGGCAGGGCATGCCCCAGACCCTCGACTCCCAGGCCCTGGCCACCACCCTGGAAGGCGCCGGGCAGCAACTGATAGTGGGCGCCGTGGCCAGCTTCGAATCGATCAAGCACATCGGCACCAACGGTGGCGGCTTCTTCAGCATGAACGCTGCCCACCCGTTCGAGAACCCGACGCCCCTGACCAACCTGCTGCATATCCTCAGCATGTTGCTGATCCCTTCGGCGCTGACCTACACCTTCGGCAGCATGCTGCTGCGTCGGCGTCAGGGCTGGGTGTTCTTCGGTACCTTCCTGGTGATGTTCGTCGGCTTTTTGAGCATCGTCTTCAGCGCCGAGCAGAGCGGTAACCCGTTGCTGACCCAGGTGGGCGTCGACCAGCAACTCTCGGCCACCCAGAGCGGCGGCAATATGGAAGGCAAGGAGCTGCGCTTCGGCATCGCCGACACCGCGCTGTTCGTCACCACCACCACTGGCGCCACCACCGGCTCGGTGAACGCCATGCACGACTCGCTGACCCCCATGGGCGGCTTCGTGCCCCTGGCGCAGATGATGCTCAACTGCGTGTTCGGCGGTGACGGCGTGGGCTTTATCAACCTGATCCAGTACGCACTGCTGACAGTGTTCCTGGTGGGCATGATGATCGGCCGCAGCCCGGAATTCCTCGGCAAGAAGATCGAGGCCCGGGAAATCAAGCTGGTGATGCTCTCGGTGCTCGCCCATCCGATCTGCATCCTCGGCTTTACCGCCCTGGCGGCCCTGTGGCCCGACACCCTGAACAGCCTCAACAACCTGGGCCCCCACGGCTTCAGCGAAGTGCTCTACGCCTACACCTCGGGCACTGCCAACAACGGCTCGGCCTTTGCCGGCCTGAACGCCAACACGCCGTTCTTCAACACCACCATCGGCCTGGCCATGCTTATGGGGCGCTTCTTCACCATGCTGCCGATGCTGGCCGTGGCCGGTTCCCTGGCCATGAAAAAGAACATTCCCGCCGGTGCCGGGACCATTCCCACCGCCACCCCGCTGTTCATGTTCCTGGTGGTGTTCGTGGTGCTGGTGGTCGGTGGCCTGACTTTCCTGCCGGCGCTCGCGCTCGGCCCGCTGGTGGAGCAACTGCAGTTGCTGGCCGGCCAGACCTACAAGTGAGGGCTTGAGATGACCAAGCAAATGCAAAGCCAAACCCTGGACAGCAATGTACGGCTGTTCAAGGGCCTGCTGCGCCCGGTGCTGGTGGCCGCGGTGCTGTTCATGCTGATTACCGGGCTGGCCTACCCGCTGCTGACCACCGCCCTGGCCAACCTGCTGTTCCCGTTCCAGGCCCAGGGCAGCCTGGTGCAGCGTGACGGCCTGGTGGTGGGATCAAAGCTGATCGGCCAGGCCTTCAGCCGACCGGAGTATTTCCAGGGCCGCCCGAGCATGACCCTGGGCAGCGATCCGCTGGACCCGAGCAAGAGCGTGCCCCAGCCCTACAACGCCGGGGCCAGTGGTGCCAGCAACCTGGGGCCCACCAGCCAGAAGCTGCTGGACACGGTAGCCGAGCGGGTCCGCGCCTATCGCCAGCTCAATGGCCTGGCGGCGGACGCCCAGGTGCCGGTGGACGCGGTCACCGCGTCGGCGTCCGGCCTGGACCCGCACATCTCCCTGGCCAACGCCCAGCTGCAACTGCAGCGCGTCGCCCGCCTGCGGCACCTGCCGCTGGTAGACCTGGAAGCGCTGCTGCAGGACCACAGCGAAAGCCGCACCTTCGGCCTGCTGGGCGAGCCCCGGGTCAATGTGCTGCAACTCAACCTCGCACTGGACGCCCTGGCGCCCGTGCATGCCTCGCCGCTTGCGGCCAGTGAGTAAGAGACCGCGATGATGAGCAAGACCTCTCGTATAGCGTTGTTCGACCGTGGGCTGCTGGCCGCGGCGTGCCTGGATGCGCTGAAGAAGCTGCTGCCCCAGGCGCAATGGAAGAACCCGGTGATGTTCGTGGTGTACCTGGGCAGCATCCTCACCACGCTGCTGTGGGTGCAGTCCCTGGGGGGCGCGGGCGAGGCCCCCAGTGGCTTTATCCTCAGTATCTGCCTGTGGCTGTGGTTCACCGTACTGTTTGCCAACTTCGCCGAAGCCCTGGCCGAGGGCCGCAGCCGGGCCCAGGCCGCCAGCCTCAAGGGCATGAAGCGCCAGACCCTGGCCAAGCTGCTGCAGCAACCGCGGCACGGCGCCGCCTGGCTGCCCATGGCCGCCAGCGAACTGCGCAAGGACATGGTGGTGCTGATCGAGGCCGGTGACCTGGTGCCGCTGGATGGCGAGGTCATCGAAGGCGTGGCCACGGTGGACGAGAGCGCCATCACCGGCGAATCGGCACCGGTGATCCGCGAGGCCGGGGGCGACTTTTCCTCGGTCACCGGCGGCACCAAGGTGCTCTCCGACTGGCTGGTGGTGCGCATCAGCGTCAACCCGGGCGAGTCGTTCCTGGACCGCATGATCTCCATGGTGGAATCGGCCAAGCGCCAGAAAACCCCCAACGAGGTGGCCCTGACCATTCTCCTGGTGGGCCTGACCCTGCTGTTCCTGCTGGTGATAGTGACCCTGAGCCCCTACTCGATCTTTGCCGTGGCCATGAGCGGCAGCGGCAGCGTGATCAGCGCCACGGTGATGGTGGCGCTGCTGGTGTGCCTGATTCCCACCACCATCGGCGGCCTGCTCTCGGCGATCGGCGTGGCCGGCATGAGCCGGATGATGTCGGCCAATGTCATCGCCACCTCGGGCCGGGCGGTGGAGGCGGCGGGGGACGTGGACGTGCTGCTGCTGGACAAGACCGGCACCATCACCCTGGGCAACCGCCAGGCCAGCGCTTTCCTGCCGGCCCCGGGAATCAAGGACAGCGAACTGGCGGATGCCGCGCAGCTGGCCTCCCTGGCCGATGAAACCCCGGAAGGGCGGAGCATCGTGGTGCTGGCCAAGCAGTTGTTCGATATCCGTGGCCGCGATCTCGAAGCCCTGGACGCCAGCTTTGTCGCCTTCAGCGCCCAGACCCGCATGAGCGGCGTCGACCTGCCCCAGGGCCGGAGCATCCGCAAGGGCGCAGCCGATGCCATTCGCCGGCATATCGAGGCCCTGGGCGGCAGCTTCCCGCCGGCCTTGCAGGCCAAGGTGGATGAAGTGTCGCGACGTGGCAGCACGCCACTGGTGGTCAGCGACGGTGCCCAGGCCCTGGGCGTGGTGGAACTCAAGGACGTGGTCAAGGGCGGGATCAAGGAACGCTTTGCCGAACTGCGGCGCATGGGCATCAAGACCGTGATGATCACCGGCGACAACCGCCTCACCGCGGCGGCGATTGCCGTGGAAGCCGGGGTCGACGACTTCCTTGCCGAAGCCCGGCCGGAAGACAAGCTGCAACTGATCCGCGACTACCAGGCCAAGGGCAAGCTGGTGGCCATGACCGGCGACGGCACCAACGACGCCCCGGCCCTGGCCCAGGCCGATGTGGCGGTGGCCATGAACAGCGGCACCCAGGCGGCCAAGGAGGCGGGCAATATGGTCGACCTGGACAGCAACCCGACCAAGCTGATCGAGGTGGTGGAAGTGGGCAAGCAGATGCTCATGACCCGCGGCGCCCTGACCACCTTCAGCGTGGCCAACGACGTGGCCAAGTATTTTGCTATCGTACCGGCCGCGTTCGTCGCCACTTACCCGCAGCTGGCGGCGCTGAACGTGATGCACCTGAGCAGCCCGAACTCGGCGATCCTCAGCGCGGTGATCTTCAACGCCCTGATCATCGTGTTCCTCATCCCCCTGGCGTTGAAGGGGGTGAAGTACCGTTCCATTGGCGCTGCGGCGTTGCTCAACCGCAACCTGCTGATCTATGGCCTGGGCGGGGTGCTGGTGCCCTTTGCCGGGATCAAGCTGATCGACATGCTACTGGCCGGCCTCGGCCTGGTTTGAGGCAAATACGGAAAATGCGGCGCCCGAAGCGGGCGCCGCATTGTTCATTTAAGGAAGCCCATGGCTGTGCTCGATGCTAGTAACCCGCCCCGTGACGGGCGCCCCGATCCCGATGCCCTGCTGGAACGGCTGCAACAGGATGAACAGACGGCCCAGCGCGGCAAGCTGCGGATCTATTTCGGTTCCAACGCCGGGGTCGGCAAGACCTGCGCCATGCTCAGCGCCGCGCGCAGCGAAGTGGCCCAGGGCCGCGACGTGGTTGCCGGGGTGGTGGAAACCCACGGCCGCCGGGAAACCGCCGAGCTGTTGCAGGGCCTGGAGGTGCTGGAACGCCACCGCCTGATGCACCGCGACTACGCTTTGCCGGAGTTCGACCTGGACGCTGCCCTGGCGCGCCACCCGGCGGTGCTGCTGGTGGACGAGCTGGCCCACAGCAACGTACCCGGCTCGCGCCATCCCAAGCGCTGGCAGGATGTGGAAGAGCTGCTGCGAGCCGGCATTGATGTCTGGACCACCCTCAACGTCCAGCACCTGGAAAGCCTCAACGATATCGTCAGCGGCATCATCGGCATCCGCGTACGCGAGACGGTGCCCGACCACCTGTTCGATGAAGCCCACGAAGTGCTGGTGATCGACCTGCCGCCGGACGACCTGCTGCGCCGCCTCAAGGACGGCAAGGTCTACCTGGGGCCCCAGGCCGAGCGTGCTTCACGTAATTTCTTTCGCAAGGGCAACCTGCTGGCCCTGCGCGAACTGACCCTGCGGCGCACCGCCGACCGGGTCGATGCGCAAATGCGCGACTACCGCCGCGAGCGTTCGATCAATGCCCTGTGGCCGGCCCGCGAGCGGCTGCTGGTGGGGGTGGCCGGCGACCCAGCGGACGAGCGCCTGGTACGTGAGGCGGCGCGCCTGGCGCAGAAGCTCGAAGCCGACTGGATGGTGGTGCATGTGGCTGCCAGCCAGGGCAAGGGCCGTGGCGGCGGACGCTACGCGGCGGCGATGAAGACCCTGGCCCTGGCCGTCGAATTCGGTGCCGAAACCGCGACCCTGTCCGGCCTGGACGTGGCCGAGGCGCTGGTGGCCTGTGCCCGCGAGCACAATGCCAACCGCCTGGTGCTGGGCCATTACCCACGCAAGGTCTGGCAGTTCTGGCATCAGTCGGTGAGCGACCGGATCAGCCGCCAGCACCCGGAGATCGACCAGATCGTCATCGCCAATGGCCCCTTGAGCCGGCCGCGCCCGGCAGCGGAGAAACCCGAGGCCGGCCTGGCCCCCAGCCGTGCCCCCGGTTACCTCTGGGCCAGCCTGGCGTGCTTTGCCGCCACGGCGGTGGCGGCCCTGCTGCTCAAGGTGTTCGACCCGGCCAACGTGGTGATGCTGTTCCTGCTTACGGTGGTGCTGGTGGCCCTGCGTTTTGGCCGCGGGCCGGGAGTCTGGGCGGCGATGCTGGCGGTGCTGTGCTTCGACTTCTTCTTCGTCCAGCCGGTGCTGTCGTTCACCGTCAATGACACCCAGTATTTCTTCACCTTCGCCCTGATGCTCGGCATTGCCCTGATCACCGGCCAGCTCACCGCGCGCCTGCGCCACCAGGCCCGCACCGCCGCCGCCGGCGAACGTCGCGCCACGTCCCTGGCCGGGCTGGCCCGGGAGCTGTCGGCGGCGCTGACCGAAGAGCAGATCTGCGCCGTGGCCCTGCGCACCTTCGGCGGGGTGTTCGAGGCCCGGGTCGGGCTGGCGCTGCCGGACGCCGGCAACCGGGTGCGGGCCTTGAGCGCCAACCCCCTGGCCATCGATGAAAGCATTGCCCAGTGGGCCTACGACCATGACCAGCCGGCCGGCAGCGGCACCGATACCCTGGCCGCGGCCAAGGGCCGCTACCTGCCGCTCAAGGCGCCGATGCGGGTGCGCGGCGTACTGGTGCTGGAACTGGCGGATGACGAACGCCTCAAGGCACCGGAGGAACAACGGCTGCTGGAGGCCTGCATGAGCCAGTTGGCGATTGCCCTGGAGCGGGTGCACTACGTCGAGGTGGCCCAGAGCACCGTGGTGCAGATGGAAGGCGAGCGCATGCGCAACACCTTGCTGGCGGCGATTTCCCATGACCTGCGCACCCCGCTGACCACCCTGATCGGCGCCGCCGACGCGGCGCTGCCCCATGCCAGCGAAGGCCCCCTGCAGTCACTGCTGGGGGGCATTCATGATCAGGCCAAGTCGATGCAGCGGCTGATCGAGAACCTGCTGGACATGGCGCGAATGCAGGAGCGCGGGGTGCGCCTGAATCGCCAGTGGAATTCCCTGGAAGAGATTGTCGGCAGTGCCCTGCGCCAGTTGCGCGAACCCCTGGCGGGGCACCAGGTGCGGGTCAGCATGGCACCGCTACTGCCCCTGGTGGAGGTGGACGCGCTGCTGCTGGAACGGGTGCTGGTGAACCTGTTGGACAACGCCGCCAAGTACACCCCGGCCGGCACCCTGGTGCAGATCAGTGCGCGCCAGGTGGATCAGCAGATCGTCCTGCACGTCAGCGACTCCGGCCCCGGCTGCCCCAAGGGCAGTTCCCCGGCCAGCCTGTTCGAGGCCTTCAGCCGTGGCCAGCAGGAATCCGCGGTGGCTGGCATCGGCCTGGGGCTGGCCCTGGCCAAACGCATTGTCGAGGCCCATGGCGGGCGCATCGAGGCCCAGCCTCATGCCGACGCCGGGCTGAGTTTTATCATCACCTTGCCGGCGGGACAGCCGCCTTCGATGGAAACCCTATGAGCAACCCACGCATCCTGATCGTCGAGGACGAAGCCAATATCCGCCGCTTCATCGGCATTGCCCTGGAGGACGAAGGCTTCCAGGTGTTCGAGGCCGACAGCGTCAAGCGTGCGCTGATCCATGCCGCCAGCCGCCAGCCGGACCTGGTGATCGTCGACCTGGGCCTGCCCGATGGTGACGGCAAGCAGTTGATCAGCGAGCTGCGGGGCTGGCTGGCGGTGCCGATCCTGGTGCTCTCGGCCCGGGATCGGGAAGAGGAAAAGGTCGCGGCCCTGGATGCCGGCGCCGACGATTACCTGGTCAAGCCCTTCGGCGTGCCGGAGCTGCTGGCACGGATTCGCGCGCAACTGCGGCGCCATGGCCAGAGCGGCGCGGCGGCCACCAGCAGCAAGGTGCTGTTCGGCGGCATCGAGGTCGATCTGGCCACCCATGAAATACGTCGCGACGGCCAGCCGGTGCACCTGACGCCGATCGAATACCGCCTGCTGTGCGCGCTGATCCGGGGGCAGGGCCGGGTGCTGACCCATCGTCAGTTGCTGCTGGAAGTCTGGGGCCTGGACTATATCGATCGCGCCCATTACCTGCGGGTGCACATGGCCCATTTGCGGCAGAAGCTGGAGGCCGATCCGGCTCAGCCCCAGCACCTGATCACCGAGTTGCAGGTGGGTTATCGCCTGGTGGGGCTGTGATCCCGGTCCAGGGCTTTTTCGCCACGACGGCGTTCATGCACAAAGTCGATGTAGAGGGTGATGCAACCGAAGGCGGCGATGCCGAACAGCAGCAGAAGGCCGATCTGGATATTGCTCATGGAGAAGGTCCTGTGGGCAAGACGCGGGTCGGGCCGGCTCGAGCGGCCGGCCACCAGGCGTCGGGGAACTGATAGATAATCCCTTGGCGCGCCCCAGGCCAGGGCTTATATGAAAGCTTTACGGCCGCTTTGATGATCCCTATGCCCGGCATACGCAAGGGCCGTGTCGGGCGCCACTCCTTGCTAGAATCGCCGACCTTCCAACCTACTCAGGTAGCCGCCCATGAGCGCTTCGACCCCACTGATCCGCACCGTATTGCCCAGCGATCTGGACCGCTGCTTCGCCATCGAGACCCTGGCCTACGAAGGCGACGAAGCCGCCACCCGGGAAAAGATCGCCACCCGCATCGCCACCTGGCCCGCAGGCTTTATCGTGGCGGAGGTGGAGGGGCGGGTGGCCGGCTTTATCAACTCTGGCGCCACCTTCGAGGTGCAGATGGCCGATGAAGCCTTCAAGGAACTGGTGGGCCACGACCCGGCGGGCCCGGAGGTGGTGATCATGTCGGTGGTGGTGCACCCGGACTACCAGGGCCTAGGCCTGTCCCGGCAACTGTTGCAGGCCTTTATCGCGGGCATGACAGCAGCGGGCAAGGCGCGTATCCACCTGATGTGCAAGGAGCGCCACGTCGCCCTCTACCAGCGTTTCGGCTTCGTCTATATCAAGGCCTCGGAATCGGACCACGGCGGCATGGCTTGGCATGAGATGGTGCTGGAGCTGGTGCAGTAGCGGGCAGAGATTGCGACTGAGCCACATGTGGCCAGAATATGGGTTCTTGTGGGTGTCGACGCTCTCTGCCCGGCACCCTGAGGATTAGTGGCATGCGTATTGAAACTGTCGGTTACGTCAAAAAAAACGCGGCGAATCTCGACCTCTCCCAACCCGTTCTGGTAACTCAGAAAGGTGTGCCTGCCTACGTGATCGAATCTTATGCAGAGCGCAAGCGGCGTGATGAAGCCATTGCCTTGTTGAAGCTGTTGTCATTCGCGGATCGAGACAAGCAGCAGGGCAAGTTGCTCAGCGCCGACAGTCTGTTGCAACGATTGGCGCAGCGTCGCCCGGTGACGCAAGACGATGCATAAGACATAGAGGGTCGAGTTCGCCACCGCTGCCGAATATGAGGGGCAGGAGCACTTCCTGCCTCAATAGGGCGGTGCGCAGCAGACGGGGCAGTTCGTTGATCAGTTGATCAGGCAAATTGCTGCAACCTTGAGTCAGCAGGCGCACATATGGCTTTGCCAGCAAGCTGCGTCATTGGGGGGGCGCATTTTCGTGGTGCTTTTTCGCAGCCTGAAAATATTTTCGTGAATTTTTCCAAGGCCTGTCGATTTCCCCATCGGCCAGACGACTAGGAGTGAATCGGGCCGGCAAGCGGCCCGGCGTGATGGTTTTTCACTCTCGAGGAGTTTCGCCATGTCCAATCCACTTCACGAAGCGCAGATCCGCAGCCTGATCGAACACTGGCAACAGGCGGTGATCGCCCGGGATATCGAGCGTATCGTCAGCTTCTATGCCGATGACATCCGTTCCTTCGACGCCGTCGGCGCCCTGCAGTTCTGCGGCAAGGCCGCCTACCGGGCGCACTGGGAAGCCTGCATGCAGGTCTGTCCCGGCGGCGGCATTTTCGAGTTCCATCAGTTGCAGGTACTGGCCGCCGAGGAGCTGGCTTTGGCCCACTGGCTGGCGCGTTGCGGCGGTACTGATGCCGAGGGTGTGACCAAGGCTTGCTGGATGCGGGTCAGCGTCGGTTATCAACGCCGCGAAGGGCAGTGGCAGGTGGTGCACGAGCACTGGTCGGCGCCTTTCGACATGCTCACCGGCACCGCGCTGTTCGACCTGCAACCCTGAGCGTCGGGCGGTTCGCCAAAGGTGCCAACAGCGACCATAGTTGATCAGCCCCAAGCCGGAGATGCCGATGAAATACCTATGCCTGGTCTACAGCGATGAACAGCTGCTGCACAGCCTGCCCGACAGCCCCAAGGACGCCGAATGCCTGGCCTATGCCGAGGCGGTGCAGGGCAGTGGACGGATGCTCGCCGCCGAGGCGCTGCAATCGGTACAGACGGCCACCACGGTGCGCATGCGTGGCGGCAAGCTGTCGATCACCGATGGCCCGTTCGCCGAAACCAAGGAGCAACTGGCTGGTTTCTACCTGATCGAGGCCCGGGACCTGAACGAGGCGATCCAGGTGGCCGGGAACATCCCGGCGGCCCGGGTCGGCAGTGTCGAAGTGCGTCCGGTACGTCAATTGAACCCCTGATAACTCGCATAAACAGGAGCAATGCCATGACTTTCCCGAGTGCGGGCCGCCTGCCGGCCGAGCATGAATTGTCCATCAGCCGGCTGATCGACGCCCCGCGCAACAAGGTCTTTCGCGCCTGGACCGAACCTGCGCTGCTGGCGCAATGGTGGGGGCCCCACGGCATGACCACCCCGGAGTGCGAAATGGACCTGTGGGTGGGCGGTCAGTTTCGCACCCTGATGCGTGCCCCCGACGGCAGCGAGTACCCCACCATGGGGGTGTTCCTGGAGATCACCGCGCCCTCGCGGCTGGTGTTCACCGACGCCTTCCTGCCGGGCTGGATGCCTTCCGCCAAGCCCTTTATGACCGCCGAGGTGACCTTCGAGGAGCAGGGCGGCCAGACCCTCTACACCGCCCGCGCCATGCACTGGTCCGCGGCCGATCGCCAGGCCCACGAGGCCATGGGCTTTCACCAGGGATGGGGCGAGAGCCTGGAACGCCTGGTGGCCCTGGTGACCCAGGGCATGCCGGACTGATGCCGGGGCCGACCGCAGAGGCGCTGAAGGCCCGGGTGGAGCGGGTGTACCGCGAGGAATCGCGGCGCATCCTCGCCACCCTGATCCGCCTGCTGGGGGATTTCGACCTGGCCGAGGAGGCCCTGCACGAGGCCTTCTTCATTGCCGTGCAGCGTTGGCAGCTCGATGGCGTGCCGGACAACCCTCGGGCCTGGCTGGTGTCCGCCGGGCGTTTCAAGGCCATCGACAGCCTGCGCCGACGGGCCCGTTTCGCCGCGTCCCAGGCGCAACTGGCCAGCCAGCTGGAGCAACTGGAACAGCACGACTGGAGCGGTGAGGAGCTGCCAGACGATCGCCTGCGTCTGGTGTTCACCTGCTGCCACCCGGCATTGGCGGCGGATGCCCAGGTGGCGCTGACCCTGCGCGAGATCTGCGACCTCAGCACCGAGGAAATCGCCCGGGCCTTTCTGGCCACGCCGGCCACCATCGCCCAGCGCATTGTGCGCGCCAAGGCGAAGATCCGTGATGCCGGGATTCCCTATCAGGTGCCGGAGCGCAGCGAGTTGCCCGAACGCCTGGACAGCGTCTTGCGGGTTATCTACCTGGTGTTCAACGAAGGTTATTCGGCCTCCATGGGTGCCGAACTGAGCCGCGATGAGCTGACCGCTGAAGCCATTCGCCTGGGGCGCTTGTTGCTGGAGCTGCTGCCGGAGGCGGAAGTGCGCGGGTTGCTGGCGCTGATGCTGTTGCATGAGTCGCGGCGTGGTGCGCGGTTGTCCGCCGCGGGTGAGCTGATCCTGCTGGATCAACAGGACCGCTCGCTGTGGCAGCGGGCCTTGATCGATGAAGGCTGCGCCCTGGTGGAGCAGAGCTTGCGCGGCGGTGGTGCCGGTGCTTACTGCCTGCAAGCGGCGATTGCCGCGGTGCATGCCGAGGCCCCCAGCGCAGCCGAGACCGACTGGGCGCAGATTGTGGGCCTGTACGAGGTGCTGCTGCGCTTGCAGCCGTCGCCGGTGGTGCAGCTCAATCGCGCAGTGGCCCTGGCCCAGCGCGATGGAGCCGAGGCCGGGCTGGCCGAGGTGGAGGCGATTCTGGCGCGCGGCGAGCTGCAGGACTACCACCTGGCCCACGCCGCCCGGGCCGACTTCTGTCGCCAACTGGGGCGGCTCGACGCGGCGCGCGAAGCTTACCAGCGGGCCCTGGCCCTGACCCGGCAGGCGCCGGAGCGGCGTTTTCTCGAAGGCCGTCTGGCCGAGCTCGAATGATCCTCACGCCGTGGCAACCCTGGCTGCCGGCCTGAATCATTCGAGTATCTGCGCCAGCAGCCAGCTGCCGGCCGGTCCGGGTGGATGCAGGCGCGACCAGAGGGCATCCACCACCACACTGCGGGGCCAGCCACGGACCTCGAGTTCCTGCAGCTTGCCCGCGCCAAAGCCGTCCACCAGCCAGCGCGGCAGGGGCGCCCAGCCAAAGCCGCCCTGGGCCATCTCCAGCAGCATCAGGTAGCTGGGGGCCGACCAGACCCGGCCCTGGGTGCGGCTCTCGTAGGGGTTGAGCACCGTGGCCAGGCGCAGCTCCCGGTGCTGGCGCAGGGTATCCTGGTCGACCCGCACCTGCTGCGCCAGGGGGTGCTTGCGCGACACGTACAGCGACATCTCGCCCCGTTCCTCCAGGGTCTTGTGCTCCAGGTCCGCCGGGTAGTCGCCCTGCATCTCGGCGAAGGCGATCTGCGCCCGGCCGCTTTGCACCAGGGCAATCAGGTCGTCGCATTCGGCGATCAGGCATTCCAGCTCCAGTTCCGGGTAACGCTGCTCGAAGGCGCTCAGGCAGCTTTCGAAACGATCCGACTGATAGGTGTCGGACAGGGCCACGGTGAGTTTTGCCTCGACGCCCTGGGACAGCTGGCTGGCGGTCATTTCCAGGCGGCTGGTGGCGGCGAGTATGGCTTCCGCACGCTGCAGCAGCACATGCCCGGCCGGGGTCAGGCCGGGCTTGCGGCTGCTGCGGTCGAACAGCTGCACATTCAGGTCGATTTCCAGGCTGGCCACGGCCGCGCTGATGGTCGACTGGCTCTTGCCCAGCTGGCGCGCGGCGGCGGAGAACGAACCTTGGGTAGCGGCCTGGACAAAGGCCAGGAGCACTTCATGTGAGGCCATGAGCTATCGCCTTGATCGATGGTTATTGATTATGAAGTATCGACCCGATCCTGGATGATCGCCAGCGCATTCACTCAAGGAGCGGGCCATGAGCCTTCAGAAATCCCTTACCGAACGTATTTTCCAGGCTGTAGGTTTCGAACTGCTGGCGGTGTTGATCTGCACCCCGCTGCTGTCCTGGATCATGGATAAGCCCATGACCGACATGGGCCTGGTCACCCTGGGCGTCGGCCTGTTGGCCCTGAGCTGGAACGTGATTTTCAACAGCCTGTTCGATCGCCTGCTCAAGGCCCTGCGCCAGGCGCACAACGGTTGGACCCGGGTCGTGCATGCCCTGCTGTTCGAGGGTGGGCTGGTGCTGTTCGCGGTGCCGCTGATCGCCTGGTGGCTGGACATCAGCCTGCTGCAGGCACTGATCCTGGACCTGGGCGTGCTGCTGTTCTTCCTGCCGTACACCTATGTCTACCACTGGGGCTACGACGTACTGCGGGACAAGTGGCTGCAACAGCGCCTGGCCCATTGAGCGGCCTGGCGCGCAGGTTGTGAACAGGGTCGACGAAAGTTTCACCAGGCGCCTATTCTGGCGTAGAGGCGGGCGTCTGGGTTTCAGGTAAAAAACTGGACACTGTTCCGGGGTTTTCTGAAAAATGGTCGCTTGCAGGCGGCAGGCACTGAACCTGCCGCCCTTTCGACTATCTGAAGGCCATGACTATTTCCCGTAACTGGATCATCTGCGAGCACTGCGATTCGTTGTACGAAGCAGTGCCCCTCGGCAAAGGCCAGACTGCCCAGTGCTCGCGCTGTGGCGCGCTGCTGGCCCGTGCCCGGCACCTCAACGTGCAGCAGTTGCTGGCCCTGTCGATCAGCGCCGGGCTGTTGTTTGTCTTTGCCAACCTGTTCCCGGTGATCAAGATCAGCTTCGAGGGCCTGAGCAACGAGGCGACCCTCTGGCAATCGGTGGAGGCCCTGGCCCAGGGCCGCATCAGCCTGATTGCCGCGATCACCGGCCTGACCATCATTCTCGCGCCCTGCCTGCAGATTATCCTGCTGTGCTGGGTGCTGGGCTTTGCCAATCTCGGGCGCGCCGCGCCGGGCTTCAAGACCTGCATGCGGACCCTGGAGCAGCTGCGGCCGTGGAGCATGCTCGAGGTCTGCCTGCTGGGCATCCTGGTGGCCATCGTCAAGCTTGCCGGCATGCTCGATGTGCACCCGGGGCTGGGGCTCTGGGCCCTGGCGATGCTGACGGTGCTGATCATCCTGATTTCCGGCAAGGACATCCGCTACCTCTGGCATGACCTGGAGGGCCGCTACTGATGAGCACGCCGCCCTACGCCCGGGACTACCAACTGATGCTCTGCCACACCTGCGGCCAGGTCTGCCAGCAGTTCGAGCACCGCTGCCCGCGTTGCGACTCCGTGGTGCATGCGCGCAAGCCCAACAGCCTGGCGCGTACCTGGGCCTTTCTCCTGGCCAGCCTGATCTTCTACATTCCGGCCAACCTGTTGCCGGTGATGCACACCAGCCTCTTCGGCAGCGCCAGCGAGAACACCATCATGAGCGGCGTGGTGGAGTTCTGGAAACATGGTTCCTGGGACATTGCCCTGCTGATCTTCATCGCCAGCGTGGTGGTGCCCTGTATCAAGTTCTTCGTGCTCGGCACCCTGCTGGTGACCTGTCAGCGCCGCTCATCCTGGGCCCAGCGCGAACGGGCCAGGCTGTATCGTTTTATCGAAGTGATCGGCTACTGGTCGATGCTCGATGTGCTGGTGGTGGCCCTGGTGGCGGCTCTGGTGCAGTTCCGTGCCCTGAGCTCCATCGATCCGCGCATGGGCATTCTGTTCTTTGGTTTGGTGGTGGTGCTGACGATGTTGGCGGCCATGAGTTTCGATCCCCGGCTTATCTGGGATGTAGAGGTTGAAGATGTCTGATCATCCAGGTTCCAACGCAGCAAATCCGCCACCCGCTCCCGGTGCTCCGACGCTGCGCACGCGGCGTTTCAACGTCTCGCTGGTGTGGCTGGTGCCGATCGTCGCGGCCCTGGTGGGGCTGTCGATGGTGGTGCACAAGTCGCTGTCGGCGGGGCCGGAAATCAGCATCAGCTTCCAGACCGCCGAGGGCCTTGAGGCCAACAAGACCCAGGTCAAGTACAAGAACGTGGTGATCGGCAAGGTCACCGCCATTGCCTTGAGCGACGACCGCAAGAAGGTGGTGGCCAAGGTCGAGCTGGACCAGTCTGCCGAACCCTTTACCGCCGATGACTCGATGTTCTGGGTGGTGCGCCCGCGGATCGGCGCCAATGGCATTTCCGGGGTCGACACCTTGCTCTCCGGGGCCTTTATCGGTGCTGACGCTGGTCGCTCGGAAAACCGCAAGACCAGCTTCAAGGGCCTGGAGACGCCGCCACCCATCACCTACGGGCAGAAGGGCAAGCGTTTCACCCTGCACACCGACGACCTGGGTTCCCTGGATATCGGCTCGCCGGTCTATTACCGGCGCATCCAGGTGGGGCAGGTGGTGTCCTATCAACTGGCCAATAGCGGCAAGGGCGTGGACGTGAAGATCTTCGTCAACGCGCCCAACGACAAGTACGTCAGCACCGACAGCCGTTTCTGGAACGCCAGCGGGGTGGACGTGACCCTCGGCGCCAATGGCCTGAAGGTCAACACCGAATCGGTGTCGTCGATCCTCGCCGGCGGCATCGCCTTTGTCGAACCCAAGTACAGCCCCGACGCCAAGCCCGCCGAGGAAAATGCCGAATACACCCTGTTCGGCGACCAGGACACCGCCCTGGCGCCGCCCGATGGCGCGCCTTACTACATCCGCATGCGTTTCGATCAGGCCCTGCGTGGCCTGGCGGTCAATGCGCCGGTGGAGTTCCTTGGGGTGAATATCGGCAAGGTGGTGTCCATGGACCTGGACTACGACGAGCAGCGCAAGTATTTCCCGATGCTGGTGGGGGCGGTGATCTACCCCGACCGTTTGGGCCGGGCCCATGAAAAGCTGCTCAAGGAAGCCGGTGGCGAAGACGATCTGCGCTCGGCGCGGCTGATCAGTGCCTTCGTCAAGAACGGCCTGCGGGCCCAGGCCCGCAGTGGCAACCTGCTGACCGGGCAGTTGTTCATTTCCCTGGACTTCGTGGCCAATGCCAAGCCGGTGCCTTTCGACGCCAGCGCCCGGCCGCTGGAAATCCCCACGGTGCCGGGCAGCCTGGACAAGTTGCAGGAGCAGCTGCAGGCCGTGGTGGAGAAGATCAGCAAACTGCCGATCGATTCGATTGCCGCCAACCTCAACGGCAGCCTGGCGGAAATGCAGAAGACCCTGAAGCAGGTCAATGGCGAGGTGTTGCCGCAGATGCGCGACACCCTGGAGCAGTCGAAGAAGACCCTGGCCAGCGCCAACGAGAGCTTCTCCGAGGACTCGCCGCAACGCCAGAAACTCGGCCAGGCGATGGAGGAGGTGCAGCGCACGGCGCGGTCGGTACGGGTGCTCAGCGACTTCCTCGGGCGCCATCCTGAGGCGCTGATCCGCGGCCGGATCAAAGACAACCAACCGGATGCCTACCAGTCGCCATCCTCCTCTGTCCGCCAGTCCGTACCGGAAGCCCAGCCATGAAAACCCCTGCCCTGTTGTTCTGCCTGACCCTGGGGCTTGCCGCTTGCAGCTCCGCGCCGACCCATTACTACACCCTGCTGCCACCGGTGGCCGAAGGCCCTGGTCCGGCCTCCAACGCGGCCATGCAGTTCGAGATGTCGACGGTGCGGATTCCGGTGCAGGTGGACCAGCCGCAACTGGTGGTGCGCCAGGACAGCGGCACCCTGGCCATCCTTGAAACCCAGCGCTGGAGCGCGCCCCTGGTGGACGAATTCCACGACGCCCTGGCCAGCCAGCTGGAGCACAAGCTTGGCACCCGCAACCTGGAAGGGCTGCCCAAGCAGCCCGGGCGGCCGGTGCTGTCGGTGCAGACCGATGTGCGGCGTTTCGAATCCCTGCCCGGGCGCTATGCGCTGATCGATGTGGTCTGGAGCCTGCGCTTGCGCGGCGACGGCGGCCCGGTCCGCAACCTGACCTGCAGCAGCCAGATCCGCCAGCCGGCCGGGGTCGAGCCGAGCAGCCTGGTGCAGGCTCATCAGCAGGCCATCGCCCAGTTGGCCGGGCAGATCGCCGCTGCCGCGCAGCGCTGGGCCTGCCCCTGAAACAGGCAGGTCAGCGCCGGGCCGAGAGCTGCTGAGGGGCGAGGAAGGCGTCGTGGAAGTAGTCGCGCAGGGCCTGCATCGCCGGGGTGAAGCTGCGCTCGCGATGCCAGGCCAGGCCCACGCTCATGGGGGTGACCGCATCGCTGAGGCTCAGGGTCTCGATGCGCTTGCCCTCCAGTGACCAGGGACGGTGCACCAGGTCGGAGAGAATCGCCACGCCGCTGCCGTTGGCCACCATGCTGCGCACTGCCTCCACCGAACTGGTGCGCACCCGCACCCGGGGTTGCTGGCCGGCCTGTTCCCAGTAACGCATGGCGCTC
Source organism: Pseudomonas sp. NFXW11 (assembly GCF_049887815.1). Classification (NCBI taxonomy): domain Bacteria; kingdom Pseudomonadati; phylum Pseudomonadota; class Gammaproteobacteria; order Pseudomonadales; family Pseudomonadaceae; genus Pseudomonas; species Pseudomonas sp. NFXW11. The sequence goes on along the minus strand of NZ_JAGEKI010000008.1, from coordinate 72,654 downwards.
TGTTCGGCTTCGTCGACGGTGAGCAGGATAAACGGTTCCTCGGCCACCTCCGCCAGGCTGACGCTGGTCCTCTCGCACAGTGGATGGTGGGCCGGCAGCCACAGCCGGCGCTCGGAGTTGAACAGGGTTTCCGAGACGATGTCCGGGTGGGTCAGGTTGGCGGTGAGCACCACCGCCATATCGAAGCGGCCCTCCAGCAAGCCTTGCTCGATGGCCTGGCGTTCCTGTTCATGCAGCTCGATGGTGACATCCGGGTGCCAGTGTTCCAGGCGTTGCAGGTGGTGCGGCAGGAAGTAGCCGATCACCGTGTAGCTGGCCGCCAGGTGCAGGGTGCCGCTGGCCCGGTAGTCTGGCAGCGGGCTGTTCAGGGCATCGTCGACGCTGCGCAGGATCACGTAGGCGCGGTTGAGAAAATGCCGCCCGGCATCGGTCAGGTTCATGCCCTGGGCCGTACGCACGAACAACTGCACGGCGAGCATGGCTTCCAGCTCCTTGATCGCCGTGGTCACCGCCGACTGGGAGATATTCAAGTGGATCGCCGCCTGGGAGATCTGCCCGATCTCGGCGGTGGCCACGAAGTAGCGCACCTGGCGCAAGGTCAACGACATGTCCCATTCCCCCATCACCCGTAGGCTGCTGTTACGGGTAGTTTTATCTGTTTTTCAGAAGATGCTCTATCTGATAATAGATCTTCCCAAGGGGTCAAGGCCGCTCTAATTTCCACTGCACGAAGTCACGAAAGTTGGAGCGACAGTGATGCAAGCAGTGGATTTCAATTCGGACATGGGCGAGAGCTTCGGCCCCTGGACCATTGGCGATGGCGTCGACACCGAGCTGATGGGTTTTATCAGCTCGGCCAATGTCGCCACCGGCTTTCACGCCGGCGACCCCGGCACCATGCGCCGCACCATCGAACAGGCCAAGCGCCTGGGGGTGGCCATCGGCGCTCACCCGGGGTTTCGCGACCTGGTGGGTTTCGGCCGCCGGCATATCAACGCCCCGGCCCAGGAGCTGGTGGACGACATGCTCTATCAGCTGGGCGCCCTGCGTGAGCTGGCGCGGGTGCAGGGCGTGCAGTTGCAGCACATCAAGCCCCACGGGGCGCTCTACATGCACCTGGCCCGGGATGAAGAGGCGGCGCGGCTGCTGGTGCAGAACCTGCGAAAGCTAGAGCCCGAGCTGCTGCTGTATTGCATGCCCAACTCGGTGATCTGGCGGGTGGCCCAGGAACTCGGGCAACCGGTGATTCGCGAGTTTTACGCCGATCGCGACTACGACCTCAGCGGTTCCATCGTCTTCACCCGCCAAGTGCGCGCCCTGGACCCCAGCGCCGTGGCGGCCAAGGTGCTGCGGGCCTGCCAGAACGGGGTGGTGCGCACCGTCGAGGGTCAAGATTTGCCCATCGAGTTCGACTCCATCTGCCTGCACAGCGATACCCCAGGCGCCCTGGACCTGGTGGAGGCCACTCGCACGGCGCTGGACCGGGCCGGCATCGAGGTGCGCGCTCCGCGCTGAGGCGCCTTGATCCCGGCACCGCGCACAGACGCGGGCGATCTGCGAAAGATGAATTTTTTTGCCTGCCTTTCTACAACTATTCCAAGAGGAACAGACATGGCCGAACACAGTGTTATCACCCCCTTGCCGGGCACCTTCTACCGCAAGGCCACCCCTGAATCGGCGCCCTATGCCGAGGTGGGCGAGCAGGTCAGCGCCGATACGGTGATTGGCCTGATCGAAGTCATGAAGCAGTTTTCCGAACTGACCGCCGGGAGTGCGGGTCGCCTCAGTGCCTTTCTGGTAGAGGACGGTGATCCGGTGGAACCGGGTCAGGTCGTCGCGACACTCGACAACTGAGGGGCGCAGCATGACTCAAGCGATCAACAAATTGCTGGTGGCCAACCGTGGCGAAATTGCCGTGCGCATCATCCGCGCGGCCAAGGCCCTGGGCATTCCTACCGTGGCCGCGTGCAGCGAGGCCGATGCCGACTCCATGGCCGCGCGCCTGGCCGATGAGGTGCAGATCATCGGTCCGGCCCGGGCCGATAAAAGCTACCTGAGTATTCCGGCGCTGCTGCAGGCCTTGCACGACAGCGGGGCCAACGCGGTACACCCGGGCTACGGTTTTCTCTCGGAGAATGCCGAGTTCGCCGAAGCGGTGGTCGAGGCCGGGGCGATTTTCGTCGGCCCTAGCGCCGAGACTATCCGTCGCATGGGCGACAAGGCCGAGGCGCGGCGTACCGCGCAGGCGGCCGGGGTGCCGGTGGTGCCCGGCTCCCCGGGTGAGCTGTTGGACCTGGCAGCGGCACTGCAGGCGGCCCAGGCAGTGGGTTATCCGCTGCTGATCAAGGCCAGTGCCGGCGGAGGCGGGCGCGGCATTCGCCTGGCCGCGGACGCGGCGCAACTGGCCGAGGAGTTCCCCCGGGCGCAACGCGAGGCGCAGACCGCCTTCGGCAATGGCGCGCTGTACCTGGAGCGCTTTATCGGCCGTGCGCGGCATATCGAAGTCCAGGTGCTGGGGGACGGCAAGCACGCGGTGCACCTGTTCGAGCGCGAGTGCTCGCTGCAACGGCGGCGGCAGAAAATCTTCGAGGAAGCGCCGTCGCCGGTGCTCAGCCAGGCCCAGCGTGAACAGTTGTGCAACAGTGCCGTGCGCCTGACCGAGGGCCTGGGCTACCAGGGCGCGGGCACCCTGGAGTACCTGTATGACGACAGCACCGGCGAGTTCTTCTTTATCGAGATGAACACGCGGATCCAGGTGGAGCACCCGATCAGCGAGCTGATCACCGGCATCGATCTGGTCCAGGCCATGCTGCGCATTGCCGGGGGGGAACCCCTGGGCCTGCGCCAGAGCGACATCCACCTCAATGGCGCGGCCTTGCAGATGCGCCTGAACGCCGAAGACCCAGCGCGGGATTTCTTCCCCAGCCCAGGCCGGGTCGAGCAGTTGATCTGGCCCCAGGGCGAAGGGCTGCGCATCGACAGCCACCTGTACCCGGGCTATGCGGTGCCGCCTTACTATGACTCGCTGCTGGCCAAGTTGATTGTCCATGGCGCGGATCGCCAGCAGGCCCTGGCCCGGGCGCGGCAGGCGGTGCAGCAGACCACCCTGAGCGGCATGGCCAGTACCCTGGCGCTGCACGCTGAACTGTTGGCCGAGCCCTGGTTGCAGCAGGCCGATTTTCACACCGGAACCCTGGAAACCTGGCTGGCCGAGCGCCGTGCCGGAGGTGTCGCATGAGCCAGCCGATTCGCTACAGCTTTGGTGCCGACGAGCACCTGTTCGCCGAAGTCAGCGACAGCATGTCCCTGGAGGCCTTCTTCAAGGGCATGGCGGTGACCCGCGCCGTGCAGCGCCTGGAACTGGACGGGGTGCTGGACATCTGCCTGGCCAACGCCTCGTTCCAGATCCGTTTCGACCCTGATCGCATCGCCCCGCAAACCCTGCTGGAAGCGGTGCAGCAGGCCGAGGCCGGGGCGGTGGCCGAACGCAGCTTGCACACCCGGATCATCGAGATCCCGGTGCTCTACAACGACCCCTGGACCCATGAAACCCTGATGCGCTTTCGCGACCGGCACCAGGACCCTAGCGCCACCGACCTGGAGTACGCGGCGCGGATCAACGGCCTGGCGGATGTCGAGGCCTTTATCGCCGCCCACAGCGGTGCGCCCTGGTTCGTTTCCATGGTGGGCTTTGTCGCCGGGTTGCCGTTCATGTTCCAGATGGTCGAGCGCCAGCGCCAGTTGCAGGTGCCCAAGTACCTGCGGCCACGCACCGACACGCCGAAGCTGACCCTGGGGCACGGCGGCTGCTTCGGTTGCATCTACTCGGTGCGCGGAGCCGGCGGTTACCAGATGTTCGGCGTGACCCCGGCACCGATCTACGACCCGCAGCAGCAATTGGCCTACCTCAAGCAGCACATGGTGTTCTTCCGTCCGGGAGACATCGTGCAGTTCAAGCCCATCGACCGCGCGGCCTACGACCAGGCAGTGGCCGAGGTCGAGGCCGGGCGCTTCGACCTGCGCATCCGCGAGGTGGAGTTTTCCCTGGAAGCCTTTCTCGCCGACCCGGTCGGCTATCCCCAGTCGCTGCAGGAGGTGCTGGCATGATCAAGGTTATCAAGGCGGGCCTGGCCACCTCGGTGCAGGACCTGGGCCGCGAAGGTTTCTATCACCTGGGGATTCCGCCGTCCGGCGCCCTCGACCAGTACGCCCTGAGCGCCGCCAACCAGTTGGTGGGCAACCCGGCGGGCGCGGCGGGGCTGGAGTGCACCTTGCTCGGCCCTGAGCTTGAGTTCAGCGAGGATGCCCTGGTGGCGGTCTGCGGTGCCCATATGACCCCCAAGCTGGATGGCGTCGACATGCACCTGGACACCGCCTTTGCGGTCAAGGCCGGGCAAGTGCTGCGCTTCGACTTTCCCAAGGCCGGGGCCCGGGCCTACCTGGCGGTGGCCGGCGGCATCGAGGTGCCGCTGGTGCTGGGCAGCCGTTCAACCTACGCCCTGGGTGGCCTGGGTGGTTACCAGGGCCGGCGCCTGGCGATTGGCGATGAACTGCCGGTGGGTGTCGCCAGTGGCAAGGGCCGCCCCGGCGCCAGCCTGCCCATGGCCCTGCGCCAATCCCTGGGGGGTGAAATCAGCTTGCGGGTGGTGCCGGGCCTGTACTACGAGCGCCTGAGCGAGGCGGCCAAGGCCAGCTTCTTCGCCGAAGCCTGGACCGTGGGTTCGGAGGCGGACCGCATCGGCTATCGCTTCAAGGGCGGCAGTGCCCTGGGCTTCCAGCCCCGTGAGCAGCCATTCGGTGCCGGTTCCGATCCGTCGAATATCGTCGACAGTTGCTACCCGATCGGTTCGATCCAGGTGCCGGCGGGGCTCGAACCCATTGTGTTGCATCGGGATGCGGTGTCCGGCGGCGGCTACGCGATGATCGGCACGGTGATCAGCGCCGACCTCGACCTGATCGGCCAGATGCAACCCAACCAGAAGGCCCGCTTCGTTGCGGTGACCCTGGAAGAAGCGCTGGAGGCTCGGCGCTCCTACAAGAAAAAGCTCAGCTGCCTGAGCAAGCTGTTTCCTTCCTGATTCTGCCCGCCGCATAGCGCGGGCCATGCCAGACGGCAAGCCAACACCGCACCTGGGTGCGGTGACGGCTGCCCGCGCTTCTACCCTTGATCGGTTCTGGAGTTCACGCCTATGGCTGCTTTATCGCAAGCGAATCAAACCGGGCAGGCCCCGGCCAACGTTGCCGTTCCCAGTGCTGCACGGATGGGCCGGCTGTCTTTGACCATGGCCTGGTGGGCCGTGTGCAGTGCGATGTTCTACATAGTGGTGGGGGCCTCCCTGGCGCTGACCCATGGCACCCGCAATGCGCTGATCGGCATGCTCCTGTCGGTGCTCAGCTATGGCTTGGTGAACAGTGTGCTGAGCCGCTTCGCGATGCGCAGCGGGCTCTCGGTGGCGCTGTTCTCGCGGCTGTTGTTTGGCAGCAGCGGGGCTTGCCTGGCGACCCTGATCTTCTTTTCCACGGCTATCTACTACGCGGTGTTCGAGGGCTCGGTGATCGCCGTGGCGCTCAATCACCTCTACCCGCAACTGTTGTATCCGCTGGCGGCGCTGCTGGTGGTGCTGTACAGCGTGCCGCTGATTCTGGGCAGCGTGCAGCACTGGCTGGACAAGCTCAACGGCGTGCTGCTGCCGGTGTACCTGGCGGGTTTGCTGTTCGCCGTGGGCCTGTCCATCGCCCGCTATGGCTACCAGCCGCAGTGGCTGGATTTTGGCCCGGCGCACCCCAGCAGCACAGGTTGGTGGGACTGCTTCGTGGCCTATATGGGGGTGTGGATCCTGATGCTGTTCACCTTCGACTACGCCCGTTTCGGCAAGCCCGAGGACGCCGGCTACCATGGTCGCTGGAACTTCGGCATGCCGTTCTACACGGTGACCTTCCTGCTCAACGGCGCGGCGGGAATCTACCTGGTGAGCAGCATTCCCCATGCAGGGGCGCTGAATGAAGTGTCGGTGGTGATGGCCATCCTGCAGTTGATGGGGCTGTGGGGGCTGTTGTTCGTCTGGGCCACGCAAACCCGGATCAACACCGCCAACTACTACCTGGCGACCCTGAACATGCAGGCGTTTTTCGCTCGATTCGGCGTGCGCGGTTCCTACCTGGTGTGGGCGCTGGTGGTGGGGGTGATTGTCTACGCCCTGATGCTGGCGGATGTGTTTGCCTACCTGCTCAAGGCCCTGGCCTATCAGGGGATCTTCGTGGTGGCCTGGGTCGGCGTGGCCCTGGCGCAGATTCTTGCCGGGCGCACTCGGATCGAGGCTGTCGAGCAAGCCCCGGCGTTCAACCCGGTGGGGCTTGCGGCCTGGTTCGGCGGCACCGCCCTGGGCCTGATGCTGATGTGGGCCGGTGGCGGCCTGGCGAGTTTTTCCGCGCCCTTGACCGGGGTCCTGGCGTTTGCCTTGCAGGCCGCGCTGAGCAATCGCCAGCGGGCCCGGCTGGCCGCCGCCGGCTGACCGGCAAGCGACAGGCTTAGAAGATCTGGGTGAACAGCCAGTACAGGCTGCCGGACAGCAGGATGGCCGCTGGCAGGGTCAGGATCCAGGCCATGGCCAGGTTGCGGATGGTGCGCATCTGCAAGCCGCCGCCATTGGCCACCATGGTGCCCGCCACCCCCGAAGAGAGAACGTGGGTGGTGGACACTGGCAGGCCGAACATGTCTGCCGCGCCAATGGTGAGCATGGCCACGGTTTCCGCCGAGGCGCCCTGGGCGTAAGTCAGGTGGGTCTTGCCGATTTTCTCGCCGACGGTAACCACGATGCGCTTCCAGCCAACCATGGTGCCCAGGCCCAGGGCGATGGCCACGGCGATCTTCACCCACAGCGGGATAAAACGGGTGGCGTTGTCGATCTGTTGCTTGAACAGTTGCAGCTTGTCCCGGGTGTCCTGATCGAAATGGCCGACCTGGTTCTTGTCCATCAGGCGGATGGTTTCGCTGGTCAGGTACATGTCGTTGCGCACGTTGCCCATGGCTTCGGCCGGCACCTTGGCCAGCGAGCCATAGCCTTTCACTTCATTGCCGATGGCACCGGTCAGGGCCGCCAGGGCCGGCACCAGTTCGGGCGTTGCCTGCTTGCTGCGCATGTATTCCGAGAGCACCGCGCGCGGGTCGGCGGGGGCTGCTTGCGGGGCATTTTTTACCAGCGCCTGCTGGGTGACTTCGGCCACCGCGGCAAATTGCAGCGACTGGTCGGCGGGCATGGTGCGGTTCAGGGCGTAGGCCATGGGCAGGGTGCCCACCAGGATCAACATGATCAGGCCCATGCCTTTCTGGCCGTCATTGGAGCCGTGGGCAAAGGACACCCCGGTGCAGGTCAGGATCAGCAGGCCGCGAATCCACCAGGGCGGTGGTGTGTCGCCCTTGGGCGCCTGGTACAGGGCGCGGTTCTTGACGAACAGGCGCAGGGCCAGCAACAGCAGGGCGGCGAACACGAAGCCGATCAGGGGCGAGAACAGCAGGGCATAGCCGACCTTGGTGGCCTGGGCCCAGTCCACGCCGCTGGTGCCGTCGCGGCCGTGCATCAGGGCATTGGCCACGCCGACGCCAATGATCGAGCCGATCAGGGTGTGGGACGAAGACGCCGGCAGCCCCAGCCACCAGGTGCCGAGGTTCCACAGGATAGCGGCGATCAGCAGGGCGAAGATCATTGCGAAGCCGGCGGAGGACCCCACTTGCAGGATCAGTTCCACCGGCAGTAGGGCGATGATGCCGAAGGCCACCGCGCCGCTGGACAGCAGCACTCCGAGGAAATTGAACAAGCCGGACCAGACCACCGCGAACTGCGGCGGCAGCGAATGGGTGTAGATCACCGTGGCCACGGCATTGGCGGTGTCGTGGAAACCGTTGACGAACTCGAAGCCCAGGGCGATCAGCAGCGCCACCCCCAACAGCAGGAAGGGTGTCCAGGTGGTGATCGTGGTGCCCAGCTCGTGCATGTCGTGCACCAGGCTGTAGGCGGTGAACAGCAAGCCCAGGGCCAGCACCGCGCAGAACACCACCAGGGTGAAGGGGCCGGGTTTCTTGTCGAGTTGCGGCTTGGCGTCAAGCCTGGGAGATGGGGCGGTCAGGGACGGGGTGGCCATTGCTGGACAATCCTGTGGCGGGAAGGAGTGTCACCCATGATCGTTGCTGAATATTACAGAGAGACTGCCTTAGGTCAGTGTTTCGGCGATTGGCTTCTGCATTGGTCTGTTTGACCCTAGCGTTGCCGCCATCCACCGACGACCGCCCCGTCCCGTAGGCGCTGGTTTTTCAGTAGTCCTGGCGCTTGCGAAAGGCCCAGCGCCCGGCAATCAGGGTAAAGGTGGCCACCAGTGCCACCAGGATCCAGAAACCTTCCGGGTCGCCGGAGAAGGGGATGCCGCCGACGTTCATGCCGAAGAAACCGGCGATGATATTGATCGGCAGCGCCAGTACCGTGACCACGGTCAGGGTGAACAGGGTGCGGTTGGTCTGTTCGTTGAGGTTGGCGGCGATCTCCTCCTGCAACAGCTTGATCCGCTCGCCCAGGGCGGTGAGGTCGTTGATGATCAGGGCGAACTCCTCGGTGGATTTGCGCAGTTCCTTGACGTCTTCCTTCTGCAGCCATTGCGGTGGACGGTTGAGCAGCCGCAGCAGCGAGCCCGGCTCCAGGGCCAGCAGGCGTTGCAGGCGCACCAGCACCCGGCGCATGGCCCCCAGTTCGGCGCGGTTGGTGGACACTCGGGCGGCCAGCAACTGGTCTTCGATCTGGTCGACGCTGAGGCTGGTCTTGCGCACGATCTGGGTCAGCACTTCGCCCTGGTCGCGCAGCAGGTGCACCAGCAGTTCCAGGGGCGAGCGAAAACGTTCGCCGGCCTTGACCGAGGAGCGCAGTTTGTCCACCGAGTGCAGGGGTTGCAGGCGGGCGCTGACGATCAGGTTGCTACGCACGCAGACCCACAGGGTGGAGATGTCCGAGGAGACCATGCTGCTGAAGTTGAACACCACGTCGTTGACCACCGCCAGCAGCGCCGAGTCGACGTGTTCGATGCGGGTCGAACGCGAGCCTTCGTGCAGGGCCTCGAAGAATTCCTCGGGCAATTGCAGGTGGGCCTGCATCCAGCGTTCGCAGGCGGCGTGGGCCAGGTTCAGGTGCAGCCAGAGAAACTCGTCGTTGCTGGCTTGTGGCTGTTGCAGGGCGTGCAGGGCCTTGGCCGAATCCAGTTCGCGGCCGCGTTCGCCGGGACGAAAGGCGAAGCCGTAGAGCAGGCCGAACAGGTCGGCGTCACGGTGACTCTGGTCGATGCTGTGGTTCATGGAGTCTCGCAGGAGGGCAGTGCCTGGCGGGGCTTTCGCAGGTTCACCTGGGCCTCATCATGGCAAGGCTTTTTGACATTTTTGTGACGTTTAAAAGTGCACAATTTTTGACGGTGTACCGGTGGTCGGCGGCGCTCAAGAATGGGCCGCCAGTGCCGATCACGCTCACATGCAATCTGCATTCGAGCCACTTCGAATGCTCCTGACAGGGATGTTCGGACCCATGCATGCCTTTTGCCGGCCTGCCTTATTCCTGCCATGAGATCTTCTCGATGTTTTTGCAAAAATCCCTGAGAGCGCAAATTCTTGCCCTGCTGAGCGGTAGCCTGTTTGCGATGCTGTTGATCGCCCTGGCGTCTTTCCACTTCCTGTCTTCTGGCGTACAGAGCTACCGCGCATTGATCGACGGCCCGTTGCAGAGCTCGCAACTGATCGACGAGGCCAACCTGCAGTTCAAGAGCCAGGTGCAGGAGTGGAAGAACGTGCTGCTGCGGGGCAAACAGCCCCAGGACCTGAACAAGTACTGGCAGCTGTTCGAGGATCGGCAGCGGGATGTGCAGAACATTCTTGGCCAACTGGCCCAGGCTCCAGGCCTGGACTCGAGCCTGAAGAGCCGGGTGCAGCGCCTGGCGCAAGAGCACCGCCAGCTTGGCGCGGCCTACCAGACGGGCCGTGATGCCTATGTGGCGCAGGGCGCCGATCCGGCTGCCGGCGATGCCGCGGTCAAGGGCGTGGACCGGGCCACCAGCGAGCAGATGAGCGAACTGGTGATCGAGTTGCGCAAGCACAGCGAGCAGCAGTCCCGCGATATCAGCGCCGCGGCCGACCGTACGGTGTGGCTGGGGATCACGGTAATGCTCGCCTCCGGCCTGCTGATTGGCCTGCTCAGCCTGTGGCTGGTCAACCGCAGCCTGGTGCAGCCGATCCGCCAGTTGATCGACTATGTGGCCCAGCTCAGCCGTGGTCAGTTCGCCGAGCGCGTGGCCAGCACCCGTGAGGATGAACTGGGCCGGTTGGCCGCCGCCGCCAACACCCTGCGGGATTTCCTCGCCCAGACCTTCAGCAGCCTGCAGCGCAGTGCCTCGGCGCTGGACAGTTCCAGTGGCGAGCTCAATTCCATTGCCACCCTGATGTCCCAGGGCACCAACGAGCAGTTCAGCCGCACCGACCAGGTGGCCACGGCGATGAACGAGATGTCCGCCACGGCCCAGGAAGTGGCGCGCCATGCCGCCGATGCCGCACGTGCCGCCGACGATGCCGATCAGTCGGCGCAGCAGGGCGAGCAGGTGATGCAGAGCACCATCCACAGCATCACCCAGATGCGCGGCGAGATTGCCAACACCGCTTCGGTGATCCGTCAGCTGGAAACCGACAGCGGGCGCATTGGCAAGGTCCTGGAAGTGATCCAGGGGATTGCCGAGCAGACCAACCTGCTGGCCCTCAACGCTGCCATCGAAGCGGCCCGGGCCGGCGAGGCCGGGCGCGGTTTCGCCGTGGTCGCCGATGAAGTGCGCAGCCTGGCCCAGCGCACAGCGGCGTCGATCATCGAGATCAACCAGATCATCCAGACCGTGCAGACCGGCGCGGTGGACGCCGCCCAGGCGATCGAGAGCGGGCAGTCGCGCAGCGAGCAGAGCGTCAAACAAGTGACCGAGGCCGGGGCCATGCTGGAGCGCATCACCGAGGCGGTGGAAGCGATTCGCGACATGAACCGGCAGATCGCCACCGCGGCCGAGGAGCAAACTTCGGTGGCCGAGGACATTTCGCGCAACCTCACCGAGATCACCTCGATTGCCAGCACCAACCTGGACAATGTCCAGCGCACCGAGGCAGCGAGCCGCAACCTGCATGGCTTGTCGGGGCAGTTGAACGAAGTGACCGCGCGTTTGAGCGCCTGAAGTCGCAGAGCCGGTGCCGACCTCAGGCAGGTCGATACCCAGTGACAAACAGCACAAGGCCGCGCTGCCAATAAGGAGCGCGGCCTTGTGCTGTGCGGGGTCTTACTTGTCTTGCTTGTTGCTCAGGACCTTGCCGGTCTTGGCGTCCAGGTCCACGTCCCACTCGATGCCTTTGCTGTCGCGCAGCTCCACCTGATAGACGTAGGCGCCGGTTGCGGTTTGCTCCAGTTCGGTGTCGGTGATATTCGCGGCGGTGGTGCCCGGGTGCTGGGCCAGGGCAGCCTGGTTGAGTTGTTCCAGATCCATGATGGCGCCGGACTTGAGCAGGCCCGGGATCAGGTCCGGGCGCACATCGGCCTGGGCCAGGCCGGCGCCGAGGGTCAGGGCGGCAGCGGCGAACAGTGCGGAGAATTTGGTCATGGTGTCGATTCCTTGGGGTGATGGCTTGGGATGGGCACAGGTTAGTTGCTGCAACTTAATTCACCCTTAATTCAACGCAGTGTTTGCGCCGTTTGTTCAAGCCGCGCTGCCAGGGCCGGTCGCAAGCTGGGGCTCCCTAGAAGGAGACTCAGTGAATGAAACAGATGTTTGCGTGCTTGTACGGGCCGTTGTTCTTTGGCGGATTCATCGGTGCTGCCCTGTACTGGATGGCGACCCCGGGAGCCGGGGCGGGGGGCTTGCTGGTGCTGTTCGCGGTGGCCCTGCTTGTGTCGTTCCTGGCGGAGTGGGGGCTGCCCTACGAACCGCTATGGAATCGCTCCCAGGGTGACCGGCTGCGGGACTGCCTGCATGCGCTGGTCAATGAAAGCCTGAACGCTGTCGGCCTGCTGGCCCTGCCGGGGCTGGTGGCGCTGCTGGCCCATGACGGCCTGTGGCCGCGGGACTGGCCGCTGTGGGGACAATTGGCGCTGGCGATAGTGATCGCCGATTGCGGGATCACCCTCGCGCACTACGCCAGCCATCGCTGGGCCTGGCTCTGGCGCCTGCATGCAGTGCATCACAGTGTGCAGCGCATGTACGGTTTCAACGGCCTGCTCAAGCACCCGCTGCATCAGTTGCTGGAGGCCTCGGCGGGCTTGCTGCCCTTGCTGGTGCTGGGGATTCCCTTGCCGGTGGCGCAGCTGTTGGCGCTGGCCATCGCCATCGAGCTGCTGTTGCAGCATTCCAATGTCGATATGCGCCTGGGGCCGTTGCGCTGGGTGTTCGCCTGGGCGCCGGTGCATCGCTTTCATCACATGAAGTACGGCCGCGCCGGGGACGTGAATTTCGGCCTGTTCTTCAACCTCTGGGACGGGTTGCTGGGCACCGCGTTCTATCGCCATGACTATGCAATGCGCCAGGGCGACCTGGGGATCGGCAGCCGTCCGGATTACCCCGTGGCCTACTTAGCGCAATTGCTGGAGCCCTTCAGGGCCCAGCACTACAGCGCCGAACCCCGAGTACCCGAGGCCTTGCGCCGCCCGGTCAGGCCAGCAGCCGCGGATTGAGGGTTTTCAGGGCCTGGCCGGCGCTGACGCCAAACAGCGCCTTCAAGGTGCGGGAGCAGTGCGCACTGTCGGCGAAACCCGCACCGTGGGCGGCCTGGGTCATGCTCTGGCCCTGCAGGACCAGGGCCATGGCCAGGCGCAAGCGGCGCCAGAGCACCAGGCGCCGCACCGACAGGCCAACATCGCGGCTGAACAGGCGCTCCAGCTGGCTCAGGGAGACATGGGCCTCGGCCGCCAGCTGGGTGGCTGCCACCTTGCCTTCCAGGGTCGCGTCCAGGGCTTGCAGGGCGCGCTCCACACGAGGGTCGGCAATGGGCTGGCGTGGGCATTGCTCCAGGGCCGCCTGCAGCTTTGGCAACGAGGCCTCGACACCTTCGACACAGCGTTGCAGGTCGCTGGCGGCGATGCGCAGCGGTTCGGCATAGAGGCTGAACGCCGGGTCCGGAGCCTGGACCATGGCGTGGCGCTGCAAGGCCGGGATCAGCAGGCAATGCCCGCTATGGCGCACGCCGTCGAGTTCCACCGTGACCGGCGAGCCAACCGCGATGATCAGTTGATGGGCGTAGTGGGCATGGGCCGTGGTGTGCCCCAATTGGCCCTGGACCAGGCCGTAGTCGGGGCCCAGCCAGAGTTCGCCGCGCCAGTAGGAGGTGCCCATTTTAGTAACCGCTGGCCTCCAGCAGCTGGGGCACGCCGGCGCTGGGGGCACGCTTGAAGTACTTGAGCAACTCGTCGCTGCGGTTGGTGAAGATGCCATCGACCCCGGCCGCCATCACCTTCTTGAAGTCCACGGGCTCGTCGACGGTGTAGACATGCACCAGCAGCCCTTGCTCGTGGGTGTACTGATTCATCCAGGGTTGCACCAGGTCGGCATAGCTTTGCTCGCCACCGCCGCTGAGGGCTGCCGAGGGGCCGGTGGCGATGGCGCCCTGGGCCTTGGCGAAGTCGACCCAGCGCTTGAATTCAGCCGGGTCCTTGGGCAACTGGCGGGCGAGGAAGGCGGCCTTGTCGGTTTCGCCGCTGCTGGCGAAGCTCTGCCCCGAGGCCGGTTCGATGCTCCCCGGAGCCAGCCACAACAACAGCACCTTGGGCACCTTGGGCATTTCCTGGTGCAGCAGCTCCAGGCTGTGCTTGTCGAAGGTCTGCAGCACCACCTTGCCCTTGCCCTGACCCACCGCCAGTTCGCTCTTGGCCAGCTTGGAACCCGCCGGGCTCAGCCAGCCGCGGTCCTGGAGCTTTTCCTTGAGGTCGCGTTCGATGCCGGGAAACAGTTGCGGTTCCTTGGTCTCGATATAGAGCCCGGGCTTGTGCCGCGCGCTGCCCTGGGCGATGTCGATGATTTCATCCAGGGTGAGGATTTTCAGGCCGGCAAAACTCCCCCGTGCCCGCTCCGGGTGGGCCTGGTTGAACCAACTGCCGGCGTCGAGGGTTTTCAGTTCGGCCATGGTGAAGGCGTTGGCCGGGCTGTCCTTGCGCTCGGGGAATTTCTGCGCCACGTCGGTGGTGCGTTGCAGGTTGTTGTCGTGCAGGGCGAAGAGCACGCCGTCCTTGCTGCGTTGCAGGTCCAGCTCCAGGTAGTCGGCCCCCAGATCCCGGGCCAGTTTGTAGGCGGCGGCGGTGGATTCGGGGGCGTCGAAGGAGGCGCCACGATGGGCGATTACTGCCGGCTGGGGGATGCCCTGGCGGGCCGCCAGGGCATCCGGGTCGGGTTGTTCGGTGGCCTGGGCCAGGCCGCAAGCGAGCATCAAGCCCAGCATCAGGGCAGGGGAGGTAAAGGTCGCTGGCATGCTCGAAGTCCTTTCGTGGGGGGGATTTCAACGACCTATCTTTTAGCAACACAATGACGCTTGTGCTATCTCCAGAGCGACATAAACCCCTCTGATGCGCATCTTTCAGGGTTTTTTCCAGCGCTTTGCAGTACTCTTGGCCAGCGCAGTTTCCCCGTCAGAGGGAAGCCTGAAAACAGCCCTTACCTTGCCTCGCGTGTAGACCATCGATCACCTGTCCTGCGGGACTAACCGTGAGGTTTACCATGAGCATCACCTCCGAACTCATCTGCCAGGCTGCCGACCAGCTCAAGGGTTTCGTCGGTTTCAATCACAAGACCGGCCGCTACATCGTGCGTTTCAGCGAAGACTCCTTCGGTATGGATGTGGCCGACGACGCCATAGTGCCGGCCAATGAATTCGTCTGGGCGCAGGTGTTCGACCAGACCATGAGCCTGCGCCGCGAGCAGATCCAGTTGCTGCTGGACCAGAACATCGACGACCGGATCAATATCAGCGAACCGCTGCGGGTCTATATGCGCCGCAGCGATCTGCCGGAAATCTGCGCCGTGCGCAGCCTGCTGGTGCCGACCCAGGGCTGAGGGCGACCATTCAATCGCCGAAGCTGTAGGCCCGCTCGACCCTGCTGACTCGGGTGTGGAAGGACTGATACCAGTGGCTGCGGCCGCGTTCGCGGGTGGCGCTGTGTTCGGCCTGGTGCTTCCAGGCGAGGATGGCCGCCTCATCGCGCCAGTAGGAGACGGTGATGCCGAAACCGTCGCTGCCCCGGGCCGATTCGACGCCGAGAAACCCCGGTTGTTGGCGAGCCAGTTCGAGCATGCGCTCGGCGGCCTGGTCGTAGGCTGGGTCCGGCTCCCGGCGTTGGGAGCTGAAGATCACCGCGTAATAGGGTGGGGCGGGGGTCTGCTCGATCATCCTTGCGCCTCCAGGCAGGCCTTGAGCAAGGCCCTGGCCAGTGGTGGGGTGCGGCCCTGGAGGGCTGCGCGCTCGGGCTGGAACAGGGTGGCGACGAAGAACGGATGGCCTTCCAGCTCCACGGCGCGCAGGTCCCCCGCGTTGTCGTGGCCCGTGGCGCGCAGGGCGCCGTCGAGCAAGGCGTCGGCAAAGTCCGGGTTGACCCCGTAGCGGCAGCGATAACCTTCCTCGATGCGCTGGCTGCCATAGGCTGCGGCGATCCGGCTGCCGGCTTGCAGCTGGATGCAGTCGCGGGTTTCCACCAGGGCGCAGCTCAAGGGGGTGAGCAGTGCGCGCTCGGCCTCGGGGTTGAGTTCACCGTGTTCGGCGTCGTTCCAGCCCAGCACGTTGCGGGCATATTCCAGGACCGCGTGCTGGAAGCCGCCGCAGGTGCCGAGGAAGGGGCGCTGCCGCTCCCGGGCCACGCGGATCGCCAGCAGGGCACCGTCGATATTCCGGTAGGGGCTGCCGGGCACGCACCAGATGCCGTCGAAGCCTTGCAGTGACTGCTCGTGGGTCAGCCCGGGCGTGGCCAGCCATTGATAGCCGAGGTTGATCCCGAGTTCGGCGGCGGCCTGTTCCAGGGCCAGGGGAATGGCCTGGTGGGCGGTGATCTGCGGGTCCTGATCGCCGATCAGGGCGATGCGCAGGGTCGGTGTGGGTGCCTGTGGCTGCATGGGGCTCTCCTTTGAAGACGCTGACTTGTCGACTACCGGGAGCCACTATAAATTGGCGTTCACGCAATCAATATTGGCGTTTACCCAAGTGATCAATGCAGCGACGCACTATCAGCTGGACTACCCCGATCTGAGCCTGATCCTGGCCCTGGTGCGTGGCGGCTCCCTGGCCCGGGCCGCAGCCTTGCTCAAGGTCGATGTGTCGACGGTGTTTCGCGCGGTGCGGCGGCTGGAAGCCGGGCTTGGCCAGCAGTTGTTCGACAAGAGCCGTGCCGGCTACCTGCCCACCAGCCTGGCCCAGGCCCTGGCGCAGCAGGCCGAACAGGCAGAGCAGGCCCTGGAAGCAGCAAGGATCGGCGTGGCCCGGGGCGGCGAGGTCATCAGCGGCACGGTGCGCCTGACCTGTACCGACTCGGTGCTGCAGGGCCTGCTGCTACCGGCCCTGGCGCAGTTCATGCCGCAGTACCCGGCGCTGTCGATCGAGCTCTGTACCTCCAATGATTTCGCCAATCTGAACCGACGCGATGCGGATATCGCTGTGCGCCTGACGGCGGCGCCACCCGAGCATCTGCTGGGCCGTTGCCTGGGGGCAGTGTCATACCGCGTGTGCAGCAGCCCGGCGTACCGGCAGCGGGTCGATTGCAGCGACCTGGCGCAGGTGGCCTGGATCGCCCCGGATGATTTTCTTCCCGATCACCCCACGGTGGCCTGGCGTCGCCAGCATCTGCCCGGGGTGCAGCCCAGCTATCGCTGCAACAGCATGCTGGCAGTGACCGAACTGGTGCGCGCAGGTCTTGGCGTGGCTGCGCTGCCGGATTTCCTGATCGGCAGCGGCGGCCTGGAGGCCCTGGGCGAACCCCTGGGCCATGACACTGCGCTGTGGCTGCTGACCCGCCCGGATTGCCGGGCGCTGCGCTCGGTGGTGACCCTGTTCGACGAGCTGGGGCAGCACCTGCGCTGGCGCTGAGGCACTCAGCTTGGCGGCTGATCCTTGTGCACGAAGTGCTGGTGCATTTCGCTGGTTAGGCTTTCGACGCGCTCGGTCAGTTGCTTGGTCATTTCCGTGAGGCGGGTGTTCTGTTCGAGCAGTTCCAGAAGCTGGGTGGTGGTTTGCGCGGCTTGCGCCTGGCGCTCGCTGTTGGCCACGGCCAGGGCTTCGCGGTGCTGCGCATCGGCATCGGACTGGGCCTTGTCCCGCGCGGCCTGGCGGGTCTGGGCGAGAAGAATCAGCGGCGCGGCATAGGCTGCTTGCAGGCTGAACGCCAGGTTCAGGAGGATAAAGGGGTAGGCATCGAACTGGGTCACGCCACTGAGGTTCAGGGCTACCCACACCAGCACCACCAGGGTCTGGGCGCCGAGAAAGGTCGGAGTGCCGAAGAACCGGGCGAAAGCCTCGGCCTTCAAGGCGAAGCTGTCGGTGCCGAAGGTCGGGCCCAGGTGGGCATGGGCGCGATGAAAGCGCAGATGGTCGGTGGGGGTGTTATCCGGGGTGTCGCTGGAACTCATGATGGCCTCCGCCAGGCTGTGGGACGTGGCGCCACTATAGCTGTCCCTGCCTGCCGCGCGAGGCCCCGGGGCCTCGCTAAGCATCGTTTCAGAGCACCGTGCGTTCTCCGGCGAACATGCTCACGGCTTGCACCGCTTCGCTGGCGCCGTCGCGGATTTGCAGGATCACTGTGCCGGCCTGGTCCGCCAGTTGCACGCCCTTGGCCGCCCGCTCGCGGGTGCCGTCCATGCTCTTGATGGCTTCCTGGGTTTCGTTCTGGATCATGCCGATCATGCTGGAGATTTCTGCCGTCGAGCCGCTGGTGCGGGCGGCCAGCTGGCGGACCTCGTCGGCCACCACGGCGAAACCCCGCCCCTGCTCTCCGGCCCGGGCGGCCTCGATGGCGGCGTTCAGCGCCAACAGGTTGGTCTGGTCGGCAATCGCGCGGATGGTGTTGACGATGGCGGTGATCTGTTCGGAGCGATCGCCGAGCTGGGCGATCAGCGCCGAGGAGTTCTCGATATCGCTGGCGATCTGGCGCACTTCGCTGGCGGCCTGCTGGATCACTTCGGTGCCCTGTTCGGCGACTTTCCGGGTCTGCACCGAGATGTGGTAGGCCTGGCTGGCGCTCTGCGCGTCGTGATCGTGCTGTTCCACCTGCTGGGTAACATCGGCGGCGTACTTGACCACCTTGCACAGGCGCCCGCTGGCGTCATAGACCGGGTTGTAGTTGGCCTCCAGCCACAGCGTGCGGCCGTGCTTGTCGATGCGTTCGAAGCGGCCGTTGAAGA
Organism: Pseudomonas sp. NFXW11; assembly: GCF_049887815.1. Taxonomy (NCBI): domain Bacteria; kingdom Pseudomonadati; phylum Pseudomonadota; class Gammaproteobacteria; order Pseudomonadales; family Pseudomonadaceae; genus Pseudomonas; species Pseudomonas sp. NFXW11. The sequence continues at coordinate 54,240 of NZ_JAGEKI010000008.1, read as the reverse complement.
ATTCGCCACGGTTCAGGCGGGCCCAGAAATCCTGGTAGGCGCTGCTGTTGACCAGTTCGGGCTTGCAGAACAGGCGGTGATGCTTGCCCTTGATCTCGGCCAGTGTGTAGCCCATGCGGCTGAGGAAGTTGGCATTGGCATCGATGATGCTGCCGTCGAGGTTGAACTCGATCACCGCCATGGCCCGGTCGATGGCCTCCAGTTTGTTGCGGGCCTCGACTTCTTCCTGCACCCGGGCGCTGACGTCCAGGGCGTACTTGACCACCTTGTAGACCTTGCCGGATTCGTCACGGATCGGGTTGTAGCTGGCTTCCAGCCACAGGCTCTGCCCGGCGCTGCCGACGCGCTCGAAGGTGCCGGACTGGAACTGGCCATTGTTCAGCTGTGTCCACAACTGCTGGTAGTCGTTGCTGCGGGCGTATTGCGCGGTGCAGAACAGGCGGTGGGACTGGCCGATCACCTGGTCTGCGCGGTAGCCCAGGGTCTTGAGGAAGTTGTCGTTGGCACGCAGGACCTTGCCTTGCAGGTCGAACTCGATCACCGCCATGGAGCGGTCGATGGCTTCCAGCAGGCGTGCTTGTTCAGCAATGGTCTGCTGCTGGGAGTGGAGGGTCTTGTTGTGGCGGTTGAATAGCATGTTGGCGGGTGCTCTGTGGGCGAAGCGTCGCGTCGATCCCTATTGAGTGCGCCGGAGTGCCGAATGCTTCCCGGCATTCGACATGATCTGCTCAATGCCAGCGTTCCATGACTGACAGACAGATTCGCAGCGATGAAGCGGGCGACGCAGTGGGCGGGCGTCGGTATCCGCATCAAAGGGAAACGTAGCGGCTGCGAATCGATTTAGTTGGGTTGATCGGCTACCACTTTCACGCAGCTTGGGGGTTCACCCTGTGCCGCGAAGTGGCGGCATTATGATGGCAACTACCGGGATAAAGCCAAATAAACTTGTACAAAACTATTTTTTACTTCGTTTTTGTATAGGTTTTATCGGTTTTTATGCCATTTGCTTTTGTGTTGATTTCACTTCGCTATCATTGCTGGCGGTGCGGTTGCGTCCGGAGTTTTTCGCCAGGTACAGGGCCTGGTCCGCAGCGCTGAGCCAGCCCGAAGGGTCCTGGAAGCGCGGGTCGAATGCCGCCAGGCCGATGCTCAGGCTGACCTTGAGCTCCGCCACCTGCGGGTGCTGGTACTGGTTGAATACCTGGCGCAGGCGTTCCATGACGTCCAGCGCCTGCTGGTGGCTCATGCGTGGCAGGATCACGCAGAACTCGTCGCCGCCGTAGCGCCCGGCCAGGTCGTCGTGACGCAGGTTGCGGCGCAGTTCATTGCTCAAGTGGCGCAGCACTGCATCGCCGATGATATGGCCGTAGGTATCGTTGATCGATTTGAAGTGGTCGATATCGATCAGGGCGATGCTGGCCTCCATTTGCTGCTGCCGGCATTTGTGGAACTTGATATGCAGCAGGTCCTTCCAGGAGCCGTGGTTGAGCAGGCCGGTCAGGCTGTCGGTGCGGCTCAGGGCGCTCAGGGCACGCTTGTGTTCGGACAGTTTGATCGCCAGCTGATAGCAGACCATGCCCACCGCCAGGGGGTAGAGCGTCAGCATGGGCAGGCAGGCGTAGATCTGCAGGGCGCTGATCTGGCTGCTGAAGTGCATCCCGAACAGGCCCCAGGACAGCAGCATGCCGACGCCCTGGGCCAGGCTGCCACGGATGAACAGGCGCAGGCCGCCGGCGGCCACGTTGTTCATGGCCATCATCGAGAGGATGGTGACTGCGGGCAGGGGGTTGAACTGCATGGTGGCCGCCCAGAAACCGCCCAGTAGCGAGTCGAGCAGCAGGTTGCGGCGTTCGGCCTGGTAGGGAAAGGCCGAGCGGGTGGAGAGCTGGTAGGCCAGGTGTGGCCAGAGCAGGCCATTGAACAGCAGCAGGGCCCAGATCCAGTCGGGCTGTGGCAGTGGATAGAGGGCTGCGAGGACACTGATGCCGCCGATGCCCAGGCCGATAATCCTTGGCCGATAGATGCGTCGGGCAAATGACAGCCCCTTGCCGCGTTGGTTTTCCATAAGTTCCTGCACCAGGTTCTGTACTGAAACACCTTGTGGTGTTTTATGCGGCTTGGCCGTTTATCGGATCAGTCTGGTGAATATTGTCATTTATTCCAGTCGGAATAATCAGTGTCCTTCGAAGCCATTTCACGGTGGCCAGGAGCGCCTGGCTGCGGTTTCTCAGGCCTGGTAATGGCCGAGGAACAGGTCCATGGCGGACTCTACGACCTGGCTTTGCATGTCGGCCGTCAACGCCGCCTGGCCCATGGTGATCTGTGGCCAGAAGGCAAAGCCCTTGAGCAGGCCATGTATCTGCTGCGCGGCGAACTCCGGGTCCAGCGGCTTGAGACGGCCATCGGCCAGGGCGGCACGGATCCACAGGGTCAGGCCTTCTTCGCGTTCGCCAAGGCGCGCCACCATGTTCTGTGCCCGCTCGGGGGAGTGGATGGCGGCGGCAATGGCCACTCGCGCCAGGTTGAGGAAGTTGTCGTCGGCCAGCAGTTGCAACTTGGCGCGCAGCACTTTCTCCAGCTGCTGGCGCAGGGGCTGGTCGCGCTGGTAGGCGATTTCCGCCTGGGTGCTGATGCTGGTCCAGAGCTGGTGGAGGATCTCTGCGAACAGTTCTTCCTTGCTGGGAAAGTGGTTGTACACCGTGCGCTTGGAGACCCCGGCCGTGGCGGCGATCTTGTCCATGCTGGTGATCTCGAAACCGCTGGCGCGGAACTCGCTGATCGCCGCCTGGATGATGGCGTTGCGTTTGCGGTCGGTGAGGCGCTTTGGAGCTGTCATAAGTTGGCTTTGATCAGGTGGGCGGTAAAGGCATCCGGCAGTCTACTTTGTCTTATTCCTGTTGCAATGCAGAAACTACACTGTGTAGTGTAGTTCATCGTTCAAAACGACGACTGGCCACCGCCCTTGCGTGCCTTGGCCAATGCAGAGTCCTCAAGAGCAACCTCGGAACCTGATTGCGTTCCATGGAGTCATTTGCGACATGACCACTATTTCCTCCAGTACCCCCGGTTCTTCCCGCCAGGTCACCTCATCGCGCCGCGAGCAGGGGGCTTATCGCAACCATGCGCCGGTGCGACGTGCAGGTTTTGGCAAGACCTTGCAGATCTTCTGGAACATGCTGTTCCACAAACCACGCAATACCCGGCCGGCCGGGGCCATTCCGGTGCAACCGCTGGGTCGTGAACAACTGCTGGCGGCACCCAATCACAGCGTGTTTCGCCTTGGGCACTCCACTGTGTTGCTGAAAATGCGCGACAAGTTCTGGATCACCGACCCGGTGTTCGCCGAGCGTGCATCGCCCGTGCAATGGGCCGGGCCCAAGCGCTTCCACCAGCCACCCATCAGCCTTGAGGAATTGCCGGAGATCGAGGCGGTGATTCTGTCCCATGATCATTACGATCACCTGGACCACAAGACTGTACTGGCCCTGGCGAACAAGACTCGGCACTTTCTCACTCCCCTGGGAGTGGGCGACACCCTGATCAAGTGGGGCGTGCCGGCGGCCAAGGTCCGGCAGTTGGACTGGTGGCAGGGGTGTGAAGTGCAGGGCATCTGCTTTATCGCCACACCATCGCAGCACTTCTCCGGCCGTGGCCTGTTCGATGGCAACCAGACCCTATGGGCGTCCTGGGTAATGATCGACGGGCCGACTCGGATCTTCTTCAGCGGCGATACCGGCTACTTCGACGGTTTCAAACGCATTGGCCAGCAGTACGGGCCCTTCGACCTGACGCTGATGGAAACCGGTGCCTACAACGTCGAATGGCCCCATGTGCACATGCAGCCGGAGCAGACCCTGCAGGCTCATATCGATCTGCGGGGGCGTTGGCTGCTACCGATCCACAACGGCACCTTCGACCTGTCCATGCATGCCTGGCACGAGCCCTTCGATCGCATCCTGGCCCTGGCCTGGGAACGCGGCGTGAGCATCACTACACCGCTTATGGGCGAGGCCTTCGAACTGGCGCGACCTCAGCAGGGCGCGGCCTGGTGGCTGGAGGTGGATGCGGCCCTGGAGCGGGCGGGGGTCGAGCCTGCCTGAGGCCGGGTGCGGCTGGGCAATGGGGCAATAAGGCTGTAGAAAACTGTGGCATGTCTGTCCCAGGGAAGCTGTGTCATGGCCCATCGAATTCACCTCTTCGGCGCATCCGGTTCCGGGACCACCACCCTGGGCCGGGCGTTGGCCGAGCGGTTGCAGTGCAAACACTTCGATTCCGACGATTTCTACTGGCAACCCAGTGCCAGCCCCTTTAGCTGTCGGCGCCCCCGTGACGAACGGATTCAGAGGCTGCAATCCCAGGTCTTGAGCCAGCCGCGCTGGGTGCTGTCCGGCTCCCTTTGTGGTTGGGGCGATGTGCTGATTCCCAGTTTCACCCTGGCGGTGTTCCTGCAACTGGACCCTGACGTGCGCCTGCGACGGTTGCGGGCACGAGAGTTCCAGCGATACGGGGTGCAGATTTTCGAGGGGGGAGAGCGTCATGCCGCGACCCAGGCCTTTCTGGCCTGGGCCGCGGGCTATGACGAAGGTGATCACGGGACCCGCAGCCGGCGCCGTCATGAAACCTGGATCAAGAGCCTGGCATGCCCGTTGGTGCGCCTGGACTCGACCCGGCTTTCAGTGCCGGCGCTGTGCGAGCGGCTGCTCGAGGTGCTGGATCACTCAAGCATGGCGTAGTCGGGGCGGTCGATCGGGTTGGGGGTTGCACCCCTGATGTTCATGCCGCGGCCCGGGGCGAAACCGGGGAAGAACACCAGCCCCTGGGCTTCGAAGCAGAAGGCCAGGGCCAGGCGGGTTACGTCGCGGACTTCGTAGCCGGCTTCGAAACGCTGAATGGCTGACACCGAGACGGCGGACTCGCGGGACAGTTGCTCCATGTCCCAGCCCAGCATGTCACGGGCCTGAGTGCAGTGCTGTGGGGTGAATTGGTAGAGGGCAATACGTTCCAGGGTAATTTTCATCGCAAGAGAGGCCATGGTTTTCTCCGGAAGCTTGGGCGGCAAGTTGATTTGTACTGGTTATTTGTACAGTTGTTTTGGGCTTCGAGCAAACTCAATTTTTGCCGCCAGACAGGCCTTTGGTCACAAGGTTTTGCCCGGGCTCCGCTCACCGGCTTGCAGGTAGGAAGAGGGCGATTGCCCCAGTACTCGGCGGAACATGGTGGAAAACGCTCCGGGGCTGTCGTAGCCGAAGTCCAGGGCAATGCGCGTTACCGGTTCCGCCGCCGCCAGGCGCGCCAGGGCCAGGACCACACAAGCCCGTTGCCGCCACGCAATGAAGCTCATGCCGGTGTGCTGACGAAAGCTGCGGTTGAAAGTGCGCAGGCTGATATGCAGGTGCTGCGCCCATTGTTCCGGGGATTGATGAATATCGGGCTGCGCGAGAAAGGCCTGGCACAGCTGCAGCAGCGCGCCACCTTCCGGCAAGGGAATGTGCAGGGGCAGGGGCAGACTGCGGCGCAGCTCGTGGAGCAACAGTTCGATCAGCAGCCCGTCACGTCCGTTTTGTTCGTACTCCAGGGGGATATCCACGGCTTCCAGCAGCAGTTGGCGCAGCAAGGGTGAGACGCTGATGACCCGGCAGCCGCTGCTATCCAGCGGTGCGGCGGCAGGTTCGATGTACAGGCTGCGGGTGCTGACCCCAAGCATCAGCACCTGATGCTCGACCCTGGGGGGGATCCACACCGCACGTTGCGGGGGCACCACCCAATTGCCCTGGTCGGTGCTCACCTGCATGACCCCGGTGGCGCCGTAGAGCAGCTGTGCCCTTCGGTGGTGGTGGCGTGGCAGGCGTTGGCCGTCAGCATAGTCGGTGCCTATGGCCACTACCGGGCGGGGTGTTTGATCCAGCTGCTGGATGGAGATGTTGTGCATGCCGAACCGTCCTGTATTTGGCGTAAACGCAAATATTATTGGCTGACTTGCTGAAGTCGGCCAAGTGCTAGGGCTCTATCGTTCGCAGTTCATCTCCAAGACGGATCGAGTTCGATGTTCTACCTAGTGTTGACGCTCTTTGGCTGCATGACGGGTATTAGCGCCGTGCTGTTCGGTTTTGGCGGCGGTTTCGTGGTGGTGCCGCTGCTGTATTGGATGCTGCTGGGCAGCCTGGGCGCCGATTCGGCAGCCGGGCAGGCGGCGATGCATATCGCGGTGGCCACTTCGACCTGCGTGATGATTGTCAACGCGCTGGTGGCTAGCCGCCGGCATCAGAAGGCCGGCAATCTCGTGCGCGAATACCTCTGGCCGTTGGCTGGCTATATAGGCCTGGGGGCGATTTTCGGTGCTGCTGCGGCGATGTGGGTCAGTGGCGAGGTGATTCGCTATGCCTTTATCGCCTACCTGGGGGTGACTATTGCCGACTGCCTGCTGCGCCGTGGCTTTCTTCAACAGGCGCAAGGGCGTAGGGCGCGTTTGCTTGGTGCGGGCGAAACCTTGTTTGGCGGTGTAGGAATAGGCGTTATCGCCACTTTTCTTGGCGTCGGTGGCAGTGTGATGACGGTGCCTTTATTGCGCCGTTGCGGCCTGAGCATGAGCCAGGCCACTTCCATGGCCAACCCTTTGAGCGTGCCGGTGGCCCTGGCGGGAACGGCTACCTATATGGCCATGGCGGGTTTCAGCCGGTTCGATCTGGGCCCCTGGTTTGTCGGTTATGTCGATCTTCTGGCGTTCTCGGTGCTGACCTGCGGCTCATTGCTGGGCATTCGCCTGGCCACGCCCTGGATTGGCCGGATTCCTGATGCGCTGCATGCCCGGGTGTATATCGGCCTGTTGTTGCTGGTGCTGGTGAGCATGTGCCTGAAATGACCGGGTGGTGATTGGCGTGGCGGTTACTTCGCCTCCAGCCCCGGAGCCTCGCGGATCACCAAGTGGTCCAGGTTCTCGATATTGGCGCTGAAGACCTTGAAGGTTGCCTCGGGGTCTTTCTTGCTCGGCACCTGCTTGAGGGTCGGAGTGACGCCATAGAAGAAGCAGTACAGCTCCCGCTGGCTGTCGGCGGCGGCCTTGATTTCGGCGAGGAAGGCTTTGCGCTTGCGATAGTTGTCGATCAGTTTCTTGCTCAGGTAGACGTTGACCGAGTAAGGCTTTTTCCGGGCGTCGGTGTCGTCCTTGAACCACACCTTCTGTTCGAAATCGATGCGAAAGCTTTGGGTGTAATCCTTGATCGCCTTGATCTTGCCCCAGTAGATCAGCCCCTTGTTGTCCAGCAGGTACTCGATCTTCTTGAAGAAGGCCGCGTAGCTGGCCGTGTGTTCGCCGATCTTCAACGGCATGCGCTTGAGCAGTTCCTTGTCGTCGATATTCGACACGAAGCATTCCACCGGATGGGCGAAGACGCTGGTCTTGTCCGGGGTGCTGTCGCGCTCGGCGTGGGGCTTGGGCAGGTGGGCGGGAGTGACTGGCGGATTGTCCCGTTGCCCATCTTCTGTGGTTGCAGGGCTGGCCGGCTTGCGCAGGTATTCGCGGCGGGTCAGCAGCCATTCCGAGGGAAAGTGTTCCTCGCGCTGATCCTCGGCCACTGCGCCTTCCGCGCTGGCGACGCCTTTGCCGGCGCCATAAGGGCAGCTTTCTATATGCGCAGTGGCGGGCAGGTTCTTGAAGTGCGGAGTGCGCAGGTAATTGAGGTTCTTGGCATTGAAGGTGCCCAGCAGATTGGCGGCATCGAAGGCTGCGCGGCATTCATCGTTGGGGCACTGGAAACTTTCCCTGGCCGAATCGAAGTCGTTGGTTTCATCGAAATTCAGATCCCGCACGTCATAGATCGACAGCTTGTCGTCGAGGCTGATGCAGTAGGCGGTGGCGAATTTCATGGGTGCTTGAGTCCTTAAGCCTGGGAAGCAGCCTTTATAACGGCAGGCCCTGGAGGCTGCACGCACTTTAATCTGTCGTGTTCCGGTGAAGCTGCTGGCATTTTCCATGGGCAATAAAAAGCCCTGAACAGGTCAGGGCTTGTGGGCTGCTGCTGCGGGAATCAGTCCCAGCTCAAGGCACCGCCAGTCTGATACTCGATCACGCGGGTCTCGAAGAAGTTCTTCTCTTTCTTCAAGTCCATGATCTCGCTCATCCATGGGAATGGGTTGGTGGTGCCCGGGTATTCTTCCTTCAGGCCGATCTGCGACAGGCGACGGTTGGCGATGAACTTCAGGTAGTCCTCCATCATCGCCGCGTTCATGCCCAGTACGCCGCGCGGCATGGTGTCGCGAGCGTATTCGATTTCCAGTTGGGTGCCCTGGAGGATCATCTGGGTGGCTTCTTCCTTCATCTCGGCATCCCACAGGTGCGGGTTTTCGATCTTGATCTGGTTGATCACGTCGATGCCGAAGTTCAGGTGCATGGATTCGTCGCGCAGGATGTACTGGAACTGCTCGGCAACGCCGGTCATCTTGTTGCGACGGCCCATGGACAGGATCTGGGTGAAGCCGCAGTAGAAGAAGATGCCTTCCAGAACGCAGTAGTAGGCGATCAGGTTGCGCAGCAGTTCCTTGTCGGTGTCGACGGTGCCGGTTTCGAATTTCGGATCGGAGATCGAACGGGTGTACTTCAGGCCCCAGGCGGCTTTCTTCGCGACCGATGGAATCTCGTGGTACATGTTGAAGATCTCGCCTTCATCCATGGCCAGGGATTCGATGCAGTACTGGTAGGCGTGGGTGTGGATCGCCTCTTCGAAGGCCTGGCGCAGGATGTACTGGCGGCATTCGGGGTTGGTGATCAGGCGGTACACGGCCAGGACCAGGTTGTTGGCTACCAGGGAGTCGGCGGTGGAGAAGAAGCCCAGGTTGCGCATGACGATGCGGCGCTCGTCGTCGGTCAGGCCTTCAGGGTCTTTCCACAGGGCGATGTCGGCGGTCATGTTGACCTCTTGCGGCATCCAGTGGTTGGCGCAGCCGTCCAGGTACTTCTGCCAGGCCCAGTCATATTTGAATGGCACCAGCTGGTTGAGGTCGGCGCGGCAGTTGATCATGCGCTTTTCGTCAACCGCGACACGGGCGGAAGAACCTTCCAGTTCAGCCAGGCCTTCGGCGATGTCGAGTTGGTCCAGCGAGGCCTTGGCCTTTGCAACGGCAGCGGAGTCGTTGGCGGTCACGGCGCGGGCTTCGAGTGCGGCGGCACCGCCGGCGCTGTCGAGGCGGTCCATGTTAGCTTCAGCGGCCTGGCCGGCGTTGTTGCCCTTGGCCACAACTTCGCCTTCTTCTTTGTCGAATTCGTCCCAGCTCAGCATGACGTGTCGTCTCCTGCTCGTGGGCCAGATGCCCGTGTGAAAACAATAGGGTTGGTTTTCCACACGGCGCCATTGGCCGCGTTAAATCAATGGAAATCGTTTGTTGCAGCAGCGAACGCAGGCAATAAACAAAAATACATGCCCGGGTGCCTGGGGCTGATGTCCGGTGGCGCCGAGGATCTCGGTCCAGCAAGGGAAATCAGCAGGTGGTGTGCATCCGGTAAGGGAATGTTGCGGTCCCGTTTTGTGGACGCATTATAAGGATATTTTCCGGGTCGTGGGGCGACCGATGGGCGCAGGCGAGCCCGAGATGGGTGGTGACCGTGGGCAGAGCGAGGGTTTACAAGGCTTTGCTCGAAAAAGTTTTTTTTTCGAGGGTCGAAAAATTTTGCTCGACTGGGCAAAAAACAGTCAATTTTACTAGATGTTGTGTTTTTGCAAGCCTTTTACCGCTTTTGAACACAACTCGAATCTTGTCGATGCGTCTCTGTCAATGGCTCCGTCGCAGGTTCTCGCCGGGGCTCAAAGGCTGTTGCCGCAACCCTGATCGAAGTGCTTGCCGGGGGCGTTGTTTACCAAGAGGGGAGGCGTGCGATCGCCGTGGTCGCACGTCGCGGGCTGCGATGCTGTTGTCGGTGCCGAGGGCACTTTGAGCATCCTTGCCGCAAGAGGGATTTCTTGCGGCCGGCAGTCATGCAATGAAGCGGTCGATCAACCGTTAGAGCAACCGTTGCCCATTACTCGGTATTGAAGAATATGCCGCTGACCTTTTGAGTCTTCATATTCCATGCGAGCGGGTACAACTTCGCATACTTCTGGAACTTCGCTCATGGATATAACTTTGGCGATATCCAGATCAGTGGAGTAACTATATTCCTCAACGGCTACTTGCTGGTTGGCGACATCAGTCGGGATCTCGTCAGCCATTGCGGTAGCGCACAGACTGCTGAGGGCCAGAACTAATAAAGCTTTCATTTGCGTTTTACCTTTCTAAGGTCGTGTGGGGTCACGCAGCCGTTTTGCGGCTGCGTGTGGAACTTGAGTAGAGGTTTGATTAACTGCCTTCGTGGGGGCTGCAACTTGGTTAATCAGATTGCCGGGTTGGCGAGGCAGATTTTAGGTGCGGGGCGGTCTGCCATATAGGTGCACTTTTGATAAACACCTTTGACAGTTTTTGTAACAATCCCCGAAAAAGCCCCTTCCAGGGGGTAGCCAGAACATTTTTCTATACCGGGATTGTCGCTGTAAGTAGCGGTCTTGAAGGCTTGCGGAAAATATCGGGGCATTTCGCAGGGGGTTGTTACTACCATCGTCGAATGGTTCTATAGGCGCCCCCCGGCTACAACGGGGTCATACAAAAACAACTATGTCACCGAGGTAAGAAAGATGAGTGCGGCTTCTCTGTATCCCGTTCGTCCCGAGGTTTTGGCCACTACGCTGACTGACGAGGCGACCTACAAGGCCATGTACCAGCAGTCGGTCGTGAACCCGGACGGTTTCTGGCGTGAACAGGCCAAGCGTCTCGACTGGATCAAGCCTTTTACCACGGTGAAGCAAACCTCTTTCGACGATCACCATGTCGATATCAAATGGTTCGCCGACGGCACCCTCAACGTTTCCTACAACTGCCTGGATCGCCATCTCGCCGAGCGTGGCGATCAGATCGCGATCATCTGGGAAGGCGACGATCCTTCCGAAAGCCGCAACATCACCTACCGTGAACTGCATGAGGAAGTCTGCAAGTTCGCCAACGCCCTGCGTGGCCAGGACGTGCACCGCGGCGACGTGGTGACTATCTATATGCCGATGATTCCCGAGGCGGTGGTGGCCATGCTGGCCTGTACCCGCATCGGCGCCATCCATTCCGTGGTGTTCGGTGGTTTCTCCCCCGAGGCCCTGGCCGGTCGTATCATCGATTGCCGCTCGAAAGTGGTGATCACCGCCGATGAAGGCATTCGTGCGGGCAAGAAGATCTCCCTCAAGGCCAATGTCGACGACGCCCTGACCAACCCGGAAACCAGCAGCATCCAGAAGGTCATCGTGTGCAAGCGCACCGGTGGCGATATCAAGTGGAACCAGCATCGCGACATCTGGTACGAAGACCTGATGAAGGTGGCCGGCAGTGTTTGCGCGCCGAAGGAAATGGGCGCCGAGGAAGCGCTGTTCATCCTCTACACCTCCGGTTCCACCGGCAAGCCCAAGGGCGTGCAGCACACTACGGGCGGCTATTTGCTGTATGCCTCGCTGACCCACGAGCGGGTGTTCGACTACCGCCCGGGTGAAATCTACTGGTGCACCGCCGACGTCGGCTGGGTCACCGGCCACACCTATATCGTCTATGGCCCGCTGGCCAATGGCGCTACCACCTTGTTGTTCGAAGGCGTGCCCAACTATCCGGACGTGACCCGGGTGGCGAAGATCGTCGACAAGCATAAGGTCAATATCCTTTACACCGCGCCGACCGCGATCCGCGCCATGATGGCCTCGGGCACTGCGGCCTGCGCAGGCGCCGATGGCAGCAGCCTGCGCCTGCTGGGTTCGGTGGGCGAGCCGATCAACCCGGAAGCCTGGGACTGGTACTACAAGAACGTTGGCCAATCCCGCTGCCCGATCGTCGATACCTGGTGGCAGACCGAGACCGGCGCCACTCTGATGAGCCCGTTGCCTGGGGCCCACGCCCTGAAGCCGGGTTCGGCGGCGCGCCCCTTCTTCGGCGTGGTGCCGGCCCTGGTGGACAACCTGGGCAACATCATCGAAGGCGCGGCCGAAGGCAACCTGGTGATCCTCGACTCCTGGCCGGGCCAGGCGCGGACCCTGTACCGCGACCATGATCGTTTCGTCGACACCTACTTCAAGACCTTCCGTGGCATGTATTTCACCGGTGACGGTGCCCGTCGCGATGAAGATGGCTACTACTGGATCACCGGGCGGGTGGACGACGTGCTCAACGTCTCCGGGCACCGCATGGGCACCGCCGAGATCGAGAGCGCCATGGTTGCGCACCCGAAAGTCGCCGAAGCGGCGGTGGTGGGCGTGCCGCATGACATCAAGGGCCAGGGCATCTATGTCTATGTGACCCTTAATGGTGGCGAGGAGCCGAGCGAAGCCCTGCGCCTGGAGTTGAAGAACTGGGTGCGCAAGGAGATTGGTCCGATTGCCTCGCCGGATGTCATCCAGTGGGCGCCGGGCCTGCCGAAAACCCGCTCCGGGAAGATCATGCGGCGAATTCTGCGCAAGATCGCTACCGCGGAGTACGAAGGCCTGGGAGATATCTCCACCCTGGCCGACCCGGGCGTGGTGCAGCATCTGATCGATACCCACAAGACCATGAACGTCGCCTGAGGCGAGTTCTGAGTCATCGAGCCCCGCCCGGCCTTGCGCCGGGCGGGGCTTTTTTGTGCCTGCAGGATGCGCCGGCAAGCCGGTTGCCGCGGGGCGAAGAGGCGCAAATAAATATCGGATATTTCCATCGGGCATAGCCGAATGTTACCGATGCTGCCGAAGATGTAACCCTGCGCTCATTTTCGGGGCAATGGGAAACGCAGCGCCCCATTTCTGGGCTTTTTATATCCCTATAAAAAATAAGTCATCACGCTGCGCTTGCCGGAATAGAAGGCTTTGCCAATAATAGGCCCGCAATTTGCAGCATAGATCGGTTCCCTGTCTTTCGCTCTTGCATAGTTTTGCGGAGCTGTCAATGTGCTGATCCGGCATTCTCGGTGCTTCTGTAATTTGTTGTCGCATTGAGGAAATATCGGCTTCCAGCCTGTCGTTAGAATGCCGGTCACTCGCTCGTCGTTGCCTGTGCATGAGCCCCTTTGCGGGCTGTCCAGGACGCAGCGCCGCTATTGAGGTTTCAACCATTCGCATATTGGGCTGTCGCTCACTCTGCCGTTTTCGCCCTTTACCGATGGAGTTCTAAGATGAAGAAACTCGTGCTTCTTGGCGCCCTGGCACTGTCCGTGCTCTCTCTGCCGACTTTCGCCGATGAAAAGCCGCTGAAAATTGGTATCGAAGCGGCTTACCCTCCGTTTGCCTCCAAGGCGCCGGATGGCAGCATCGTGGGTTTCGACTACGACATCGGCAATGCCTTGTGTGAAGAGATGAAGGTCAAGTGCGTGTGGCTCGAGCAGGAGTTCGATGGCCTGATCCCAGCGCTGAAAGTGCGCAAGATCGACGCCATCCTGTCCTCGATGTCGATCACTGACGATCGCAAGAAGTCCGTGGACTTCACCAACAAGTACTACAACACCCCGGCACGCCTGGTGATGAAGGCCGGCACCCAGATCAGCGACGGCCTGGCCGAGCTCAAGGGCAAGAACATCGGCGTGCAGCGCGGTTCGATCCACGAGCGTTTCGCCCGTGAAGTGCTGGCTCCCCTGGGCGCACAGATCAAGCCTTACGGCTCGCAGAACGAAATCTACCTGGACGTGGCTGCCGGTCGCCTCGACGGCACCGTGGCGGACGCTACGCTGTTGAATGACGGCTTCCTGAAAACCGACGCCGGCAAGGGCTTTGCCTTCGTTGGTCCTGCCTTCACCGACGTCAAGTACTTCGGCGACGGCGTAGGTATCGCTGTGCGCAAGGGTGACAAGGCCGATCTGGACAAGATCAACGCCGCCATCGCTGCCATTCGTGAGAACGGCAAGTACAAGCAAATCCAGGACAAGTACTTCGACTTCGACATCTACGGCAAGTAAGACCGTCGAAACAGTCAGTCCGAGATGGCGCAAGCAGCAGAATCTCTGAAGTTTGCGCCATTTTTTCATCTCAATTTTCGAGGACCTGAATCATGTTGAAAGGCTACGGGGCTGTCATCCTCGATGGCGCTTGGCTGACGCTTCAGCTCGCCTTGTCGTCCATGGCCCTGGCCATTGTTCTGGGTCTGATCGGGGTTGCGCTGCGCCTCTCGCCGGTGCGCTGGCTGGCCTGGCTGGGCGACCTGTATTCCACGGTGATCCGTGGCATTCCCGACCTGGTGCTGATCCTGCTGATTTTCTACGGCGGCCAGGATCTGCTCAATCGGGTGGCGCCGCTGCTGGGCTACGACGACTACATCGATCTCAATCCGCTGGCTGCCGGTATCGGCACCCTGGGTTTCATCTTCGGTGCCTATCTGTCGGAAACCTTCCGTGGCGCCTTTATGGCCATTCCCAAGGGGCAGGCGGAAGCGGGCATGGCTTATGGCATGAACAGCTTCCAGGTGTTCTTCCGGGTGCTGGTGCCGCAGATGATTCGCCTGGCGATTCCTGGCTTCACCAACAACTGGCTGGTGCTGACCAAGGCCACTGCGCTGATTTCCGTGGTGGGCCTGCAAGACATGATGTTCAAGGCCAAGCAGGCGGCGGATGCCACCCGTGAGCCTTTCACCTTCTTCCTCGCAGTGGCGGCCATGTACCTGGTGATCACCAGTGTCTCGCTGCTGGCACTGCGTCACCTTGAGAAGCGCTACTCGGTAGGCGTAAGGGCGGCTGATCTATGATCTTCGACTACAACGTCATCTATGACGCCTTGCCGCTGTATGTCAGCGGCCTGTTCACCACCCTGAAGCTGCTGGCGCTGTCGCTGTTCTTCGGCTTGCTGGTGGCTCTGCCCCTGGGCTTGATGCGGGTTTCCAAGCAGCCGCTGGTGAATATGAGCGCCTGGCTCTACACCTATGTGATTCGCGGCACGCCGATGCTGGTGCAGCTGTTCCTGATCTACTACGGCCTGGCCCAGTTCGAAGCAGTGCGCGAGAGTTTCCTCTGGCCCTGGCTGTCCAGCGCAACCTTCTGCGCCTGCCTGGCCTTTGCCATCAACACCAGCGCCTACACCGCGGAAATCATCGCCGGCAGCCTCAAAGCCACGCCCAATGGCGAGATCGAGGCGGCCAAGGCCATGGGCATGTCGCGCTATAAGATGTACTGCCGGATTCTCCTGCCGTCGGCCCTGCGCCGGGCGCTGCCGCAGTACAGCAACGAAGTGATCATGATGCTGCAGACCACCAGCCTGGCCTCCATCGTCACCCTGATCGACATCACTGGCGCGGCGCGCACGGTCAATGCGCAGTACTACCTGCCGTTCGAGGCCTACATCACCGCCGGCCTGTTCTACCTGTGCCTGACCTTTATCCTGGTGCGCCTGTTCAAGCTGGCCGAAGGCCGCTGGCTGCGCTACCTGGCGCCGCGGAAGCACTGATATGCAGCGTATCGATCATCCATTGCCCTGGAATCACCTGGGCAGCGAGCGCAGCCTCTCGGTATTGCGTTTCGGCAGTGGCGAGCGCAAGGCCTATATCCAGGCCAGCCTGCATGCCGACGAGTTGCCGGGCATGCGCACCGCCTGGGAGCTGAAGAAGCGCCTGCTCGAGCTGGAAGCGGCGGGTGCGCTCACTGGCGTTATCGAGCTGGTGCCGGTGGCCAATCCGCTGGGTCTGGGGCAGTTGCTGCAAGGCAATCACCAGGGGCGTTTCGAGGCGGGCAGCGGGAAGAATTTCAACCGCGATTTCGTCGAGCTCAGCGCGCCTGTGGCGCAGCGCCTGGAAGGGCGCCTGGGGGATGATCCGCACGCCAATGTGCGCCTGATCCGTCAGGCCATGGCCGAGGTGTTGGCCGAGCTGCCACCGGCTGCCAGTCAGTTGCAGGGGCTGCAGCGCTTGCTGCTCGCTCATGCCTGCAATGCCGATGTGGTGCTGGACCTGCATTGCGATGCCGAGGCGGCGCTGCATATGTACGCCTTGCCCCAGCACTGGCCACAGTGGCGTTCCCTGGCGGCGCACCTGGATATGAAGGTGGGATTGCTGGCGGAAGATTCTGGTGGCAGTTCGTTCGACGAAGCCTGTTCCTTGCCTTGGTTGCGCCTGTCGCGGCAGTTCCCCGAGGCGCAGATTCCCCTGGCATGCTTGGCGACCACCCTTGAGTTAGGTGGTCAGGCTGATACCGGACGACCCGAGGCCGAGGCCCATGCCGAAGGCATTCTGGCGTTTCTCGCCGAGCAGGGGCTGATTGCCGGGCAGTGGCCTGCGCCTAAGCGTGAAGCCTGCGAAGCCATGCCTTTTGAAGGCACCGAATTGCTGTTTGCGCCGCATCCCGGCGTGGTGAGCTTTCTGCGTCCGGCCGGTAGCTGGGTGGAAGAGGGCGAGCCGGTTTTTGAAGTGATTGATCCCCTATCCGATCGGGTCAGCACAGTGTGTGCTGGCACCAGCGGCGTGCTGTTCGCCGTTGAGCGGCTGCGTTATGCCCAACCCGGTTTCTGGCTGGCCAAGGTGGCGGGGCGCGAAGCGCTGCGTCACGGGCGCTTGCTCAACGACTGACTGTTTTTGTGAGAACCGACCGCATGTACAAACTTGAAGTCCAAGACCTGCATAAGCGCTATGGCAGTCACGAAGTGCTCAAGGGCGTGTCCCTGAAGGCCGCAGCTGGCGATGTGATCAGCATCATCGGCTCCAGTGGCTCGGGCAAGAGTACCTTCCTGCGTTGCATCAACCTGCTGGAGCAGCCCCACGCCGGCAAGATCCTGCTCAACAACGAAGAGCTGAAGCTGGTGGCCAACAAGGACGGCGCGCTCAAGGCCGCCGACCCCAAGCAGTTGCAGCGCATGCGCTCGCGGCTGTCGATGGTGTTCCAGCATTTCAACCTGTGGTCGCACATGACCGCGATTGAAAACATCATGGAAGCGCCGGTGCATGTGCTGGGCGTGTCCAAGGCCGAGGCCCGGGAGAAGGCCGAGCACTACCTGGCCAAGGTGGGCGTGGCGCATCGCAAGGATGCCTACCCGGGGCACATGTCCGGTGGCGAGCAACAGCGCGTGGCGATTGCCCGGGCCTTGGCCATGGAGCCGGAAGTCATGCTGTTCGACGAGCCGACCTCGGCCCTCGATCCGGAGCTGGTGGGCGATGTGCTGAAGGTCATGCAGTCCCTGGCTCAGGAAGGGCGGACCATGGTGGTGGTGACTCACGAGATGGGCTTTGCCCGCGAGGTGTCCAACCAGCTGGTGTTCCTGCACAAGGGCCTGGTGGAAGAGAGTGGCAACCCGCGGGAAGTGCTGGTGAACCCGCAATCTGAACGTTTGCAACAATTCCTCTCGGGCAGCCTCAAGTAATAGCTGCCGTTATGCACCAAATTAGGTCATGCTGCGCACCGCGCGCCAGATGGTCTAACTTGGTGCTGCCGCCCTTGGCTTCTCCCTTAGTTTTCGTTTCGGATTGCCCGCCATGACTGCCCATCGAATTGGTTTCCTGATTTGGCCCAGCACTAAAGCCTTGACGCTGGCGCTGGCCGAGGAGGCCTTGCGTGTTGCCCAGCGGGTGCATCCGGAAGTGGTCTACGAGCTGGCTTTCCTCCAGGCCGAAGCGCCGGCGGAAGGTGCCTGGCAACTGCCGGGGGAGCCCTGGGCCGGCAAGTTGGAAGGTTGTCAGAAGCTGTTCCTGCTGGCGGATGAGCCGCCAGCGCCGATGAGCTCGGGGCTCAGCAGTGCCCTCAAGCAGCTGGTGCGTGCCGGTTGTGTGATTGGCGGTCTGTCGGCCGGGGTTTATCCCTTGGCCCAGCTGGGTTTGCTCGACGGTTATCGGGCGGCGGTGCACTGGCGCTGGCAGGATGATTTCGCCGAGCGCTTCCCCAAGGTGATCGCCACCAGTCATCTGTTCGACTGGGACCGTGATCGGCTGACCGCGTGCGGCGGTATGTCGGTGCTCGACCTGCTGCTGGCGGTGCTGGCGCGGGATCACGGTGCCGAGCTGGCCGGCGCGGTGTCCGAGGAGCTGGTGGTGGAGCGCATCCGCGAAGGTGGCGAGCGCCAGCGCATTCCGTTGCAGAATCGTCTGGGCTCCAGCCATCCGAAGCTGACCCAGGCGGTATTGCTGATGGAGGCCAATATCGAGGAGCCGCTGACCACCGACGAGATCGCCCAGCATGTCTGTGTGTCGCGTCGGCAGTTGGAGCGGATCTTCAAGCAGTACCTGAACCGGGTGCCCAGCCAGTATTACCTGGAGCTGCGCCTGAACAAGGCTCGGCAGATGCTGATGCAGACCAGCAAGTCGATCATCCAGATCGGCCTGTCCTGTGGTTTCTCTTCGGGCCCGCACTTCTCCAGCGCCTATCGCAATTTCTTTGGCGCCACCCCTCGCGAAGACCGCAATCAGCGGCGTAGCAGCAGCCCCTTCGAACTCTCCCCGGTGCCCGCCGAACGCGGCTGACCCCTCCTGTAGGCGCCGGCTTGCCAGCGAATCGCACTGGCCGCCCGTTTTGCCTGCAAAGTCCTATTCGGCGCCCCTTGTGGTCATGCGCTTGGCGCTTGCGTAATAGCGCCAGGTCGACACATGGCGACCTGGATAATTAGCCTGGGCAAATTCCCGGCAAATCTGCCGCTAGAGCCTTGCGCAGTTTAAACTGCGCCTTTGCGACGCTATTTGTCGCATTGCCATAAACCCGCGTAAAACCGGGGTTGGCGCTATAAGAAGTTGTCGCTTGGCGACAAGGCCGGGCGAAAAACTGTCCTTACAATCCCTCCATCGCTCGCCAGTTCCAGGCGGGTGTTCCTCTTCAGGAGACTCCGATGTCCGTTGAGCAAGCTCCGGTGCAACGCGCCGATTTCGACCAGGTGATGGTTCCCAACTACGCGCCTGCGGCTTTCATTCCTGTGCGTGGCGCGGGGTCCCGAGTATGGGATCAGTCGGGTCGGGAGCTGATCGACTTCGCCGGCGGCATCGCGGTCAATGTGCTGGGTCATGCTCATCCGGCGCTGGTCGGTGCGCTGACCGAGCAGGCGGGCAAGCTGTGGCATGTGTCCAACGTGTTCACCAACGAGCCGGCCCTGCGCCTGGCCCACAAGCTGATCGACGCCACTTTCGCCGAGCGCGCGTTCTTCTGTAACTCCGGTGCAGAAGCCAACGAGGCTGCCTTCAAGCTGGCCCGTCGCGTGGCTCACGATCGTTTCGGTGCCGAGAAGTATGAAATCATCGCCGCGCTGAACAGCTTCCACGGCCGTACCCTGTTCACCGTTAACGTCGGCGGCCAGTCGAAGTACTCCGACGGCTTCGGGCCGAAAATCACCGGCATCACCCATGTGCCGTTCAACGATCTGGCAGCGCTCAAGGCGGCGATTTCCGACAAGACCTGCGCCGTGGTGCTGGAACCGATTCAGGGCGAAGGCGGGGTACTGCCGGCCGAGCTGGCCTACCTGCAAGGCGCCCGTGAACTGTGCGACCAGCACAACGCGCTGCTGGTGTTCGACGAAGTGCAGACCGGCATGGGCCGTACCGGCGAGCTGTTCGCCTACCAGTACTACGGTGTGACGCCGGACATCCTCACCAGCGCCAAGAGCCTGGGTGGCGGTTTCCCGATCGCTGCGATGCTGACCACCGAAGCGCTGGCCAAGCACCTGGTGGTCGGCACTCACGGCACCACCTATGGCGGCAACCCGCTGGCTTGCGCAGTGGCCGGGGCGGTGATCGATGTGATCAACACCCCAGAATTGCTGAACGGCGTCAAGGCCAAGCACGATCGCTTCAAGACCCGCCTGCTGCAGATCGGCGAGAAATACGGCCTGTTCACTGAAATTCGCGGCCTGGGCCTGCTGCTCGGCTGCGTGCTCAGCGAAGCCTGGAAGGGCAAGGCCAAGGACGTGTTCAACGCGGCCGAGAAAGAAGGCCTGATGATTCTGCAAGCCGGTCCGGACGTGGTGCGTTTCGCCCCGAGCCTGGTGGTCGAGGATGCCGATATCGACGCCGGCCTGGACCGCTTCGAGCGCGCCGTAGCGAAATTGACTCAAGCCTGATTCAGGCGGTGGTACTTCTCGGCACCGGCCATTGCGGTCGGTGTCGAGGCTAATTCCTGTGCCGGGCTATCCCGGCATTTTTTTCCCTGAGTCGGACGTTTTCCGACCTGTTTTGAGAGTAAGGAGTGACACCATGTTGGTGATGCGCCCCGCGCAAATGGCTGATCTGGGCGAGGTACAGCGTCTGGCTGCAGACAGCCCGATTGGTGTCACCTCCTTGCCGGATGACCTGGATCGCCTGCGCGACAAGATTGCCGCGAGCGAGGCCTCGTTTGCCGCCGAAGTGAGCTTCAACGGTGAAGAGAGCTATTTCTTCGTCCTCGAGGACAGCACCAGCGGCAAGCTGGTGGGCTGCTCGGCGATCGTCGCTTCGGCCGGTTATTCCGAGCCGTTCTACAGCTTTCGCAACGAGACCTTCGTGCACGCTTCCCGCGAGCTGAAGATCCACAACAAGATCCACGTCCTGTCCCAGTGCCACGACCTGACCGGCAATAGCCTGCTGACCAGCTTCTACGTGGTGCCGGAGCTGGTGGGCAGTTCCTGGTCGGAGCTCAACTCCCGGGGCCGCTTGCTGTTCGTGGCCAGCCATCCGGAGCGCTTTGCTGATTCGGTGGTGACCGAGATTGTCGGCTACAGCGACGAGCACGGCGACTCGCCGTTCTGGGACGCCATCGGCCGCAATTTCTTCGACCTCAACTATGCCGAGGCCGAACGCCTGTGCGGCCTGAAAAGCCGGACCTTCCTCGCCGAGCTGATGCCCCATTACCCGATCTACGTGCCGCTGTTGCCGGACGCCGCCCAGGAAGCCATGGGCCAGGTGCACCCACGGGCGCAGATCACCTTCGACATCCTGATGCGCGAAGGCTTCGAGACCGATCACTACATCGATATCTTCGACGGCGGCCCGACCCTGCACGCCCGGGTTTCGGGGATTCGCTCGATTGCCCAGAGCCGTGTGGTGCCGGTGAAGATCGGCGAAGCGCTGAAAGGCGGTGCCCGCCAGTACCTGGTGTCCAACGGCCAACTGCAGGATTACCGCGCGGTGCTGCTGGAGCTGGATTACGCCCCGGGCAAGCCGGTGACCCTGGATCTGCAAGCCGCCGAGGCCCTGGGCGTCGGCGAAGGCGCCAGTGTGCGCCTGGTGGCGGTTTAACCCCGGCTTTCACGATCTGGAAAGCCTGTCTGCAAAGCCGCGAGTTTCGCGCAGGCCACAAGCGGCCTGCGTTTGAGGAGATAGCATGATCGTTCGTCCCGTACGCAGCAGCGATTTACCCGCGCTGATCGACCTGGCCCGCAGCACCGGCACCGGCCTCACCACCTTGCCGGCCAACGAAGAGCGCCTGACCCACAGGGTGGGCTGGGCGGAAAAGACCTTCCGCGGTGAAGCCGAGCGCGGCGATGCCGATTACCTGTTCGTGCTCGAAGACGACAACGGCCGGGTGGTGGGGATTTCCGCCATCGCCGGTGCTGTCGGCCTGCGTGAGCCCTGGTACAACTTCCGGGTCGGCCTGACGGTCAGCGCCTCCCAGGAGCTGAATATCTACCGCGAGATTCCCACGCTGTTCCTGGCCAACGACCTGACCGGCAACTCCGAGCTGTGCTCGCTGTTCCTGCATGCCGATTACCGCACCGGCCTCAACGGCCGCATGCTGGCCAAGGCGCGGATGCTGTTTATCGCCGAGTTCCCGCAATTGTTCGGTAACAAGATCATTGCCGAGATGCGCGGCATGTCCGATGAGAACGGCCGCTCGCCGTTCTGGGAAAGCCTGGGCCGGCACTTCTTCAAGATGGAATTCAGCCAGGCCGACTACCTGACCGGGGTTGGCAACAAGGCCTTTATCGCCGAGCTGATGCCCAAGTTCCCGCTCTATACCTGCTTCCTGTCCGAGGACGCGCGCGAGGTTATCGCCAAGGTGCACACCGACACCGAGCCGGCCCTGGCCATGCTCAAGAGCGAGGGTTTCAGCTACCAGGGCTATGTCGACATCTTCGACGCCGGCCCTGCGGTGGAGTGCGAAACCAGCAAGATCCGCGCGGTGCGCGACAGCCAGGCGCTGGTGCTGGCCATTGGCACCCCGGGCGACGACGCCACGCCGTTCCTGATCCACAACCGCAAGCGCGAGGACTGCCGTATCACCGCGGCTCACGCGCGCTTGGCCGCGGGCACCCTGGTGGTCGATCCACTGACCGCCAAGCGCTTGCAACTCAACGCCGGCGACCAGGTGCGCGCGGTTCCGCTGTCTGCTTCTCGGGAGTCGAAATAATGAGCACGCTGTACATTGCCGGCCAGTGGCTGGCAGGCCAGGGCGAAGCCTTCAACTCGGTCAATCCGGTGACCCAGGCGGTGATCTGGTCCGGCAAGGGTGCCACCGCGGCACAAGTGGACAGCGCGGTGCAGGCGGCGCGCCAGGCGTTTCCGGCCTGGGCCAAGCGCACTCTGGAAGAGCGCATCAGCGTGCTCGAAGCCTTCGCTGCCAGCCTGAAGAATCGTGCCGACGAACTGGCCCGCTGCATTGGCGAGGAAACTGGCAAGCCGCTGTGGGAAGCCGCCACCGAAGTCACCAGCATGGTCAACAAGATCGCCATCTCGGTGCAGAGCTATCGCGAACGCACCGGCGAGAAGAGCGGCCCACTGGGCGACGCCACCGCCGTGCTGCGTCACAAACCCCACGGTGTGGTGGCGGTGTTCGGTCCTTACAACTTCCCCGGCCACCTGCCTAACGGCCACATTGTGCCGGCGTTGTTGGCGGGTAACAGCGTGCTGTTCAAGCCCAGCGAGCTGACCCCGAAAGTCGCCGAGCTGACCCTGCAGTGCTGGATCGAGGCTGGCCTACCGGCCGGTGTGCTGAACCTGCTGCAGGGCGCGCGGGAAACCGGTATCGCCCTGGCCGCCAATCCGGGCATCGATGGCCTGTTCTTCACCGGTTCGAGCCGCACCGGCAATCATCTGCACCAGCAGTTCGCCGGGCGCCCGGACAAGATCCTGGCCCTGGAGATGGGCGGCAACAACCCGCTGGTGGTGGATCAGGTGGCCGATCTGGACGCCGCGGTGTACACCATCATCCAGTCGGCCTTTATCTCCGCCGGCCAGCGCTGCACCTGTGCCCGTCGCTTGCTGGTGCCGCAAGGCGCCTGGGGCGATGCCTTGCTGGCGCGCCTGGTGGCGGTTAGCGCGACCCTCGATGTCGGTGCCTTTGACCAGCAGCCGGCGCCGTTCATGGGCTCGGTGATTTCCCTGGGCGCCGCGCGCGCCCTGATGGATGCCCAGCAGCAGTTGCTGGCCAAGGGCGCCGTGGCCTTGCTGGCAATGACCCAGCCCCAGGCCCAGGCGGCCTTGTTGACCCCGGGCATCCTGGATGTGACTGCCGTGGCCGAGCGCCCGGACGAGGAGCTGTTCGGGCCGCTGCTGCAAGTGATCCGCTACGCTGATTTCGCGGGCGCCATCGCCGAGGCCAACAACACTCAATACGGCCTGGCGGCCGGTTTGCTGTCGGATTCCGAACAGCGCTACCAGCAGTTCTGGCTGGAAAGCCGTGCCGGTATCGTCAACTGGAACAAGCAGCTCACCGGTGCTGCCAGCAGCGCGCCATTCGGTGGCGTGGGCGCCTCGGGTAACCATCGGGCCAGTGCCTATTACGCGGCGGACTACTGCGCGTATCCGGTAGCCTCGCTGGAAACCCCGAGCCTGGTGTTGCCCAGTGCCCTGACCCCGGGCGTGCGCCTGTCCTGATTGGCGTGGCCTTTTCGCCGGCAAGCCGGCTCCTACAGCTCTGTGTAGGAGCCGGCTTGCCGGCGAACGAGCGCAGCGCACTCGCCCTGTGTAGATACCGATGCCTATAACAAACAGATTCGTGGAGCCTCGCTGATGAAATCCTATGAAGTCAATTTCGACGGTCTAGTGGGGCCGACCCATAACTACGGCGGTTTGTCCTACGGCAACGTCGCCTCCCAGAGCAACAGCCAGCAAGGCTCCAACCCCAAGGAAGCGGCGCTGCAAGGCCTGGCGAAAATGAAGGCGCTGATGGAGATGGGTTTCCAGCAGGGCGTGCTGGCCCCGCAGGAGCGCCCGGATGTGGCTGCGCTGCGTAACCTGGGTTTTGCTGGGACCGACGCGCAAGTCATCCAGCAAGCCGCCAAGCAGGCCATGCCGTTGCTGGTGGCCAGCTGCTCGGCATCGAGCATGTGGGTGGCCAACGCCGGCACCGTGAGCCCGAGCGCCGACACCGCGGACGGTCGCGTGCATTTCACCGCAGCCAACCTCAACTGCAAGTACCATCGCAGCATCGAGCACCCGACCACCAGCCGCGTGCTGGGGGCGATGTTCGCCGATCAACAGCACTTCGCCCATCACGCCGCGTTGCCGGCAGTGGCGCAGTTCGGCGACGAGGGCGCGGCCAACCACACGCGCTTCTGCCGTGATTACGGTGAGGCTGGGGTCGAGTTCTTCGTGTTCGGCCGCAGTGCCTTCGACAACCGCTACCCGGCACCGCAGAAATACCCGGCGCGCCAGACCCTGGAAGCCTCCCAGGCCGTGGCTCGACTGCATGGCCTGAGCGAGGAGGGAGTGGTCTATGCCCAGCAGAATCCGGCGGTGATCGACCAGGGCGTGTTCCATAACGACGTGATCGCCGTGGGCAACGGCGAGGTGCTGTTCTATCACGAGGATGCTTTCCTCGAGACCGAGAAGATGCTCGCCGAACTGCAAGCCAAGCTGGCCAAGCGCGGCGGCAACTTCCAGGCGATCTGCGTGCCGCGCTCCGCGGTGACGGTGGACGACGCGGTGCGTTCCTATCTGTTCAACAGCCAGCTGCTGTCCCGCGATGACGGCTCGATGCTGCTGATCGTGCCGGAAGAGTGCCGCAGCAATGCGCGGGTCTGGCAGTACCTGCAAGGCCTGACCAGCTCCGGCGGGCGGATTCGCGAGGTCAAGGTTTTCGATCTCAAGCAGAGCATGCAGAACGGCGGTGGCCCGGCTTGCCTGCGCCTGCGCGTAGCGCTCAACGAAACCGAGCTGGCGGCAGTCAACCCTGGGGTTATCATGACCGCGCCGCTGTACGAGAGCCTGACCCAATGGGTGGGCAAGCACTACCGCGATCGCCTCAGCGAGAGCGATCTGGCAGACCCGCAACTGTTGCTGGAATGCCGGACGGCACTGGATGAACTGACGCAGATCCTTAAACTGGGCGCGGTTTATCCATTCCAGATCAATTGAAGGCCCGCGCCCGGTCGACCCGGGCGCGCCGCTTTCCCCCAGATGAGAGCTGAATCCATGAGCGATACCCTGCAACTGATCCTTGAAGACACCGATGGCACTCAACTGGAAACCTCCTGCACCCGATTCGCCGTGCTGTGGCAGGGCAAGGAAGTGTGGATTCAACAGGATGGCCGTGGCCAACTGCTGATCGGCGTGGACGTGGAGGAGGGCGATGCGGAATACGCCAGCCTGCTGCTGCGCCCGCTGGCGACCAACCTGGTCAGCCTGCAATTGGAAATGGAACCGGCCGACGCTGGTGACGATGATCACGTACATGGCCCGGATTGCGGTCACGCTCATTAAGGAAGCCGCTTTATGCTCGCCCTCGGCAAACTGCTTGAACTGACCCTCGCCGGCCGCGAACCGGCAGAGAAGACTCAACTGACTGTCGACGGCGTGCGCATGCGCTGGCTCAGCGAGGGCGCCCTGGAAGTGCGCCCGCCCGAGGGCCGCGACAACGGCCTGGACTTGCTGTTGTCGGCCGGCATCCACGGCAACGAGACGGCTCCCATCGAGCTGCTCGACCGCCTGTTGCACGAAATTGCCCGGGGCGACTTGAAGCCCCGCGCACGCATTCTGTTCCTGTTCGGCAACCCCGAGGCCATGCGCCGCGGCGAGCGTTTCGTCGACCAGGACGTCAACCGGCTGTTCAATGGCCGGCATGAATCGAGCAGTGGCACCGAAGCCCTGCGCGCCTGCGAGCTGGAACGTCTGGCGGCGAGCTTTTTCAGCCTGCCGGGGCGTGAACGCCTGCACTATGACCTGCATACGGCGATCCGCGGTTCGAAGATCGAGCAGTTCGCGCTCTACCCCTGGCAGGATGGGCGCCAGCATTCGCGGCGCGAACTGGCGCGCCTGCGGGCGGCCGGCATCGAGGCGGTGCTGTTGCAGAACAAGTCGTCCATCGTCTTCAGTGCCTACACCTACGATCAGCTGGGGGCCGAATCCTTCACCCTGGAACTGGGCAAGGCCCGGCCGTTCGGGCAGAACCAGGGGGTTAATGTCGAACCTCTGGAAACTCGTCTCAAGCACATTATCCAAGGCACCGAGCCGGCGCCGGAGCAGGACAGCCTCGACGGTCTGAAGCTGTTCAGCGTGGCCCGGGAAGTCATCAAGCACAGCGACAGCTTCCAGCTGCATCTGCCGGCGGATATCGAGAACTTTTCCGAGCTTGAGGTGGGCTACCTGCTGGCCGAGGATATCGCCCAGACCCGCTGGGTGATCGAGGAGCAGGGCGCGCGCATCATCTTCCCCAATCCCAAGGTGAAGAATGGCCTGCGGGCGGGAATCCTGATTGTGCCGACCACGGCCGACGGCCTGGTCTGAAGGGTATTCGTTGCCAAGCCGGCTTCTACAACCCTGTGTAGAAGCCGGCTGGCCGGCGATGCCTTAAGGCTTACACTGCAACCGCGCGCTGCTCGTTACGGCGCAGGGCGCGGGTCTTTTGCAGGGTGTCGGCGCAGGTCTGTGCCGCCTCCTGGCCCTTGTGCACGAAGTGCTCGAAGAAGAACTTCTGGTGTTCCTGGCCTGCATGGAAGTGATGGGGGGTAAGCACCACGGAGAACACCGGCACTTCGGTTTCCAACTGCACTTGCATCAGGCCGCTGATCACCGACTGGGCGACGAACTCATGGCGGTAGATGCCGCCGTCCACCACCAGGCCGGCCGCGACTATGCCGCTGTAGCGACCCGTCTTGGCCAGCAGCTTGGCGTGCAGCGGGATTTCGAAGGCGCCGCCGACTTCGAAGAAGTCGATATCGCTTTCCTGGTAGCCCTGGGCGAGCATTTCAGTGACGAAACCCTGACGGCTCTGATCGACGATTTCCTTGTGCCAGCAGGCCTGGATAAACGCGACGCGCTCGTTGGGGTGGTGTTTGCCTTTGCTATCGATTGCGGTGGGTTGCATCTGTTCTGACTCCTGTTTGTATGAAAAACAGGGCATGCATGAATCGAATGGGATTCAAGGGTGCGCACAGAGCGGACGTGGAACACCCACGCGCTGCCCGGCAACGGCCCTTTGGTATCAATCCCGTTCTCTCTTCATCCGGACTATGACCGTCGGCCCCGGAATCACACCGGGTCTGCTGACCTTGCCGGCACCCGTGGCCACGCCACCGATATCGCCAAGCGCTCGCGGGCTATGCGCATTGCGCGCAATTACCGCCGGTGGGGAATTACACCCCGCCCTGAGAACGATTGCCCGCAGATTGGCTGCGGGCGGTGGATTTTTATCACAGATAGGCGAGTGAAGCATTGCGTCTTTTGGATAATTCTCATCGGATTGTTCTCGGTCAAGCTCAGGCTTTTCTACAGTTGTGGCTTGATAAAAAAGGAGCACGACTTTAGAAACTCCTTCCGAAAGGGATTTTCCCCAGTTTCAGGGCGGCTTCAGCCGTCCTCCGTAGCCGAGGCCAGATGTGATGAGCGTGATCGATCTTCGTAGTGACACCGTGACCCAGCCGACCCCGGGCATGCTCGTGGCCATGGCCGGTGCCCGTACCGGCGATGATGTGTATGGCGAGGATCCCACGGTCAATCGCTTGGAGGCCGAACTGGCGCAACGGCTGGGATTCGCCGCGGCCTTGTTCGTGCCCTCCGGCACCATGAGCAACCTGCTGGCGCTGATGGCCCATTGCGAGCGTGGCGATGAATACATAGTCGGGCAGCAGGCCCACACCTATAAATATGAGGGCGGCGGCGCGGCGGTGCTGGGTTCGATCCAGCCGCAGCCGCTGGAGGTCCAGGCCGATGGTTCGCTGGACCTGGAGCAGGTTGCCCAGGCCATCAAGCCCGATGATTTCCATTTCGCCCGCACCCGCCTGCTGGCCCTGGAAAACACCATGCAGGGCAAGGTCTTGCCGCTGTCCTACCTGGCCCAGGCCCGGGCCTTCACTCGTGAGCACGGTTTGGCCCTGCACCTGGACGGCGCGCGTTTGTATAACGCGGCGGTGAAGCTGGGGGTGGATGCCCGGGTGATCACCGAGCATTTCGATTCGGTGTCGGTGTGCCTGTCCAAGGGGCTCGGGGCGCCGGTGGGGTCGGTGCTGTGCGGTTCTGCGGCGCTGATCGGCAAGGCGCGGCGCCTGCGCAAGATGCTCGGCGGTGGCATGCGTCAGGCCGGCGGTTTGGCGGCGGCGGGGCTGTATGCCCTGGAGCACCAGGTACAGCGCCTGGCAGAGGACCATGCCCATGCGCAGTTGCTGGCAGAGGGCTTGCGCGGGGTGGGTTACAGCGTCGAGCCGGTACAGACCAACATGCTCTATGTGCAGGTGGGCGAAAGGGCCGCGGCGCTCAAGGCGTTTGCCGGCGAGCGGGGGATTCTCCTCAGTGCCGCGCCCAGGCTGCGCCTGGTGACCCATCTGGACGTCAATGCGGGGCAAATCGAGCCAGTGGTGGCAGCTTTTGCCGAGTTTTCCCGTAACTGACAGTGTTCTCCGTCCAATTGACTGTTTGTATCGTAGAAACACGCTGTACCAAGTGATTAACGCCGATATAATGCGGCCCTTTGCCGTCGTTTCGTCTGTTGACGTTGCGCACAGGCCTTTGGCCGCAGTCTCCGTGGAAGAACCTAATGAAAAGCGCAGAAATCCGTGAAGCCTTCCTCCGCTTCTTCGAAGAGCAGGGCCACACCCGTGTAGCCTCCAGCTCCTTGATCCCAGGCAACGACCCCACCCTGCTGTTCACCAACGCGGGGATGAACCAGTTCAAGGACTGCTTCCTGGGCCAGGAAAAGCGCGCCTATACCCGCGCTGTCAGCAGCCAGAAGTGCGTCCGCGCCGGCGGCAAGCACAACGACCTGGAAAACGTCGGTTACACCGCTCGTCACCACACCTTCTTCGAAATGCTGGGCAACTTCAGTTTCGGCGACTATTTCAAGCGTGACGCCATCACCTTCGCCTGGACCTTCCTGACCTCCGACAAGTGGCTGAACCTGCCGAAGGAAAAGCTCTGGGTCACGGTCTACGCCAGCGATGACGAGGCCTATGACATCTGGACCAAGGAAGTCGGCGTACCGGCCGAGCGCATGGTGCGCATCGGCGACAACAAGGGCGCGCCTTACGCCTCCGACAACTTCTGGACCATGGGCGATACCGGCCCGTGCGGTCCTTGCACCGAGATTTTCTACGATCACGGCGCCGATATCTGGGGCGGCCCACCCGGCTCGCCGGAAGAGGATGGCGACCGCTACATCGAGATCTGGAACAACGTGTTCATGCAGTTCAACCGCACCGCCGACGGCGTGCTGCATCCGCTGCCGGCGCCGTCGGTGGATACCGGCATGGGCCTGGAGCGGATCAGCGCGGTGCTGCAGCACGTGCACTCGAACTACGAGATCGACCTGTTCCAGAGCCTGCTGGACGCGGCGGCCAAGGCCATTGGTTGCACCAACGATGCCCAGGCGTCGCTGAAAGTGGTGGCCGACCATATCCGTTCCTGCGGCTTCCTGATTGCCGACGGCGTGCTGCCGTCCAACGAAGGTCGTGGCTACGTGCTGCGCCGGATCATTCGCCGCGCTTGCCGTCACGGCAACAAGCTGGGCGCCAAGGGCAGCTTCTTCTACCAGATTGTCGCGGCCCTGGTGGCCGAGATGGGCGAAGCCTTCCCTGAGCTGAAATCCCAGCAGGCGCATATCGAGCGCGTGTTGAAGGCCGAGGAAGAACAGTTCGCCAAGACCCTGGAGCAGGGCTTGAAGATCCTCGAGCAGGACCTGGCCGAGCTCAAGGGCTCGGTGGTACCGGGTGATGTGGTGTTCAAGCTGTACGACACCTACGGTTTCCCGATGGACCTGACCGGTGATATCGCCCGTGAACGCAGCCTGACCCTGGACGAGGAAGGTTTCGAGCGCGAGATGGAAGCCCAGCGCGTGCGTGCCCGTTCCGCCAGTTCCTTCGGCATGGACTACAACAGCCTGGTCAAGGTCGACGTGGCCACTGAGTTCACCGGCTATCAGGCCACCAGCGGTTCGGCGAAAGTGGTCGCCCTCTATAAAGAAGGGCAGTCGGTCGACGTTCTGAATGAAGGCGAAGAAGGCGTAGTGGTTCTCGACCAGACGCCGTTCTATGCCGAATCTGGTGGCCAGGTCGGCGACTGCGGTTATCTGCAGACCGCCAACGGCCGCTTTGATGTGCGGGATACCACCAAGACCGGCGGGGCTTTCCTGCATCACGGCGTACTGGCCCAGGGCAACCTGATGGTGGGCGCCGAGGTGCAAGCCCAGGTAGCCGCCGAGGTGCGTCATGCCACCTCGCTGAACCACTCGGCCACCCACTTGCTGCACGCCGCATTGCGCCAGGTGCTGGGTGACCACGTACAGCAGAAGGGCTCGTTGGTGGACAGCCAGCGCCTGCGCTTCGACTTCA
Organism: Pseudomonas sp. NFXW11; assembly: GCF_049887815.1. Classification (NCBI taxonomy): domain Bacteria; kingdom Pseudomonadati; phylum Pseudomonadota; class Gammaproteobacteria; order Pseudomonadales; family Pseudomonadaceae; genus Pseudomonas; species Pseudomonas sp. NFXW11. The sequence goes on along the minus strand of NZ_JAGEKI010000008.1, from coordinate 23,602 downwards.
GCCACTTCGAAGCGATCAAGCCTGAGCAGATCAAGGCCCTGGAAGACATAGTCAACGCCGAGATTCGCAAGAATACGGCGGTGGAAACCGAAGAAACCGACATCGACACTGCCAAGAAGAAGGGCGCCATGGCGCTGTTCGGCGAGAAGTACGGCGACAGCGTGCGCGTGCTGAGCATGGGCGGCGATTTCTCGGTGGAGCTGTGCGGTGGTATCCACGCCAATCGCACCGGTGATATCGGCCTGCTGAAAATCACCAGTGAAGGCGGTGTGGCTTCCGGTGTGCGGCGTATCGAAGCGGTCACCGGTGCTGCGGCCCTGGCGTACCTGAACGCTGCGGAAGAGCAACTCAAGGAAGCGGCGACCCTGGTCAAGGGCAGCCGTGACAACCTGATCGACAAGCTGTCGGCGGTGCTGGAACGCAATCGTCTGCTGGAGAAGCAGCTCGAGCAGTTGCAGGCCAAGGCGGCCAGCGCGGCCGGCGACGATCTGTCCGCTCAGGCGGCAGACATCAAGGGCGTGAAAGTGCTGGCTGCACGTCTCGATGGCCAGGATGGCAAGGCGCTGCTGGCGCTGGTGGATCAGTTGAAGAACAAACTCGGCCGCGCAGTGATCCTGCTCGGCAGTGTCCATGAGGAAAAGGTCGTACTGGTTGCAGGTGTGACCAAGGACCTGACTGGCCAACTCAAAGCCGGTGATTTGATGAAGCAAGCCGCTGCGGCGGTGGGCGGGAAGGGCGGTGGTCGTCCAGACATGGCCCAGGGCGGCGGTGTTGATGCCGCTGCGCTGGATGCCGCGCTGGCCCTGACCGTGCCATTTGTCGAGCAGGGCATTTAAGGCGCCGAGCCGGCCCCGTCGTCTAGTGACGGGGCCTTGCGCTGTGCAGTTTGATTGATTAACGGGCGCCCCTTTACGGGCTGAGGCGGCTTAGAAAATGGCTTTGATCGTACAGAAATTTGGAGGCACTTCGGTCGGCTCTGTCGAGCGGATCGAGCAGGTTGCCGACAAGGTGAAGAAGTTCCGCGAAGCCGGCGATGACCTGGTGATTGTGCTGTCGGCGATGAGTGGCGAAACCAACCGCCTGATCGATCTGGCCAAGCAGATCAGTGGCGACGACAAGCCGGTTCCCCGTGAGCTGGATGTGATTGTCTCCACCGGTGAGCAGGTGACCATCGCCCTGCTGGCCATGGCGTTGATCAAGCGCGGTATTCCGGCGGTTTCCTACACCGGTAACCAGGTGCGAATCCTGACCGATAGCGCTCACAATAAAGCGCGAATCCTGCAGATTGATGATCAGAAGATTCGTGGCGATCTGAAGGCCGGTCGTGTGGTTGTGGTTGCAGGTTTCCAGGGCGTTGACGAGCACGGCAACATCACCACCCTGGGGCGTGGCGGTTCCGACACCACCGGTGTGGCGCTGGCGGCGGCCCTGAAGGCCGATGAGTGCCAGATCTATACCGATGTGGATGGCGTCTACACCACCGATCCACGGGTGGTGCCCAAGGCTCAGCGCCTGGACAAGATCACCTTCGAAGAGATGCTGGAAATGGCCAGCCTCGGTTCCAAGGTGCTGCAGATCCGGGCGGTCGAGTTTGCGGGCAAGTACAACGTTCCGCTGCGCGTATTGCACAGCTTTCAGGAGGGTCCGGGCACCCTCATTACTATTGATGAAGAGGAATCCATGGAACAGCCGATCATTTCCGGCATCGCCTTCAATCGCGATGAAGCCAAGCTGACTATCCGTGGCGTGCCAGACAACCCTGGCGTGGCCTTCAAGATTCTCGGCCCGATCAGCGCGGCGAACATTGAAGTCGACATGATCGTGCAGAACGTTGCGCACGATAACACCACCGACTTCACCTTCACCGTGCACCGCAACGACTATGTTTCCGCCCAGACCGTGCTGGAAAACACCGCACGTGAAATCGGCGCCCGTGAAGTGGTCGGTGATACCGATATTGCCAAGGTGTCCATCGTGGGTGTCGGCATGCGCTCCCACGCGGGCGTGGCCAGCCGCATGTTCGAAGCCCTGGCCAAGGAAAGCATCAATATCCAGATGATCTCCACTTCCGAAATCAAGGTTTCGGTGGTGATCGAAGAGAAGTACCTGGAATTGGCGGTACGTGCACTGCACACCGCTTTCGAGCTTGACGCTCCGGCCCGACAGGGCGAGTGATGCGTGGCTAAAAGGGGCGCGGTCTGACCGCGCCCTTTGCGTTTTTGATCGGCGCGGGAGAAAACTGTTCTTTTGCCCGTGCTAGTCAATACTAAGGCGTGTAGGACTGCAGCCGACCCGGTTGTAGTCCCGCACCCTTTTTTTTGCAGACTGTAGTCCCTGAAATGTAATGCGTGAGGAGATAGGTATGCTGATTCTGACTCGTCGGTGTGCAGAAAGCCTGATCATTGGTGATGGCGAGATCACTGTGACCGTGCTCGGCGTCAAAGGTAATCAAGTGCGTATTGGTGTCAACGCCCCCAAAGAAGTGGCGGTTCACCGTGAGGAAATTTACCTGCGGATTAAGAAAGAGAAGGACGAAGAACCAAGCCATTAATTTTTCTCGTTTTTTTTGTTTGCAAACGGGGAGAAAGGTGGTTAATATACGCCCCGTGTTGCGGAGAGCTGGCCGAGTGGCCGAAGGCGCTCCCCTGCTAAGGGAGTACACCTCAAAAGGGTGTCGGGGGTTCGAATCCCCCGTTCTCCGCCATTATTTGCTTAGTACGTTGTAATCTGGCTTCTTCTGTAAGTTGTTGAAATTACTAGAAAAAGTGCTTGACAAGAAGATTTAACGGCCTATAATGCGCGGCAACAAATGCACTCGTAGCTCAGCTGGATAGAGTACTCGGCTACGAACCGAGCGGTCACAGGTTCGAATCCTGTCGAGTGCACCATTTAAGAGTTAGTTACAGCGATGTAGTTAACTTGGCTTCAACCAGTTGTGGTCTGGTCTAAAAACACAACTTGCACTCGTAGCTCAGCTGGATAGAGTACTCGGCTACGAACCGAGCGGTCACAGGTTCGAATCCTGTCGAGTGCACCATACAACAGGAAGCCCGCATCGAAAGATGCGGGCTTTTTGCTTTCTGCGGTTTATCTACTGGTCTCTCTTCTTGTGCGTCCGACTGGAACGGCTCTGGCTGTTGGCAGTCGAACGTGCTGTCTGTCGCCAGCTTTTTTCTTGCGGCCTGTGTTTTCCTTTTCTGCCAAGGCGTCGCAGTTTTATAGATTCGGACGCTGCTCAGGTTTGTGCCGCAAGCGCTTGTTCTTGCCGCGATTTTTTAACGTTTTAAACCGTCAAGCGGTGTATGATTGCGCCCGTCAGCCCCGCCGGGGCTTGTGGAATATCTCCATGGACTTACCCAGTAGTTACTCAGTATCCCGTTTTCACAATCAAGAACTGACTGATTGATCCTTCCGGCGTGCTCCGCTGCTGGGAGTGGAGTTCGCCTATGACCGAAGTAGAAGTAAAGAAAACCCAGGAAAGCCTGCAGGATCGCTTGGCTCAAGTCGTTGAGCTGCTGCAGCGCCAACGGGTGGTCGAAGACCTGACTCATCGTCAGGAAGGCCATCACCATGACCGGGTAGAGAACCTGGTCCACCGGCAGAATCTGGTCGAGCTGCAACGCAAGCTCGATGACCTGCACTCTGCCGACGTCGCCTATATCCTCGAAGCCTTGCCTCTGGAAGAGCGTCTGACCGTCTGGCAACTGGTCAAGGCCGAGCGCGATGGCGACATTCTTCTTGAAGTATCCGATTCCGTTCGAGAAACCCTGATCGCCGACATGGACGATCACGAGCTCCTGGCTGCCGCCAAGGAGATGGACGCCGACGAACTTGCTGACTTGGCCCCTGAGCTGCCGCGAGACGTCGTCCATGAGCTGATGGAGGCCCTTGACGGCCAGCAGCGTGAGCGGGTTCGCTCTGCGTTGTCCTACGACGAGGAGCAGGTCGGTGCGCTGATGGACTTCGAGATGGTGACCATCCGTGAGGATGTCAGTCTTGAAGTGGTATTGCGTTACCTGCGCCGTCTCAAGGAGCTACCTGGGCATACCGACAAACTCTTCGTGGTGGATTACGACGGTGTGCTCAAGGGCGTGCTGCCGATCAAGCGACTGCTGGTCAATGATCCGGAAAAACAGGTCGCGGAAGTCATGGCCAGCGACCCGGTGAGCTTTCATCCCGATGAGGACGCTTACGATGCGGCCCAGGCATTCGAGCGTTACGACCTGATTTCGGCCCCGGTGGTCGACAAGAACGACAAGTTGATCGGGCGTTTGACCATCGATGAAATGGTCGACCTGATTCGTGAGGAAAGTGAGACCGAAGTCCTCAATATGGCTGGTCTGCGCGAAGAAGAAGACATCTTCGCTTCGGTCTGGAAATCGTTGCGCAACCGTTGGGCCTGGCTGGCGATCAATCTGATCACCGCATTCGTGGCGTCTCGGGTGATTGGCCTGTTTGAAGGTTCGATTGAAAAACTGGTGGCATTGGCGGCGCTGATGCCGATCGTTGCGGGCATTGGCGGTAATTCGGGCAACCAGACCATCACCATGATTGTGCGGGCCATGGCGCTGGATCAGGTCAGCACCGGTAACACTTCGCGTTTGATGCGCAAGGAGCTGGCGGTGGCCTTGATCAACGGTCTGGTCTGGGGTGGGGTGATCGGTGCGGTGGCCTACATGCTCTATGGCAGTTGGTCGCTGGGGGTGGTGATGACGGCTGCCATGACCTTGAACCTGCTGCTGGCGGCCCTGATGGGGGTGCTGATACCCATGACCCTGGCGCGCCTCGGGCGCGACCCGGCAATGGGGGCCAGCGTAATGATTACGGCCATGACCGACAGCGGCGGATTTTTCATCTTCCTTGGCCTGGCAACCATCTTCCTGCTCTGAGCCATTGCCGATCGGTTGACCCACGAAGCGCCTTTATGGCGCTTCGTTGCATTTGGCGCAGGCAAAAAAAAGCCAGCTATTGAAGCTGGCTCGAGTATTCGGGGTGGTATCAGGTGGCGTCTGCGGCCATTTCAGCGTCATGGGCGATCAGCGAGACCAAAGCGTTCTGCTGGCGATGTGAGAGTTGGCGGAAACGTTGAAGCAGTTCGCGTTCATGCAGAGACAGCTCGGGGCTGTCCAGGCGCATGCTCAACTCTTCACCCAAGGCGCCTTCCTGAATAAGACTCTGTTCCAGGCGCGCGATGATTTCGGAGTTCATGCTGCGGTGATGATTGCGAGCCACCTCGGCAATGCGTTCACGCATCCCGTCTGGTAGACGTACGACGAACTTGTCAGCCGTACGGCTGGAATAAATTGCCTGTTTCAATGGGCGCATATATTTAACCGGTTAGTTCAGGGGAGCGGTTCTCGGAATTGGCCGCGGGCTGTTTTTTAGGACAAGCCTGAATGCCAAATGTTCAACCTGAATTGTTAAGAGGCCCGCATCATGCCTCAAGGTAGCCAGATGATTGGCGTCAATTCTGTGACAAATATTGAACTGGATAAAGGCGTTATGCCAGCACCAATTATCAGAAATGCGGACTGGTTTGAAAAGATCGCCGGGTCCGCGTTGTTGGCCGCATTCTCCCATCCTGCGGGAGTGTCAGTGCATCGGCGAGGGTGCATGCTATGCGGGTGAGTAACCTGATCCCTACCTGATAGAGGATAGTGGCAAATGGCCGAATTACTAATTGTACAGTGCGGAACCTCGATTGATGCCGGGTAGGCTGATTTACCTCATGGGCCCTTCAGGGGCCGGCAAGGACAGCCTGATCGATGTAGCCCGAGAGCCTTTGCGGGCATTGGGTTGTGAGGTTGCACGCAGGGTGATCACTCGTTCCGCGGAGTCGGTGGGCGAGGATGCAATTGAAGTCGGGGCCGAAGAGTTCAAGCGACGGATGGCCCAGGGCGATTTTGCCTTGGCTTGGTTTGCCAATGGCCTGGGCTATGGCATTCCTGTATCGATCGATCAATGGCTGGCAGCGGGGCGCAATGTCCTGGTCAATGGTTCCAGAGGGTATTTGCCCGAGGCACGGAATCGTTATCCCGATTTGCTGCCGATTGTCCTGACGGTGGATACCGAAGTGCTGCGTCACCGATTACTGGGCCGAGCCAGGGAAAGCCTGGCGGAAATCGACAACCGCCTGCAGCGCAACCAGCAGTTCGTCAGCGCCGCCTGGCTCGATGAGGAGCAGGTGGTGCGTCTGGACAACTCTACAGCGCTGCAACAGACCCTGGAGCGCCTGCTATCGATCTTGCGTGAGCACGGGCTCAGCGCAGTACCGGATCGAACTTGATCTTGCGGCCGGCGATCAGTGCCAGCAGAAACAGGCTGAACAGTGCACCGCTGACGATCAGCGCTGCGATGCCGAAGGGGTCTTCAGGCAGTGATAGGCTGGCGATGCCACTGAGCAGTGTCAGGACAAGCAGGCTTTTGGCTGCGGTGGACATGGGTGACTCCTGGAATCCGGATCTCAAAATACCCAGCGTTCGGCGGATGCGGCGGCTGGTTGTTGCTGGGGCGACGGTTGCGCGGACTGGCTCAGCAGGCTGGGCTCGAACGGCTGGTTCATGACCGCCAGTTGCGCGGTCTGGCGCGGGCTGTAATGGAGGCTGAGCGAACTGGCAGAGATGGCCTGGCCTGCGGGTTGAAAGTGCAAGGCCATCAATACGGCGACGGCTGTCGCATTCAAGAGCAACAGGGCACTGTTCATGCTGTATCTCCTTGGTGTTGTTTCCACTGGGGAAAGCAGCCCGCGTGCCAAGCCTCTATTTTCGATTAAATCCTTTAAAAACAGCAATTTATTTTGCTATCAAGCAATGGCTCAATTGCATTTTGCAATGATGGCTTTTTGCAGTGATGCAATTTGCACGGTGCGCTCTCGAGCCGTCGGGAGTGGGCGTAGCAGCAGGTGCAAAAAGCCCTATGGATCACATGACAAATGCGCCCCTGGCCGTTAACATGCACGCCGTTCTTTGCGCCGTGCAGCATCAGGCGCCGCTTGTTTGTCCCAGTAGCTCAATTGGATAGAGCATCCCCCTCCTAAGGGGAAGGTTGGCAGTTCGAACCTGCCCTGGGACACCATCCATTCCCCTCTCGCAGCTTCAATCCTGCTGTGGACAGAGCGCCGGCAGCCCCTGCCAGGCCACTGCCGCCCAAACCCCGCTGCCAGGCGCAAGCAATCGACTCAGGCTGGCTTCATTGAAGGCTTTCCCCAGCGAGTCGGCGCGAAATGCCCCGACCCATTGCTGGCGCCCGAGCATAAAGGCCCTGCCGAATGCTTCCCAGCCATCGAAGCAGTCTTGGGCCCGCTGGGCATTGAGCAGCAGAATGCGCCATCCAGTCTCGGGTTCGATCCAGTTCATCAGCATCGCGCAGCGGACCAGAAAGGCGCAGCGCACGCAGGCGAAGGCCATGGCCGCTTGTGGCTCATCGGTGGCGTTCAGGCTGTGCAGGTCGAGCCGAAACCACTGGCGTTCCAGGGTGCCGTTCAGGTGCGTGCGCACTTCCTCGTCCGTGGCGTTGCTGCGCAAGCCGATCTGGTGCAGCAACGGCGTCCGCAGGGTGGTGATCGCCTGATCCATGAAATGCGTGGTGTCGGGGTCGAAGAAGCCGGTCATGCCCGTGGCATCGACCATGGGTTGGGCCAGGGTCAGTGCCCAGCGCTTGCGTGGCTTGAACACCAGCAGCGAGCTGGAGTTGGGGCGCGTGAAGCTGCGCCAGCCGATCCAGGCACCGACCAGGATCAGCAACAGAGTGAAGATGTGCATATCAGCGGCCTCGGCCCTGCCAGGTTGTTATTGCTTGCGCCAGGTGCGGGGACAGGTCCTTCCAGGGCATGTTTTCGGTGTGGTACAGCGGATCGTCGGCCTGGCGCTGCGGCCAGGGGCTTTTCTTGTACAGATGACGGGTGGCGTAGCCGACTGTGGGGGCCTGTGGTGGCAGCTCCTGCAGCAGTTCGGCTTGTCGCGCCGCCACCAGCCATTCGACCATGGCCGAGGGCTTCTCCAGGCGCCGATACAGCTGCGGGTAGCGAGCCACCAGGCGAGTCTGGGCCTGGGCGTCGCTGACCTCCTCGATACGCAGCCAGCCGCTTTCGGTACGCACCAGGCCGATGGCGATGCAGTCGGCCGGCGTCTGTGAATCGGTTCCCAGGGAATTGAGCAGTTGCAGGACGTCCTGGAAGTAGCGCTCCACCGGCGGGCGGTTCTGCTTGCCCTTGACTTGCTCTACGGTCAGCGTGCGGTCTTCCTGGATGATCAGGCTGACCGTGATATGGGGCTGGCCCTGGGCGTCGCGCAGGCTGAACACGCGCATATTGTGTTGCTCAACGGCCTCGGCATAGCGCTCGCCATAGCCGCCAAGCAATTCCCTGCGGTTGGCGAACTGCCCCAGGCAATGGCGCATCACATAGCTTTCAAAGGCCATTTCGGCGCGCAGCAGTGGGCTCTCCGGGCGCAATTCCACCCAGTTGTGGCCAGGGCCGGCCAGGACTGTCGTCAAGGCCTCCCTCGAGCTCTGGCGCCAGCCCTGCTCGACCCGCACGGCCATCTGCGCATGTTCCTTTTCCCATAGCGCCAGGGCTTGGGGGCAGGTGATGCGCTCGAGCTTGCCTTCCAGGGCGGTGCCCTTGCGTGAGGTGAGGAATTCCACCAGCCGGGCTTCCTGCTGCAGCAGCTGCGGTTCCTGGGGATCGATCCACACCAGCTGGGCCGCGGTGTCCCCGTCCGGGGATTTGGCGGCAGCCTTGAAATACCCGCTCACCCAGGCCGGCAGGGCATCGCTGGCCAAGGCCACAGCGGCGTCTTCCAGGCTGTGGATCTGCCGGGCGGGCTCGAAATTGCCCACCAGATGCCGATAGAAGTGATTGAGCAGCCAACCCTGCACGGGCGCCTCATCGCCGCGTTGCTGGCTGCGCTGCTGGATGCCGGCCTTGAGCTGGTCGGCATTGAGCAGGTTGCGCGGCGCGTAGCTGGAGCTGCGTTGTTCGTTGGTTACTTCCATATCTGCCACCAGCTTTTCTTGCTGGCCGGCTGTTGCGGCGCCCGCAGCTCGGCCAGGATCTGCTCGGTGCGGGCCCGGCATTGCACGTCGTATTCCACGTCAGGGGAACACAGCGCCAGGGTTCGGGTGCAGTAGTCGATGGCTTCGGCGATACGGCCACGAGCCTTGAGGAAATCCACCGATACCGACGTCACCGAAACTTCATTCATGGCCAGCACCAGCGGTTCATAGCGCTGCCACAGGCTGTCGGCGTTGTCCGGGTGGGCGTGGGCCAGGTAGCGCGCCACCTTGATCCGGGCGAACAGCGCCGAGCTGTCCAGTTGCGGGTCGCTTATCCCTTGGTCCGTCTGCCACTTGAGCAGGCGTTCGAGCCAGATCAGGATTTCGCTGTCGCGATCCAGGGAGTACAGGGCGTAAGCCACCGACCCTATGTAGTCATCCGGGTTGTGGCGGCTGTAGCCATGGTCCATCGCGTAGTGCCACAACTGCTCTGCCGCTTCGGTGATGCCGGGCTGATCTTCCTGGGCTATACGGGAGCTGAGCACACCATGATAGTGCTCGGCGAAGGAGCTGGCGGCGATGCCCCGCAGGTGCAGCTCGACGGCATCCTGGAAACGGTCCTGGTCGTTGTAGCAGCGATAGTTGATCGCCAGGTTGTTGCACAGCATGGAGTACAGGTGCGCAGAGGCGTCGAACGGATGGCCGCTGCCCGTGGCGAAATAGCGCTCCATATGAGCCTGGCCCTGTTCGTAGGCATCCTTCTGCGCTTCGCGCAGCAAGGCGTAGGCTTCATCCTGAGGCGCGCCCGAGAGTTTGTTGGCTTCGGCTTCGACCAGATTCTCGATGCTCAGGGCATAGTTGTAGGCGTACCTGCCGCTGCCCAGGAGCGGCTTCGGTTGTTTCAGTGCTTCGACTACCCCCAGGTTCTTGATCTGGGCGGCAAGTAGCGAAAAGGCGCTGCGATTGTCCTGCAATCGGCCCGCCTGGATCGCCTCCTGCAACAGGCGGACTTCAGTGGCCGCATCGATCAGCTCGCGCTCGCCATCATGCACCGCTGCCAGGCGGTTGATCCACGGGTGCTGCGGCGATCGACGCAGGGCTTCGGCGCGCGCTTGGGCAAACAGCGAATCGAGCAGTTGCAGGTCGTCCATCGCCGCATAAAGGGTGGCCAGCAAGGGGGTGGCGGCCGGCACATCGGGATCGGCGGCCGGCAGCTCGCAGAGAAAGGCCTGCAACAGTTCCGGGTTGATGCAGGCACGCATCACGCAGATCGGCCACCAGGCATTGTCGTCCTCAGGGTCTTGCAGGCGCTTGAGGATCAGCCGGGCCGTACCCGACCATATCTCGTTCTGCTGGTCATAGAGGTCGATAAAGGCCCGATGCCCGGCTTCTTCGATGCGCCCGGCCTCTATCAGCCAGGGCAGCTCGAATTCGATGAAGTTGTTGCTGCCGTCGGAGTCCAGGCTCAGGGCCGCGGCGTGACAGGCCTTCAAGGCGCCGGCCAGGTCGCCCTGGGCATGCAGGGCGCGGGCAGCCAGGCGGGCGCTGCGCACTTCCCACTCACGGCGCTTGGGCAGCGAAAGCCCGGCGGTGAGCTGGGCAATGGGTTGTTCGAACAGCGCCAGGCGCAGCGGGAGGATCTCGATCAGCGAGTTGCCCAGCCACAGCCAGTCGCCTTCGTCGATGTCCTGGTCGGGGCCGGCGCTGCGAATCGCATTGACTGCCTCCAGGGCCGCGGCGCGGGCTTCTTCGTCCTGTTGATGGGCGGCCAGTACCATGGCTCGCCGCCGATGCTGGTCGGCGGCATCCCAGGCACGTACTGCGGCGCGCTCCGGGTTGATCAGGGTCAGGGCGTATCGCACGTCGATGGTTTTCAGGGCGACGGCGACGCTGCCATGTTCCATCTCGTCGAAGATCCGGTAGCGGCGATAATGCTCGACGTCGAAGTCCAGGCTCTGCGTGGCCATCTGGTCGAGCTGGTCGAGCACGCTGAGCAGGGTCGCCTCGTCGTCGATAAAGTGGGCGATGCGCAGGCGCATGATTGCCAGGTTCATCGCCAGTTCGGCGCGATCCGCCTCAGCGGCCGCCTGCAGCAGGGCATCGCCGTCGCGGTCGATCACCGCGCGGGCTGCGGGCCAGTCACCGGCTTGCATCCACAGGCTGTGCAGGCGGTCGATGGAAGACAGGGAGTCGGCCCGTAGTGGCTGCGCCTGCAACTGGACCAGCAGGTTGTCGTGCTCCTGCTCTTGCTGTTGTGCGTCGAGGCGATCCATGAACTGTTCCAGTTCGATGCCGGTTACTGCACTGCTGTCCTGCGCCATCCTTAACTCCATTCGATAATGACTTGCGCACCTGAGGTGCGCTGTCTGGCTGACCGGCACTTGCCATCGTCGATACCAGCCCCGGGCGCCTTGCCGATCCTTCGACACTCGGGGTGGCAAGCCTGTGTGATGGGTTCTCCTGGCCGACCCGGTACAGGGGGAAACATTGCCGGAAACCATCAGGGCTTGAGGCGCGCACGCTATCAGTTGGTATTACAGAATCCAAGATTTTGCGCCTCGAACCGGCCGCTTTTCAGGGCTTTTTTTCGCGTTGGCTGACAACGGAAGCTGGTCAGGGGCAAATGCTGCCCGATCCCTATAAGGGAATGCCGAACCCGGCCGATAACTCCAGTGGACAATTGTGTTCCCAAGCGGCGACCTGCATCACAGGCCGACCGCAAAGTGCTTGATAGCCCGTGGCCAGCAGCTATTATCTGCGCGCCGAAAGGGCTGCGAAGCCGGGCGGTTCCTCGTGTCTCTGGATTGATCTTCTTACTTGCCTGGAATCTTCGATGCTGGCGTACCACCAAAAGAGCTTTTTGATCGTCGATGATTTCTCGGACTACCGCAGTTCGGTGCGTTCGATGTTGCGTGAGCTGGGCGTCAAGGATGTGGATACCGCCGACACCGGCGAACAGGCCCTGCGCATGTGTGCGCAAAAGCGCTACGACTTCATCCTGCAGGACTATCACCTGGGTGATGGCAAGAAAAACGGCCAGCAGGTGCTGGAAGACCTGATGCTGGAAAAGCTCATCAGCCATGAGAGCGTATTCCTCATGGTGACCGCCGAGACCAGCCAGGCCATGGTGCTCAGTGCCCTTGAGCATGAGCCCGACGCCTACCTGACCAAGCCTTTCAACCGTTCCGGTCTGGCCCAGCGGCTGGAGCGTCTGGAGCAGCGCAAGACCCTGCTCAAGCCGATCCTCCAGGCCCTGGACCGGGGCAAGCCGGTGGAAGTCCTCAACGCCTGCGTCACTCTGTGCAAGCAAGACCCGCGCTATGCACCGCTGTGCCTGCGCTACCGTGCCGATGCCCTGCGCGACATGCATCAGAACGAGCCCCTGGAGCGTCTGTACAACAGCATCCTGGCCGACCGTCCATTGCCCTGGGCCTATGTCGGGCTGGGGCGCCTGCTGTTCAAGCGCGGGCAAATTACCGAAGCCAAGGCGGTATACGAAAAAGCCCTGAAGGCTTTCCCGATGATGCCTGGGCTCTACGATGGCTTGGCCGATGTGTTGGTGGCTGAAGGGGATACCAAGCGCGCCCAGAGCGTGCTGGAAGAAGCGGTACGGCTGTCGCCCCTGGCCCCGCGGCGCCAGGCCCTGCTGGGCAAGCTGGCGATGACCAACGAAGACTTCGACAGTGCCTCCAGGGCCTATCGCCAGGCGGTGTCCCAGGGGGCGCAATCGCGCTTCAAGGACCCGGAAAGCAACCTTGGCCTGGCCCATGCGCTGATCAGCAAGGGCAGCGAAAAAGGCCTGGATACCCGTACCCGCCTGGAAATCAACCAGACCCTGAGCGCGGTGGCCAAGGAAAACCCGGCGGACCCGGGCCTGCAGATTCGCGCACGACTGATGAAAGCCACCAGCCTGTTGCTCAATGATGCGGAAACCGCAGAAAAGCTCACCGAGCAGGCGTTGCTGCGCCTGGACGACATGGAGCAGTTCATGAGTCCCGAGGCGGCACTGCTGGTGGCCAAGCAACTGCAGATGCTCGGCCAGGCCAGTGCCGGTGCCTCGATGTTGAAGAACTGCGCGGAGATCTATGGCGATGACCCCAAGGTCATGCAGAACATTGCCAAGCTCACCGACGACCCGACTATCCTCAGCTCTTCCAATGCGGCGGCCGACATCAACCGCCAGGGTGTGCGCAGCTATAAGGGGGGCAACCTGGCCGAGGCTCGGGAGCTGTTCCGCAAGGCGCTGGCGATGCAGCCCAAGAACATCAGTATTGCCTTGAACATGGCGCAGTCGCTGTTGCACGGCGCAGATGCCAATCCGGATGCGGCGCTCCTGGAAGAATGCCGGGTGTGCCTGAAAATGGTGGGCATGATGCCCGATACCGACGCGCGTTTTCCGCGTTATCAGAAGCTGCGAAGCAAGGCGTTTGGCGAATGAACGAAGAGCAACGGGCGCTGGATTTTTCCACGGTGATCGCCTCCACCGTACATGACATGAAAAACTCCCTGGCCATGCTGATGCAGGCCCAGGCACAATGGCTGGCGCGCCTGCCCGAGGCGCAGCAGGCGCCCGAGCAGGGGGTGATCGATTACCACTTCATGCACCTCAACGGCATGCTGGTGCAGCTCCTGGGGCTGTACAAGCTGGGCGTCAACCAGTTGCCGCTGCAGCCGGCCTATCACGAGCTGGATGACTTTATCGAAGCACAGCTGGTGAGCCACCAGGAGGTGTTCAAGAGTCGTGGCATCTCGGCCACCTACGAGGTCGACCCCCTGAGCCCGCTGGGTTTCTTCGATCGTGAATTGATTGCCTCGGTGCTGGCCAACTGCATCAGCAATGCACTGCGCTATGCGCGGCATGCGCTGCTGATCAGTGTCAGTGACGAAGAGGGGCAGATGGTGCTGTCGATCAACGATGACGGTGCTGGCTATCCCCAGGCGATGATCGAGCGCCAGGAGGAATATGTGCAGGGCATCAATCAGAGCAGCGGCAGCACCGGGCTCGGGCTGTACTTTGCCGGGCGCATCGCCGGGCTGCATCAGCGCAACGGCGTGTGCGGACACACCCGGATCAGCAATGGCGGCCCCCTGGGCGGCGGGTTGTTCAAGCTCTATCTGCCCTGAGTCAGGGCGCTGGTACGCCATCGGCGAAATTCTTCACGCCTGCTTGAAATCTCGAACGGGTGGTGCGTATTTTGTACGGGTCGCCGTTCGCGGCTCGTATAACAACAAGGATTGAGTCATGACAACCGATGGCCAGAGTTCACTCGCCGAGCGATTGACGGGCATTGATGAGATCGAATGCGTCACCGCGGATCTGAATGGCGTACCGCGAGGCAAGGTAATGACCGCCGAGGGCTTCCTCGAGGGGCGGCGCTTGCAGATGGCTCGGGGGGTGCTGCTGCAGTGCATCATGGGCGGCTACCCGCCGGCACGTTTCTACGGCAGCGACGACGGCGACCTGGCGCTCAATGCCGACCCTAGGCAAATCCATCGCCTGCCCTGGAGCCAGACTCCGCGGGCACTGGCCATCTGCGATGCGGACGAGCTCAGTGGCGAGAGTTCGCGGCTGTCCACTCGCGGTCAGCTCAAGCGGGTGATCGCCCGTTATGCGCAGCTGGGCCTGGCGCCGGTGGTGGCCACCGAGCTGGAATTCTTCGTGTTCGCTCCCCATGACGATCCGACCCAGGCCTTCCGCCCGCCTGTCGGCCTGGACGGGCGACGGGAGGAGGGCTATTCGGCATTCAGTGTCAGCTCCAATAACGGCCTGCGGCCGTTCTTCAAGGAGGTCTACGAATGCATGGCGGCCCTGGGGCTGCCCCGCGACACCTTCATGCACGAGATGGGCGTGAGCCAGTTCGAGATCAACCTGCTGCACGGTGATCCGCTGCTGCTGGCAGACCAGACGTTCCTGTTCAAGCACCTGCTCAAGGAAGTGGCCCTCAAGCATGGGTTGATCGTGGTCTGCATGGCCAAGCCCCTGGCCCACACGCCGGGCAGCTCGATGCACATTCACCAGAGCCTGGTGGAGATAGGTAGCGGTCGTAACGTTTTCAGTGACGAAAATGGACAGCCCAGCGCGATGTTCCATCATTTCATCGGTGGCCTGCAGGCCGGGATGGCGGACTTCACCGCCTTGTTCGCGCCCAATGTGAACTCCTACCAGCGCCTCTGCCATCCTTATGCTTCGCCGAACAATGCCTGCTGGTCCCACGACAATCGCGCCGCGGGCCTGCGAATTCCCGCCAGTTCGCCAGTAGCGCGGCGGGTGGAGAACCGCCTGCCGGGAGCCGATGCCAATCCTTATCTGGCGCTGGCTGCGAGTCTGGCAGCGGGCTTGCATGGTATCGAGAACGAGCTGGAGCCGTCGGCGGCGATCCAGGGTGAATTCCAGGTGCCGGACAACCTGGCACTGCCCTGTACCCTGCATGCGGCACTGGAGCGCCTGAAACGCAGTCAGTTGGCCAGGGAACTGTTCGGCAACGAGTTCATCGAAGGCTACATCGCTTCGAAGACCATGGAGCTGACCAGCTTCTTTGATGAAATCACTCCCTGGGAACGGCGCGTGCTGGCGGCCCAGGCATAACCGCAACGTCGCTGGTC
This sequence comes from Pseudomonas sp. NFXW11, assembly GCF_049887815.1. Lineage (NCBI taxonomy): Bacteria > Pseudomonadati > Pseudomonadota > Gammaproteobacteria > Pseudomonadales > Pseudomonadaceae > Pseudomonas > Pseudomonas sp. NFXW11. The sequence continues at coordinate 8,005 of NZ_JAGEKI010000008.1, read as the reverse complement.
GGGCCCTGTCTGCCAAGGGCCCGAAACCTCATTCAAGGAGCCGCCCGGAACGCCGATGCGCCAAATCTGGAAGTCTTTTCGAGCGCTTTATTTCGCCTCGCTGATGATGTTGATCGGCTCGGGCCTGCTTAGCACCTACCTGGGCCTGCGCCTGGCTGCCGACCATGTCGACAGCCTGTGGGTGGGGGCCTTGATGGCTGCCAACTACTTCGGCCTGGTACTGGGGGGCAAGCTGGGGCACCGGTTGATCGCCCGGGTCGGGCATATCCGCGCCTATGCCACCTGCGCCGGGATAGTCGGCGCTGCAGTACTCGGCCACGGGCTGGTGGAATGGCTGCCAGCCTGGCTGGTGCTGCGGATGATCGTGGGCCTGGGGATGATGTGCCAGTACATGGTCATTGAAAGCTGGCTCAATGAGCAGGCGGATGCCAAGCAGCGTGGCCTGGTGTTCAGCGGCTACATGATTGCTTCGTATCTGGGGCTGGTGCTGGGGCAGCTGATTCTGGTCATGCACCCGGCCCTGGGGCCGGAATTGCTGATGCTGGTGGCGCTGTGCTTCGCCCTGTGCCTGGTGCCGGTGGCCATGACGCGGCGCATTCACCCGGCGCCCCTGCGGCCGGCACCGATGGAGCCGCGGTTCTTTATCAAGCGGGTGCCGCAATCCCTCAGTACCGTGCTGGGCTCAGGGCTGATCGTCGGTTCGTTCTATGGCCTGGCACCGCTCTACGCCTCGCAGCAGGGGCTGACCACCGAGCAGGTGGGGCTGTTCATGGGGAGCTGCATTTTTGCCGGCCTGGTGGTGCAGTGGCCGCTGGGCTGGTTGTCTGATCGTTATGACCGGGCGTTGCTGATTCGCTGTTTCGCTCTGTTCCTGGCGGTGGTGGCCCTGCCCTTGGCGATCTTGCCGACGGTGCCCCTGGAGGTGTTGTTCGGCCTGGGGTTCCTCTGTTCGCTGGTGCAGTTCTGCCTGTATCCGCTGGCCGTGGCCTTTTCCAATGACCACGTCGAGAGCGATCGGCGGGTGTCGTTGACGGCGATGCTGCTGGTGACCTATGGCGTGGGGGCGAGTATCGGCCCATTGGCGGCGGGGGTATTGATGAAGCTGTTCGGCAGCCAGATGCTCTATGCCTTCTTCAGTTTCTTTGCCCTGGTGCTGGTGTGGCGGATCCGGCCTAAGGCCGTGACCAATCTGCACCAGGTGGACGATGCGCCGCTGCATCACGTGGCGATGCCCGACAGCATGTCCAGTTCGCCCCTGGTGGCGGCGCTCGACCCGCGGGTGGACGAGCAGGTGGTTCATGACCAGATGCAGACACAGGCAGCTCCTGCGCAGGATGCCCCCGCTGCTGAGCCTGAGGTGCCAGAAGCGTCTTCCATGGACCGTGGCGACTTGCCGCGATAGCCCGGGCCTGAAAACGCAAAACGGGCAGTTGCCGCAAGGCACTGCCCGTTTTCATTGGCGTGTGTCGATCAGATGTCGTCTTTATCGAAACGCCGTGCTTCGCGTTGCAACTGATAGACAAAACGCTCGACCTGGCGCTGGACCAGGCCGCTCATATTGTGGAAGCGTACACCGGCGAAGGTGGTGTCGATGCGCTCTTCAAAATGCAGGTAACGCAGTTCTACCGGGGCGGTCATGCTGCCGAAGGGCAGGGCGGCGATAAAGCGCTCGTAGACCTGGCCCAGTTGCAGGCGCGAGGAAACATCACCGTCAAAACGCAATTTGCAGCCAGTGGCGGAAATATCCAGCAGCTTGCCGGTGAGTGGCGATTTGAGCTTGTCGCCACCGAGTTCGATGTCCACCAGCTGCGAGAGTTTCAGTGCGGCACGGAAGGCGTTGCGGCGTTGGTGGTAGACCACTTCGTCCGGCAATGTGGTGCGGTAGCAGCGGCCGCCGTCGGATTCGTCGAGGGTCGGCAGGCCATTGCTGTCCCAGGCGATGCGCACGCCGTCATGGAAGCCTTCGACGCGAAACGCTTCTCCCGCCAACAGGAAGCGTTCGCCATCGCGAGGAATCATTTCGTCGAGGGCGAGCATGTTGCTGTCGCGGTCCACCTCGGTCACATAACTTTGGAAGCGCTGGCTGCGTTCATGGAAAGTGATGATCAGCGGGTCGTGGCTCTCTTGCAGCAACCGCAGGTTGGAGGAAATCTCCAGCGCAGTGGTGAGCACCTTGGGTGGCTGCGGAGTATCTTCCGCGTTTGGGGCGTTGAACACGGTTCATCAATCTCCAGACAAAATACAACTACACGCAGAGGCTAGCATTTTGCCAGCATGTTTCACGGCTGGGTAGCGCGCACTCATTTTTGCGGCCTAAGCCTGACTGAGTGCACGGGGCTTCGCAAGCATCGAAGTAGAGCCGCGGGCGTCGTAGAGAGCTGGAGGTTCGCCGCCATTGAGGATTTTCAACTGGTTGGCGGTAGTGGCTTGTTGAATCTGGATCGAGCGACCGTTGGTTTCGTTGGTGGCCTGACAGTCGGCCAACAGTTGACTCAGGATCGCGCTCTGTTCGAGCAGTTGCTGGCCCAGGCTCGAGTGGCCGGCCAGTTGCTCGAGACCTTCGCGGTTGCTTGGCAGGTTGAGGCTGTCAAGGATCTGCGTGCGCTTGCGGCCATGCTGTTCCAGCAAGACGACCAGGGCCTGCTTCTGCGCCAGGATATCCTCTAGCAGCGGCATGTCGCGGCCGTGCAGGGCAATGGATTCGGCTCGAAGCAGCTCCAACAGTTGTTGAGCTGGAGCAAGATCATCGTTGATCAGTTGCAGTAGATTGGTGTCGTGCATGGCTGGCCTTGGGGATTAAGCGTCCAAAAGCCTGGCGCGAGCCTATGGCTAGCGCTGGGCTTCGAAGTTAAGCAGTTTGCTGGCTACACGGTTGCTGTCGACCTTGTAGCTGCCATCGGCAATGGCTTGCTTCAACTCGGCCACGCGGGCTTTGTCGACGGCAGGCTGATCGCGCAGCTTGTCAGTGATCTTCTGCAACTGTTGAGCCTCATTGCTCAGGTGTACCGATTCCCCGCTTTTGCTGGTCTGGGTCGCGGTGTTCAGCTCAGCGGACTTGCCGGCGTCGCCGGTTTCCTTGCTGGTGCTGGTACGCGTACTGCCTGTCAGTGATGGGGAGCTGTTTAAACGGCTGAAGTCGATGACCATGATTGAAAAAACCTCTGGGTATTTGGACGCTTGCCTGGTTTTCGGCCATACCCTGAAAAACTTTAGGCTCGATTGTCGACAAGCCTGCGCTGGTATCCGCGACCCTATTATCGGCCACAGTTTAGGGGGCGAGTGGATCGAGCGCCAGTGATCTACATGGCCACTTCCACTTGTCCCGGTGCTGTCACGCGGGCCTTGATCACCCGTTGCGAGTTCAGGTTCTTGACCCGGATCTGCTCGCTCATGCCGCCATTGGACAGTGCCTCGCCCGGCATTCTTACGCTCAAGGTGCCGCTGCGTGCCGAAATCACTACCTGATCGCCCTTGCGAACCACTTCGGCCTGTTCCAGATGAGCCAGGGTGACGAGTTGGTCGGCGACCATTGGTCGGACAAGTTTCTGACCAATGGCTTGGTCCACCGAGGTCAGATAGCCCTGATTGTTCTGGCTGATGTCCCGTTCGCGCAGTACGACATCCTCGGGCTCGATGATATTGGCGCGCTTGAGCGGTCGGGCGCTGGTGACCACTTCGCGGAACAGCTTGACCTGGGCCGGCACGAACACGGTCCAGGGTGAGGCGCCTTCGCAGCGCACTTTCACCGTGACCCGCCCCAATGGCTGGGCCGGGCTTTCCAGGTTCGCTGTCAATTCCTTGTCGCACGCCGGCATGTGCATGCGCGGGTCCAGCTGGTTGACCTGAATTTCGTAGCGTCCTTCCGTTTGACTGGTAGCCAGGTAGTCTTCTACCGTGAATTCAAGAAACCCTTGAGTGACGCCGATAAGTAAATCAGGCAGGGTAACCGAATCAGCAACGGCAGGGCCGCCAGGGTTTAAGAGGCACAGCGCAGACAGCCCGCAAAGCAGTGTGCGGGTGCGGGATGTCAGGCGTCGGAAAAATGTCGTATTGGCGTTCATAACAGTTAAAAAGCAAGCGCCGTGCCGTTTAGCAATGAGCGTGCGTCGGATCTTAAAGCTTTGGGGAGTCTGGGCATGGCTGGTGTAATGGATTCGGTAAACCAGCGCACGCAATTGGTTGGGCAGAATCGCCTGGAGCTGCTGCTGTTCCGTCTGGACGGTGGGCAGCTCTATGGGATCAACGTATTCAAGGTTCGCGAGGTGCTGCAATGCCCCAAGCTGACCCTGATGCCCAAATCCAGTCCTGTGGTGTGCGGTGTCGCGAATATTCGAGGGGCGACCATTCCGATCCTGGATCTGGCAATGGCCACCGGTTCTGGCGGGTTGCAGGATCAGAGCAATCCGTTCGTCATCATCACTGAGTACAACACCAAGACCCAGGGGTTTTTGGTGCGCTCGGTGGAACGCATCGTCAACATGAACTGGGAAGAGATCCATCCGCCGCCCAAGGGCACGGGGCGCGATCATTACCTGACGGCGGTGACTCGGGTCGACAACCAGTTGGTGGAAATCATCGACGTGGAGAAGGTGCTGGCGGAAGTGGCGCCGACTTCAGAGTCGATTTCGGTCGGCGTGGTGGATGTCGAAACCCAGCACAAGGCCGTTTCCCTGCGGGTGCTGACCGTCGACGATTCGTCGGTGGCGCGCAAACAGGTGACCCGCTGCCTGCAGACCGTTGGGGTCGAGGTGGTGGCGTTGAACGACGGTCGGCAGGCGCTGGACTACCTGCGCAAGCTGGTCGACGAGGGCAAGAAGCCGGAAGAGGAATTCCTCATGATGATTTCCGACATCGAGATGCCCGAAATGGACGGCTACACCCTCACGGCCGAGATCCGCAGTGATCCACGCATGCAAAAGCTGCATATCATCCTGCATACTTCGTTGTCCGGGGTGTTCAATCAGGCGATGGTGAAGAAGGTCGGTGCCGATGACTTCCTTGCCAAGTTCCGTCCTGATGACCTGGCATCCCGGGTAGTCGACCGGATCAAAGCAGCAGACCACAGCTGAGGGCACCGGCCCCTGGCGGACATAGATTTATAGAGGCGGCAGCATTGTCTACGGGTAATTTGGATTTTGAACAGTTCCGGGTCTTCCTGGAAAAAGCCTGTGGTATTTTGCTCGGGGAAAATAAGCAATATCTCGTCTCGAGCCGTCTCAACAAACTGATGGAACAGCAAGGTATAAAAACCTTGGGAGAACTGGTTCAGCGGATTCAGAGCCAGCCACGCAGCGGATTGCGCGAGATGGTCGTAGATGCGATGACGACTAACGAGACCTTGTGGTTTCGCGACACCTACCCGTTTGAGGTGTTGAAGAACAAGGTGCTCCCCGAGGCTATCAAGGCCAGTCCCAACCAGCGTCTGCGGATCTGGTCGGCAGCATGCTCATCCGGGCAGGAACCCTATTCGTTGTCGATGGCCATCGACGAGTTCGAGCGCAGCAACATGGGTCAGTTGAAGATGGGGGTGCAGATCGTTGCCACCGACCTGTCCGGGACCATGCTGATCAACTGCAAGACCGGCGAATATGACAGCCTGGCCATAGGTCGTGGCTTGTCGGCCGAGCGTCTGCAGCGCTATTTCGACCCCAAGGGGGCGGGGCGCTGGGTGGTCAAGGCGCCGATCAAGAACCGGGTGGAGTTTCGCTCGTTCAACCTGCTGGACAGCTATGCCAGTCTCGGCAAGTTCGACATGGTGTTCTGCCGCAATGTGCTGATCTACTTCTCGGCCGAGGTCAAGAAGGACATCCTGATGCGCATTCACAGCACCCTGAAGCCGGGTGGCTACCTGTTCCTGGGGGCGTCGGAGGCGCTCAACGGCCTGCCGGATCATTATCAGATGGTGCAGTGCAGCCCGGGGATCATCTACCAGGCGAAATAGCCGGCAGTTGCCGCAATGAAAAGGGAGGCCCGCGGGCCTCTTTTTTTATGTCCGGGATTTTGTCGTGCAGGTGACGAATAGCGGCAGGGGGATTGCCGCTTTGCCGGCGCTACGCGGAAAACCATTGCCGCTTTTCTGGCATTGCCGCCCGGGTACCGTCTGGAAACCCTTGATTTACGGGGCTCGAATAGTTGGCACGCAGCTTGCTAAATCCGAGTTACGAAAAATCAGGTCACCCAAAGGTTTCCGACAATGAGCATCAGCTTCGATAAAGCGCTGGGTATTCACGAACAGGCTCTTGGCTTTCGCGCCAGGCGCGCCGAAGTGTTGGCCAACAACATCGCCAACGCCGATACCCCGAACTACAAGGCTCGGGATCTGGACTTCTCTGCCGTGCTCGCCGAGCAGAACGACAAGGTCAAGAACGGCACCTTCGCGCTGAACATGACCAACAGCCGGCATATCGAAGCCCAGGGCTTGGGCAGTGGCGGCGAGTCGCTGCAGTACCGCACGCCGATGCAACCCTCGATCGACCAGAACACCGTGGATGCCCAGCTCGAGCAATCGAACTACGCGCAGAACTCGGTGGACTTCCAGGCCAGCTTCACGCTGCTCAACAGCAAATTCAAAGGGCTGGTTGCAGCCCTGCGCGGAGAGTAATCCATGTCCCTCGCCAGTGTTTTCAATATTGCCGGTAGTGGCATGAGCGCTCAGACCACCCGTCTGAACACCGTCGCCAGTAACATCGCCAACGCCGAGAGCGTGTCGTCGAGCATCGACCAGACCTACCGCGCTCGTCATCCGGTGTTTGCCACCATGTTCCAGGGCGCCCAGACCGGCGGCAGCGATTCGCTGTTCCAGAATCAGGATGCGGCAGGCCAGGGCGTGCAGGTGCTGGGTGTGGTCGAAGACCAGAGCAACCTGGAGGCGCGTTACGAGCCAAACCATCCGGCCGCGGACGCCAAGGGTTATGTCTACTACCCCAACGTCAATGTGGTGGAAGAGATGGCCGACATGATTTCCGCCAGCCGCTCGTTCCAGACCAACGCTGAAATGATGAATACCGCCAAAACCATGATGCAGAAGGTCCTGACCCTGGGTCAGTGATAAGGGGCGAATCCTATGAGCGTTACTGATACCACCAACGCCCCATCCCTCAAGGATGTGCTGGCCAATTCGTCGAAAAAGACCGCCAACACCAGCGCCGATGGCCTGGCCGCAGCGACCAACAGCGCTACCGGCAAGCAGTCCCTGGGCAAGGATGCGTTCCTCAAGCTGCTGGTGACCCAGCTCAACAACCAGAACCCGCTGGATCCTCAGGACAACAGTGCGTTCGTTGCCCAGTTGGCGCAGTTCTCCACCCTGGAAGGGATCACCACCCTCAACAGTTCGGTGAACTCGATCACGGGCAACTACAAGTCGTCCCAGGCCCTGCAGGCATCGTCCTTGGTGGGTCGCTCGGTGATAGTCCAGAGCAGTTCCGCCCAGGTGGACACCAGCAAGAGCATGACCGGTTCGGTCACCGTGCCATCCAGCGTGAGCTCGGTCACCGTGACCATCACCGACAAGGACGGCAACACCGTCAAGACCATCGACCTGGGCAGCCAGAAGGCCGGCAACGCCAGCTTCGTCTGGGATGGCACCAAGACCGATGGCACCAAGGCCGCGCCGGGCAGCTACAACTTCAAGGCCAGCACCACCATCGATGGCAAGGGCACTGACCTGATCACCTACCTGCCGGCCACCGTCAACAGCGTCACCATCAGCCAGAGTGGCGGTGAGTTGATGCTGAACCTGGCGGGCCTGAGCAGCCCGATCGCCCTGTCCAAAGTACAAACTATTGGTATCTAGAGCCGACTAACCGGCACAAGGAGTGGAATATGTCTTTCAATATCGGCCTTAGCGGTCTCTACGCTGCCAACAAACAGCTGGACGTTACCGGCAACAACATCGCCAACGTTGCCACCACCGGCTTCAAGTCGTCCCGCGCAGAGTTCTCCGACGTCTACTCGGCCACCAAGCTGGGCAGCGGCACCCAGGTAGTGGGTAACGGCGTGCGTTTGT